>DATBHU010000074.1:0-19494 GCA_036557265.1 Polyangia bacterium
GGTCACCAGATTCGTCGCGGGCAAGTTGGTCGTCCAGGCAATCGCCAGCGGCGCCCCCACGTACGCGACCACGCCCGCCGGCGGACTGCTGACCGCCGCCGTCGGTTGGACGAGCGTGAAGGACCCACTCGTGCCCGCCACGACCACCGATCCGTTGGTCGTGACGCGCACAACCGCATTCGTGCTCGCGGGACCCGAAGGCAAGAATCCCGAGAAGGTGCCGATGTTCGGCGCCGACGCCGTGATGGACTGGAAAGTCGCGCCTCCGTCCCGACTGAGGTCGATGCGGACGAAGTTCACCCCGCTGACGTTTGTCGTCCATGCGACCGAGAGTGACGACGTCGTGTACGCGGTCGCGCCCGCCGCCGGCGCGGTGACCGTCACGACCGGCGCGATGATCGAAAAACTGGAAGTGGTGGCGCTCGCGGCCACGGGGCCGTTCGACGTCACGCGCAGGAGCGCGCTGGTGGCCGGTCCGGCGGCGGTCCACGGAATGCTCCCGGTGACGCCACCGCTCGTCGAAATCGGGGCCGCATCGGCCAGCGTCTCGTAGGAAGCGCCGCCGTCACGACTGAGCTCGACGCGCACGGTGCCGCTCGGCGGCAGGTTGTGATACCAGGAGATTGTCGTCGGCACGCCGACGTACTGCGGACTCGTCGGCTGCGAGATATTGATCGACGGCACGACCGCATTGAAGGTGGCCTCCGAGAACGCGGTGTTTGCAGCGCTGTCGTGAGCCGTGACCCGGACGAGGGCGAAAAACGCCGACGTCGGTGTCCAGGAACAGGAGCGCGCGGTCGCGGGAAGCCCCGTGCAACCGGCGATCGGCGTGTAGCTGGTGCCGCTGTTGAACGACATGGAGAGGTCGAAGCCGGCGACCGCGGTGGCGTCGCCCACGGTCCAGCCGACGGTGAGCGGCATGCCGACGTACGCGAGGGTTCCAGGCGCCGGGGGCGAGATCGCCACCGACAGCGCCTCATTGACGTGCCGGAGAACGACCAGCCCGTTGTTGTAGTCGGCGATCAGCGCGTCGAGCCGGCCGTCGCTGTTGATGTCTCCCACCGCCAGAGCCTGGGCCAGGTAATTGCTCGCGTACGGAATCGCGTACAGTTCCTCGCTGGAGAGGCCGCCGGAAGCAGACTGGCGGTAGACGCCGAGCCGCATCCAGCCGCCGTGCGCGACCAGCACGTCCTTGCGACCGTCCGCGTCCAGATCGCCGAGAACGATCGTCGACGGGCTATTGTAGGATGGAGACGACACGGGCGGATCGAATGTGCCGCCGGAGTTCTGCAGAAACCGCGCGATGAACGACGTGTACGTGCCGCTGCCGTAGCTGACGACGACATCCGTGCGGCCATCGCTGTTCGTGTCGCCGACGGCGATACCGGCGCTACCGCTGATGTTGCCGGTCAACGAATACGACGTCGCCGCTCCGAGCGTACCGTCCGGAGCCTGGAGTAGAACGGCGATGCGGCTGCTGAGCACCAGGTCCACGTCCGTCCGGCCGTCGCCATCCATGTCGCGCGCGTCGAGCCGGCCCCCGCCGTCCGGAACAGCGTAAGTGACCGGCGGCGCCAGCGCACCGGTCTCGGTCTGCAGAAATAGGTCGAGGCCCGTCCCGAGGCCCGCGACGTCCAGGCGCCCATCGCCGTTGAAGTCTCCGATCTTCACCTGCACCGAGTTCGGGGTCGGGTAAGCGACCATCGGATCGAGCGTCCCCGCCGCGTTCTGGAGCAGCACGGCGATCCAGTTAGTGGCGTCGTAGATCCCGACCACCACGTCCGCGCGGCCGTCGCCGTTGACGTCGCCGATGTCCATCGACGTCCCGCGCCCGCCCACCGAGTATTTGACCCGAGGCTTCAGGCTCCCGTCGCTATCTTGCAGAAACACGTGCACCATGTCGTCGTTGGCGGGGTCGCTGAACAACGCCGTCAGCAGCGCGACGTCGTTGCGCCCGTCGCCGTCGAGATCGCCGATCGCGACGGCTTCGGGCCACGACCCCGTCGGGTAGGCGACGTAGGGCTGGAACAGCGACGTGGTCAGCGCGCCGCCCTTCGTTGTTTGCGTCGTCTGCTCGTCGGCGCGCGCCGTCGGATCGCCGCCGTGCTCCGGCGCGCCGCAACCGGCGCTCGCCCCGCCGACGAACCACGCAACACCAGCTACCAGCCTCCAGCACTTCGCCATCGCCGCGCTCCTCCAGCCAGATTGAGGTCCGCCGTACGATACGGCCGAATACGCGACCGTCGCCAGCAATTCGCGCGCCGCGGGGCGGCGGCGGGGCAACCAGCGGCCCACGCGTCCGTGCACGTTTGCACTGCGGGCCAAACACCGCTATGCCGGGCTCCCGCCCGTGTGGTCCAACGTCCTCGCCTTCACGCTGTCGACGGTGACGACGCTGCTGCTCGTCGTCGACGCGCCGGGGGTCATTCCGCTGTTCCTGGCGATGACGGGGGGCGATTCGGCCGCGCATCGGCGCCGGACCGCGCTGCGCGCGGCGCTGATGTCGGGGGTGTTGCTGGCGGCGTTCGCGGCGCTCGGCGACGCCATCTTCCGGATCCTGGGCATCTCGCTGGGCGCGTTCAGGATCGCCGGCGGCGTGCTGCTGTTCATGCTGGCCGTCGACATGTTGCGCGCCCAGCCCTCGCGGCAGCGCACGTCGCCCGAGGAGGAGGCCGAGGGCGTCAATCGCCCCGACGTCTCCATCTTCCCGCTCGCGATTCCGATGCTGGCCGGTCCGGGCGCGACGTCGACGGTGATGGTGCTGATCTCGCGCGCCGAGCGCGCCTGGCAGTACGCGATCCTCTACGCGGCCATCGTCTTCACGACGCTGGCGACGTACGCGCTCCTGCGCAGCGCCGCGATGGTGGAACGGCGGCTGGGGCGGACCGGGATGAACGTCCTGCAGCGCGTGATGGGGCTGATCCTGGCCGCGACCGCCGTGCAGTTCGTCGTCGACGGCGCCGCCAGCGTGCTGCCGTCGGTGCTGGCGCGCGCCGGGCGCTGATCAGCGCGGCGCCGCCGCTCACTGGCAGGGGCAGCAGTACTGAATGCCGCCGCCCGGGTTGATGAACGACTTCGTGCAACCCGGCGGGGGATCGGGGACCGGCGGGTGCGGCTGGTCCGGCGGTACGAACCCTCCGCAGCTGACCACGTATTCGTTGGCGCCGCACTCGTCGTGGCAGTCCGAGAAGTTGGCGGCGCACGACGCGCAGCTGTCGGGGCTCTCCGACGGGCAGCTGCACGTGGCGCCGGCGACCGCGTCGTAGCACGACACCAGCGCGCGCGCCGCGTGACAGGTGCCCGGGCCCGGGTCGTCGAGGCTGGACGGCCAGGAGCATTGCCCGACGACAATGTTGTTGGCGGCGGCGCCGCCAGTGCTGTTGTCGTCGCAGGAGAGGGCGGCGCCAGCGACCAGCGCGAGCGCAATCAAAGGCGATCTCATTCCCGTCGCCTCGTGCAAGCCACATACCCACGATTGCACCGCGCAACGACGCCCGTGCCGCGCCCGCCGCATCAGTTTTTCGATTTCGGCGCTCACAAAACCTGCGATCGGGCGAAGATATCCGTCGTGAGGCTCGCAGCCCTCGCCGTCGCCGCCGTTCTTCTCGTCGAGCCGATCGCGTCCGGCAACGACGTTGGCTCCGAGATGGGCAACTATCCCGACGCCCTCGTGCGCGTGATGAAGGAAGGTCCGCTGCGCGGGGAGTTCAGAGCGCCGCGACGCTGACCGGCCTCGGCCGCCAGCCCCGACGCTCAGCTCGGTGGTCCGTCCGCGCCGGCGGCGCGGCGGCGGATCTGCTCCAGGGCCTTGTCGTCGAATTCGTAGCGCGCGCGGCAGAAGTTGCAGGTCACCTCCGCCTTGCCGTCGTCGAGGATCATCGCCGACAGATCCGCCGACCCGAGCATCGCCAGCGACGCCTCGGCGCGCTCGCGCGAGCAGGGACAGAAGAACCGCACCGGGCGGCGGTCGAGCACGCGGATGTCGCCGAGCTGCCCGGCGAAGACGGCGGTGACCAGCGCGGTCCCCGACACCGCCCGCCCGCTCTCGACCACCCGCGCCAGCGCGCCCTCCGCGAACAGCCGCCGCGCGGCCGCGACCTCGTTCGCGCCGGCGCTGCCGGGCAGCGCCTGGACCAGGACGCCGGCCGCGCTGGCCACAGCGCCGCCCGCGCCGAGGCTCGCCTCGCACGCGAGCGCGCTCTCGATCTGCTCGCTCTCGCTCAGGTAGCGCTCGACGTCGTCGTCGATCTCGCCGCTCCGGATTTCGGTGGCCCCGCTGAAGTCCTCGCGCAGGCCGACGTCCCGGATCACGCTGACGACGCCCGCCCGCCCCACCGCGGCGCCGAGGCCGGGCCGCGTGCCGCCCGCCGCGATCCGTCCGGCGCCCGGGTGCTTCACGTAGGCGCGGGCGGTGCCGGCGCCGCTGGCGTCGACGGTGATCCCGCCCAGCGGGCCGTCGCCCAGCACCTGCAACGTCACGCGCTCGTCGTCCTTGGTCAGCGTCGCCAGCAGGAGGCCCGCCGTCAGCGCCCGCCCGAGCGCGACGGCGCCCGCCGCGCCGGCGCCGTGACGGAGCGCGGCCTCGCGCGCCACGCCGCTGGTCACCGCGGCGACGACGCGCACCGGGACGTCGGCGAGCACGCAGCGGACGATCTCACACAGCTCGTCGCCCGGGTCGAGTCCGGCGGGGGGCTGGTCGGGCATCCCCGCATTCTAGCGGGCTAACCCTGAACCAGCCCCGCCTTCCGCATCTCCTTGCCGGCCGCCTTGACGATCTCCGCGATCATGCCGTCGAGGTGCTGCGGATCGGTCGTCTCGCTCACCCCGCCCCACAGCAGCTTGTCCTGCTTGACCGAATAGACCAGCGTCTCGACGGAGACGATGGTGTCGGTCTGCAGGTAGCCGGGGCTCCCCACCATGCCCCAACCGTAGTCCCAGTAGCCGTACATCGTGCCGTAGTAGGGCCCGCCGGGGACGTAGTTCACCTCCTGGCGGCGGTCGACCACGCGCATGATCACCGTCCCCTCGACGCCGGCCTGCTCGAGCTGGCGCCGGAGCGCCTCCGAATCACGGGGCGGTTGTCCGCCCGTCAGCTGGTAGCCGGGGATCGCCTGCACGCCGTGCGCGGAGACCTCGCGCGCGAGGATGTCCTCGCCCGCCCGCCGCGTGCTCTCGTTCTGCGACATCATGAACACCGCGACCTTCTGTCCGCGCAGCGTGATCGGCTGAGCCGTCGGATCCCGCCAGGTCGATTTGAAAGATGTGGTGGTGCAGGATGCGAGCGCGCCGAGCGCCACCGCCACCACCAGCCCCAAGCCTCGGACGTGCCTGTTCATGGTGCAAACCTCCGCCGTCGAAGGTGCGGCCGCGGGGGGCGTCGGGCGAGTCGGGCCCTCCTGGATTCTGCGCGGCGGCGGCGCGGCGGACGGCGCGAGGTCCGGGCCGCTGCGGGGCGCGCTCTATCAGTTCGCCGCGGGCGGCACGATCCGGAACCAGAGCGTGCGCGGCGTGTGGCAGCGCCGGCAGGCGAGCGCGAGCTCGCGCAGGACGCCGCGCGCCGTGGAGACGGCGCGGTCGCCGCGCAGCTCGAGGTCGCCCTCGCACTGGATGCAGGGCGTGGCGCGCGCCTTTCCCTCCACGACCGAGGCCGACGGGACGTCGATGGGCCGCTCGGCTGAGCCGCCGGGCAGCTGGGCCGCCCGCCCTTCCCGCAGCCGGACCTCCTTCCGCAGCGCGCGCTCCTGCTCGCGTCGCTGGCGGCGGGGGCGCGGCGGACGGGCCACGGGTCGTCTAATCGCACGTTTCGGGTATCCAGGCCTCCGAGATCGTAGAGTAGGGCTCATCGTGGCCACCTCTCCGACGATCGAACGCAAGCATTATGCAGATCCGCGCGCCAAGGCGGTGATGCTGGACGCCCTGCGCGGGCGCGGCGCCAAGCTCACGCGCGCGGACGCGATCGTCGCGTCCGGCCTGCCCGAGGACGAGGCGGGACGGGCGCTGACCGGGCTGCTCAAGGAGTATCGCAGCCACCTCAGCGCGACGGCGGAGGGCGAGCTGCTCTATCAGTTCGACCCGACGTTCGCCCGCCGCGACGCGGTCTCGTGGCGCGAGCGGGCCGGCGCCGTGGGCGCCGCGCTCTGGAAGGGGTTCTCGTTCCTGTTCAAGATCGCCATCGTCGCCACGCTGGTCGGCTACTTCGCGCTGTTCGTGGCGATGATGGTGGCGTTCATGTTCGCGCGCAGCAGCTCGTCCGACCGCGACGACGACGGCGGCTTCGGCATCGGCCCGCTGTTCTGGTTCTGGGGCGGCGATCCCGGACCGGCCCGCTACGGCCGGCGCGGCCCGCCCGCCGCCGCCGCGCCGCGGGTGCCGTTCTACAAGCGCGTGTTCGCGTTCGTGTTCTGGCCGCCCGCGCCCAAGGTCGATGCGCTGGAGGACGAGAAGCGGATCGTCGCCTACATCCGCGAGGCGCGCGGGCGGATCGCGCCCGTCGATCTGGTGCGTCTGATGGGGTGGAGCTTCCCCCGCGCCGAGGAGGAGGCGACGCGCCTGATGGTCGACTACGGCGGCGAGCCCGAGGTGACCGACGACGGCGTGGTGGTCTACGTGTTCAAGGCGCTGCGCCGGACGGCGGGCGGGCACGGCCACGTGGCAGCGCCGCGCTGGGCCGCCGAGCGTCTCGAGCCGACGCCGCCGCTGACGGGCAACACGCCGGGGACGAACACCGCCATCGGCGTCTTCAACGGCTTCAACCTGCTGGCGCCGTTCTGGATCGTGCCCGCCTTCGAGGCGCGCCTGCACGTCTCGCTGGCCAGCTGGCATTTCCTGTTCTTCGATTTCCCGCTGGCGTTCTCGGCCGTCTTCTTCGCCGTGCCGTTCGGCCGCTGGGTGAAGGGGCGCATCGACGAGCGCGCCCGCCGCGCCCGCAACGATCGCCGCCGTCTGATCGGACGGATCTTTGCAAACTGCGATGCGTCGGGCGACGTGGCCGGCGCGGGCGGGCGCCTGCCCGAGGAGCTGGCGCCGACGCCGGCGCTCGCCGCGATGCTCGACCGCGAGCTGGTCTCGCTCGGGGGCGACGTCGCAGCCGACCCCGACGCGCGCGGCCGCGTCCGCTACACCTTCCCGCGCATCCAGCAGGAGACGGCGGCCCTGGCGCGGGCGCGCGCCGCCGCCCCGGCCGCCGAGCGCGACGCCGGGGCCATCGTGTTCTCGTCCGACTGATCGCGCCTCTTATTCCCTCTCCCCGTCCGCGGGGAGAGGGCTAGGGAGAGGGTCCTTCGTCCCGTGACGCCGCGGCGAGTCGCGGTGGTTTTCGATCTCCGGCTGACGATGGTTTGACGCCGAAGCGTGCTCCAGCGCACTCACATCCACCCGGCGTCCTGTCGCCGGGCTGGAAAGGAGACCGATGCACTCATCCCGCTTCGCGTTCGCCTCGGCCTGGCCGGGCGCGATCGCTCTTTGCCTTTTGTCGTCGTTGGTGGCTTGCGGTGGCGGCGGTTCATCGAACACGACGGGAACCGCCGGCAGCGGCGGCTGGGGCGGCTCCGGGCCCGGAACGGGCGGCACGAACGCCAGCCCCGCGAACTTCACCGTCAACGTGACCCTGAGCCAATCGGTCGCCACCGTCGCGATCGTCACCTGGTCGGTCGACGTCTCGATCGACAGCGCCTCCATCTCGTTCGGCCGCGACGCGAGCAACTTCGAGTTCCAGGCGCCGGTCGACCTCGGCCAGCCGAGCTACCGGACGCTGCTGCTCGGGATGAAGCAGAACACGACCTACTCCTTCCGCATCAACGCCAGCGGCGGCGGCAAGCAGTACGCCAGCGACGTCCACACCGTGAAGACCGGCTATCTGCCCAACGGGCTGCCGGTCTTCACCGTCAAGGACATGAACGCCGCGGCGCTCTACGCGGGCGGCGCGTTCACCGTCAACTGCATCGGCCTCGCCGGATCGCCGGGCATCCCGGGCTCGATGGTCAAGACCGTCGCGTTCATCATCGACAAGGACGGCGCGCTGGTCTGGGCGCTCGACATCAGCGGCACCTCCGCCACCAACTGCTCGCGGGCGCGCATGTCCTACGACGGGCAGCACATGCTGGCCGCGAACTTCGCCAACGCCGCCAGCAACGGCGTCGTCTACCGGATCGGCATGGACGGCACCAGCGCCGAGCAGACCTGGATGCTGCCGGGCCGCAGCCACGACTTCGCCGTGCTGCCCAACGGACACGTCGTCTACTTCGCGACGGACAACATGATGTCCAACACCACCCCCGGCGGCGAGACGATCTGGGACCTCGACCCGAGCACGGGGAGCTCGACGAAGATCTACCAGGAGACGACGAACTTCTCGTCGCTGATCACGTCCGGCCAGGGCGAATCGCACACGAACCACGTCGCCTTCTCGCCCGACCTCGGCGCGGTGACGTTCTCGATGCTGTTCTCGAACACCATCGCGGCGGTCAGCTATCCGGGCGGTCAGCTGCTCGGGACGTTCGGCGGCACGCAGACCGACTACAGCAGCATGAAGTGGACCTGGCAGCACGGCCACGACGTCCATGGCGACCACATCTGGATCTTCAACAACAACATGAGCGGCAACTCGCACGTGCTCGGCTTCACCTACAGCAGCGCGAGCAAGACGGCGACCCAGACGCTCGACTACAACCCCGGCATCGCGAGCACGACCTTCGGCGACGTGAAGGAGCTGCCCAACGGCAACCTGTTCGTCACCTTCTCGGACAACGGCGCGTTTCACGAGATCACCGCCACCGGCACGCTGCTGCGCACGATCACGACCACCACCGCGGTCGGCTACTCCGAGCACCGCGCCTCGCTCTACGGCCCGCCGCCGCCCTTCGACAAATGACGATGCGCATGCGCACGATGCCGATGAAGACGGCGGACGCACCGGTGCTGGCCGCGCTGCTGCTCGCGGCGGGATGTGGCGGCGGCGCACGCAGCAGCCCACCCGCGATCAAGTCGGCCGCCTGCGCCGATCCGACCGCCGGCGTCGCCATCACCGACGCCACCAACTACACGCTGTCGAACGACTTCACGATCCAGGTCGCGCGCCTGAAGGACAACACCGACCTGGTGTTCGACTGGAGCGGGGTGACGCGCGACTTCTTCGGCAAGCCCGTCGACCCGGCCGCCGACATCGACACCTTCCTGATCTCGCTCTGGGCCCTGACGCCGGACAAGATCCGCGCTGCCCTCAAGGCCGACGACCTGCCGCTCACCTCCAACTCCGGCGTGATCACGACGTTCCCCGACGGCACCTACACGTCACAGCACCTGCTCGGCTTCGACGAGCTCGGCAACCCGCTCCCCGCGGACCAGCTCTGGTCGCGGTTCAACACCGCCGATCCGGGCTTCGTTTATCCGCAGAACCAGTACACCTTCCTCGCCATGGCGAGCAGCGGGACGGAGGTCGGCAAGGGACCGCGGATGCTGGCGATGTTCAACATCGACCCCGGCGCGAGCGACACCTCGCTGCTGATGACCAACGATTCGACCAGGCTGTCATACGCGGTCGATCTGCTGCGGGGCGCGCCCGTGGAGGTCCCGGCCGGCGTCTCCGCGCTGACGCTCGACTGGAGCCAGATGACGAAGAACGCCATCGGCAACCCGTACAACTACTACCAGATCACCTCCGCGGCGGTGGCCCACTTCTCCGCGGCGTCGGTGACCGAGCTCGAGCCCCAGTTCCTCGCGCTCGAGGACATCGCCGACGGCTGGTGGTCGGGCGAGGTGCTGTCGGGCGCCAGCATCGATCTCGGCACGCTGGTGGACAAGAACGGCGCCGCCTTCCCGGGCATCGGCGGCGACGGCGTCTGGATGGCGGCGCTGTTCTGCACGAACTGCAACAACCCGGCCCCCTGGTCGATCACGATCCTGCAGGCTTGCCGCTAGGCGGGGGCGCGCTCGAGAACATCTGGACGGGGCCGACCCAGGCGCCGTCGTTCCAGCGCACGTCGCGATAGCGCCCGCCCGTGTAGCGATCGGCGACGCGCCGCCAGAAGGCGGTGGCGGCGGCGTTCTCGTCGCGCTGGCGGATCTCCCAGGGGCCCCTGAAGCGATCGAACGCCGCCGACGCCGCGGCCAGGCCGACGCCCTGGCGCCGGTACCTCCGCATGACGAAGAACTCCGCCATGTCGAACACGCCCGGCGCGCCCGTCAGGTGGCTGCGCGCCGTGACGAGCGCGAAGCCGGCCAGTCGGCCGTCGACCCGCAGCAGCAGCGGGTGGCGCCAGTCGTCCTGCCAGTACGCGTCGAGCGGATAACCGTGGAAGCGGCCGTCGCCGCCGACGTCCAGCGGCCGCAGCTCGCTCCAATCATAGATGTAGAGCTGCATCAGGCTGTCGAGCGCAGGGCGCTCGGCTTCCGTGACCGGGCTGAGAGAGATCGTCGGCATCGAGGAATGGTTTATCATCGGGGTCTTGCTTCGGCCGTCGCTGCTGCTTGTCATCGCCCTCCTGGCCGTCTGGGTCGTCCCGCGCGCAGGCACCGCCGCGCCGGCGCCCAAGCCGACGCTGGCCACCTGGGCGAAGGCCAAGCACGGCAAGGTGCTGGTGCCGGACAAGACGCCGCCACCCGCGCCGCCCGCGGCGGCGCGCCCGGTGGCCGCGAGCGCGGGCTCGGGCTCGGGCTCGAAGGCGAAGTCGGGCGGCCCCGCCGTCAGCGGCAAGGTGGCGGTGTTCGGGTTCACGGGCGACGGCGCCGCGCGCGTCCAGCAGGTCGTCGTCAGCACGCTGCGCACGCGCGGGCTGCAGGTGACGACGTCGCTGCGTCCGGTCGACAGCCCCGAGCAATTTCGCGAGATGGCCGCCACGCTGCGGCTCGCCGCCTACATCGAGGGCACCGTCGGCGGCGACGGGCCGCGCTCGCAGGCGACCGTGCACGTCCGCAGCGGCGTCACGGGGCGGCGGATCGCCTCGGTCCGGTTCTCCGGCGAGCGCAGCGCGCTGGCGAGCGACGTCGGCAACGGGCTGTGGCCGCGCACCGGCCCGCAGCTGGCCCGGCTGTGCGCCGAGGCCTCGAAGCCGCGCAAGGGCGGGCGCAAGGCGATGCACATCAACGCGGGCACGCCGATCGAGAACACCGTCCCCGACGACTCCGACGTGCCGGCGCACCTGCGCAACGATCCCAAGCCCAAGGACCGCCACAAGGACGATCCCTGGGCCGACGAAGGCGGCTGACGGCGGCGGCTGACCGCGGGCCGCGCGGCGGCTCAGCGCGGGAAGGCCGGCGGCACGTCGCGATCGAGCACGGTCTTGCGCCCGTCGCGCACGGCGTTCCGGATGGCGTCGTCGCACACCTTGCGCACGTGCGCGCCGAGCGCCTCGGCGACCGCGTCCGAGGTGTTCATGCCGCCGCGGTCGCGGATGTACTTCTTGATCTTCGACACCACGACCAGCACGTCGTCGTGGTCGTAGTGGTTGGAGAGCGCCGGCCCGCCGGCGTGCGCCGTGACCGAGCCCGAGCCGGCGGGACGGGGCGGCGCCGGCGCGACGGGCGACGGCGGTCGCGCGGCCGGCGCGGACGGACGCGGGGCCGGCGCCGGCGCGCGCGGCGGCGGATCGTCGCGAACCATCTCCTGGCGTGCCGTCTCCCCGCGGCTCGGCGCGCGCGCCTCGACGGCCCACGCGTCGCGGTGGCGGAGCGTCGCCACATGCGAGTCCCAGCAGGAGACGGAGCAGAACACCAGCCGCGTGCGGTCGCGGTTGCAGGTGGAGACGCTGCAGACCCAGTGCGTGGCCCCGAACGGGATCGCCCTCCGGCACGCGCTGCACAGCATCCAGACGTCATCATCGGGCTCGGCCATGCCGGCATCTTAGTGCAATGGCTGATATCGCCCAGCGTCGCGAGGATCGGCTATCCTTTTCCGCATGGCCATCCTTCGCGGTCGGATCGAGCGCGGGCGAATCGTCGTCGACGAGCCCATCGATCTGCCGGACGGCACCGAGGTCGAGATCGCAGTCGCGGACAGCGACGAAATGACGGCCGAGGAGCGCGCCGAGCTCGACGCATCGATCGAACGAGGAATGGAGCAGGCCGCGCGTGGTGAGGGCATCTCGGCCGAGGAGATGCTTCGACGGCTTCGCGCGATCTGATGCGCGTCCGGATCACGCCGGAAGCACAGGCGCAGCTCGAACAGCGCAAGCGGTGGTGGCGTCAACACCGCGACAAGGCCCCTGACCTCTTCGAGCACGAGTTTGCGGCGGCGGCCGCGCGAATGGGCTCCTCGCCCATGTCCTTCCCCGTATTCACCGAGAAACGGGGGCGCGGCATCAGGCGCTGCTTGATGCAAAAGACTCAGTGTCATCTCTACTTCGAAATCCTCGAGGGTCTGGGTGAGATCTCCATCGTCGCCGCAAGCGGCAGCCGGCGCAGGAAACCGCCCCGGTTTCGCCTTCAAGAGAAGACGGGGTAGGAGCGCACGGGCTCCGCTATCGCGGTTCCCTCCCGGTCGGGCGATGATGCGGGCGTGAGCGCCGCCGAGACCACAGCTGCCTTCCTGCTGGAACGCGTGCGGGCGGCGCGCGGCGGGCTGTGGGACGAGGGGCGCGGGCGGGTGGCGGCGCCGGCGGCGACGTCCGGCCCGGCGCTGCGAACGTTCGCGGAACGGCGCGTCCGCGGCGTGCCCGAGGACGTGGTCCGCGGCTTGTTCGCCTGGGATCGGGGCCAGCGGCCGGTCGATCTGCTGTTCGAGATCCCGTCGGCGCGCCGCCTGCTGGCGCTGCAGGCACGGCGCCGGCGCTGCGTCTGCCTGCTGGAGGACGCGACGGCGCGCGCACACGGCGATCCGCGCCACCCGGACGGCCTCAGCTTCGCCCTCCACGATCTCTGCCACCTCGAGAAGTTCGTCGCGCCCGAGCACCACGCCGGACAGGTCGGGTTCTTTCGCCTCGTCGAGCGGGCGCTCGACGCGCCCGCGATGGTCGCCCTCGACGCGGGCCTCGACGACGGCTGGCGCGCCGAGCGCGACTACGTCATCGCGGACATGAACGGCTCCGCCGTCTTCCTGTTCGCGGCGCTGAAGATGAAGCTGACGCTGGCCGTCCGGCGGCGCCTGCAGCGCGACGCCGCGCCGGCGGTGGACGTACTGCTCGCCGCGATGGGCCTGCCGGACGACCTCCGCGACGCGGCGCGGGCGGTCTCGCCCCGCCGGGACCGCCCCGCCGACGCGCGGCGCCTGCTCGACCACTTCGAGGCCGTGGCAAACGATCCATACTGAAGCCGTGTCGGGACGCAGGCTGCCCCTCATGCCGCCGGAGATCGTGATCCGGGACGAGGAGGAGGCGTGCGCCTACCTGCCGGGGCGGCGCGCCCGCCAGCCGCTGCGCGCGCCGGTCCGTCTGCTCTCGGGCGCCGAATTCGACGAGCGGCTGGCGGACGGCGACCGGCGCGCCGGGCCGTTCCTCTACAACCAGGCGTGCCCGGCCTGCGCCGCCTGCGAGCCGATCCGCCTCGACGTCGGCGCGTTCGCGCCGTCGCGGTCTCAGCGGCGGGCGCGCGCCGGGGCGGCCGCCGCCGTGACGGTGCAGCTGGGGCCGATCGCGGTCGACGAGGCGCGCCTCGCCCTCTATCGCGCGCACGAGCGCGGCCGCGGGCTGGATCGCGACGGCCGGCCGCCGATCGACATGGCCGGCTACGAGAGCGCCTTCGCCCTCTCCTGCGTGGAGGGCTTCGAGGTGCGCTACCTCGTCGCCGGCCAGCTGGCCGGCGTGGCCATCACCGATCGCGGCGCGCGCGCGCTGTCCGCCGTCTACACGTTCTGGGATCCGGCCCACGCCGCGCTGTCGCTCGGGACGTTTTCGATCCTGACGCAGGTCGAGCTCGCCAGGCGCTGGGGGCTCGACTGGCTCTACCTGGGCCTGGCGATCCGGGACAACCACTCCATGGCATACAAGCTGGCGTTCATGCCGCACGAACGGCTGATCGACGGCAGCTGGCGCCGCTTCACGCGCGGCTGAGGCGGCGGCGCGGGGGCCGCTGCGCTCAGGGCTTCGCGGCCTCGAGCTTGTGGCAGTTGGCGCAGCTGAAGGTGCCCGCGACCGGCTTCTTGGGATCGAAGACCGCCACGTCGAGCAGCTTGCCCATCGCGGGCTCGACCTTCTGGGCCATGAACTCCGTCCACCTGGGCCAGGTCGGCTCCGTCCTCAGCTTGGCCTCGAACGCTTCTTTCGTGTTCGGCAGCGGGTGGATGTCGTTGCTCGGCATCTTGAACTTGCGTTCCGCGCCGTCGTCGCCGTGGCACGTCCGGCAGTCGAAGACCTTGAACTTCTTGCCGTCGAACGCCTGGAAGATCGGCTTCATCGTCGGGACGACCGCGTCCTTCATGTACGTCCGCTTCTGTTCGTAGCTCATCGCCTTCCAGGCGATCTGGGGCGGCCCCACCGCCTTGCCCTGGGCGAGCCGGACGCCGGCGGGCGCGAAGACGACGAGCAGAACGAGGACCGCGGCGGCGAGGAGCGAGGAGAGACGTTTGTGCATGGACGGCTCGATGCTCTGGCGCGAGCGAAGGTTACGTGGAATCGCCCGCGCGCAACTCTTCGCGCGCCCGGACGCGCGTCAGCCGTCGAGGCCGGCGCGGGCGCGGAACTGCTCCGACGTGTTCGACACCGGGAAGGGCTCGGCGGGCACCGGGACGCCCAGCGCCGCGCACAGCGGCCCCCACCCGTCCGACGCGCGCCACTCGACCAGGCGGTTGGCGGGCGCGCGCTTGCGGACTTCGGCGTTGTGGCGATCGAACGCCGCCTTCGCCGGCCCCTCCTCCAGAAAGCCGGGCGTGAAGGTGTTGCCGAACAGGTCGGTGATCATCTCCCGCCAGCCGGGACGGTCGTCCGGCTTCGGCCCGCGTTGATACGTCGCGAAGATGGTGCTCGAGGCGCTCTTCCACCACGCGTCGGCGTCGCGCACCGACAGCAGGATGATCGCGTCCGGGAACACCTCGGCGATCTGCGACCAGAACGCCGACGGCGGCCAGTCGACGGCCGCCGCGTAGCCCGCGAACAGCGCGCGCCAGTCGACCGGCTCGCCCTTCGCGGCGGCGTGCCAGATCGGGATGTCCTGCGGGCGCTTGAACACCTCCGCCATGTGATAGCAGGGCGCGCCCAGCAGCCGCTCGAGCGCCAGCTTCAATGAATGCGTCCCCGTCCGGCCGAGGCCGGCGCCGATCACACGCAAGTCGGACATGCGCCGACAATACCAGCGTCGGGGCCGCGCGCGCGGCTCGTCAGTCGCAGCCGCTCGCCACCAGCACGAGACCGATCGCGGCGAGAGCCCCGCGAACCGTCCCGCCGGCGCGCCGCATGACCCGGTTATCTTGCGCAGCCGATCGGCTTGTAGTCCACCGCGATCTCGTCGATCCAGATCTCCTGCGGCTCGGCGATGTTGTACATCCACCAGCCGAACCAGAGTGAGGTGAACGCCGGCATGGTGAACATCGCGTGCTTGCTGGCGCCGCTGGTCAGCATGGGGCGCTCCATGTCGTCCCACCAGACGTGGAAGGTGTTGTTCGGCCCGTCGAACTCGAACTCGGCGCAGATCCAGGTCTGCGTCGGCACCAGCTTGGTGCGATCGCTGTCCGTCCAGTCGCCCGAGTCGCCGCCGTCGGTGCCGACGCCGAACGCCTTGAACTGGCCGCCGAAGCGGATCACGGCCGGCGTGCCGGTGCCGGCCCCCTCGGCCAAAGAGAAGTGGCCGTCGGTGGTCAGCGCGTCCTCGAACCAGACGAACATGCGCCCGTAGAGGACGTTGTTCGTCGCGGGGAAGGTCTTCATCTCCTTGATGTAGGCGAAGTTGGAGCCGCCGCCCGCGGCCGTCGTCACGTGCAGCGCCTTCGTCCCGCGCGCCGCGTGCACGTCGTCGACGGTGATGGTCGCGTCGCCCGCCTTGGTCGTCTTCCAGAGGTTGGTGTCGAGGCCGTTCTCGAAGCTCTCGCACAGCGGCAGCGTGCTGTCGCAGCGGGTCGGCCCGGAGATGCCGAAGCCGGCCATACCTCCCGTCGCGGCGCCGCCCGAGCCGCCCGCCCCGGCGGAGCCGCCGGTGCCGGCCGTGGCGCCGCCCGTGCCCGTCGTGGTCCCCGCGGTTCCCGACGTGCCGCCCGCCCCGCCGGCGCCGCCGTTTCCTCCCGCGCCGGCGCCGCCGCCGCCGCGCCCCGAATTGTCGCCTGAGGAAGAGCACGCGGCGACCGCAAGCCCGAACAAAAGAGCAAAGAAGGAAATACGCATCGTCTGATGGTGCCGGGAAATCGGATAAACCTGAAGCCCCATGATCGACCACCTCGACCACCTGGTTCTCACGACCACGAACCGCGAGGCGTGCGTGGACTTCTACACGCGCGTGCTGGGGATGACTCTCGAGACGTTCGGCGCCGGCCGCGTCGCCCTCCGCTTCAACGACCAGAAGATCAACGTCCACGAGCGCGGCCGCGAATTCGAGCCGAAGGCGCACCTGCCGGTCCCGGGCGCGCTGGACCTCTGCTTCATCGCCAGCTGCCCGCTCGACGCCGTCATCGCGCGCCTCGACGCGTGCGGCTGGCCGATCGCCGAGGGGCCCGTCGAACGCACCGGCGCCACCCAGAAGCTGCGCTCCGTCTACGTGCGCGATCCCGACCTGAACCTGATCGAGATCTCCGAGCCCGCGAACGGGTGAGGAGGCGCGCTTTCTGTTGCCCTGCTTCGTCGCCTCCGGGGTTGCATCTCGGGAGGCGCACGATGAGACAGTTCGTACGAAGCACGGTGTTGATGGCCGCGGCCGCGGCGATTCCATTCGCCGGCTGTGGCGAGGATGGCCAGGGGCCGCGGGATCTCGGCCCCTCGGCGGCACCGGCGTCGCTGGTGCGCGACGTCCCGGCAGGGACCGAGACGCCCGTCAGCCTGGACACGCCGGCCAACGCCTGGTGCACGCTGCGGCGCCCGGGAGACACGGGCGGACTGCGCGTCCGCTCGGATCAGGACGGCCAGGCGGTCGTGCACCTGACGGCGCGGTCGTCGGGCACCATCGATCTCGACTGCGCCGCGGACACCGGCGCGACAACGCACCAGACGCTCACCTTGCAGATCACCAGCGACGCGCAGCGCCTCTTCGAGAACGCCTCGCGCATCCGGCTGACGCGCGCGACCTCGTTCCGGCCGGCGCTCGCCAACCCGATGACGGCGACCGCCGCGCAGCTCGAGGCGGGCGGGTTTCCGCCGCGCCCCGACGCGACCGCGCAACCAGCGCTGCTCGCGAAGTGGATCGAGGCGGTGTCGTCACCGGCCACCGTCATCGAGGCGCCGGGCGCGATCGATACGGGGCGCCGCCACGCGGAGTCCCCCTACTGGAGCGGCTTCGTCCAGCAGGGAGGCGGCAACGTCTACACGACCGCCACGGCGTACTGGACCGTCCCGTCCGTCGTAGGCGACGGCACCCTGATCGACGAGTCGTCGCTCTGGGTCGGTCTCGACGGCTGGGGCAACAACGTCGTCGTCCAGGATGGGACGGACCAGTTCGTGTACAACTTCGGCGCCCTCGGTAGCGGCACGAGCTACTCGGCGTGGACCGAGTACTACCCGACGGACTCCTACACGACGCCCCTGCCCGTCTACCCCGGCGATACGGTCTATATCTCCGCGTCGCTGACCGACAGCGCGGGCAACCGCAATCCGAACGGAGGATGGGGATCGTTCTACCTGCAGAACATCACCCGGGCGCTGCTCTACAGGTTCTACAGCCCGGCCCCCTGTTGCGTGAGCGCGAGCGGGATCAGCGCGGAGGTCGTCATGGAGAACCCGGACTATGGGCAATGGCACTTCTCCAACTACGGCTCGGCGACGGCGACCGGCGGGTCGGTCAACACCGCCGGCACCGTCACGCTCTGGGGTGACGGCCCCGGCGTCGGCGTCTACCTCTACAACGGACCGACCGGCCACCTGCTGTCGACGGTCGCGCGGGGCAGCGCCCCCGGCCAAGCCCACTTCACCTGGCACGGGTTCTGGTGACCCCGCCGAAGCCCCGCCGAAACAGAGCGTCGGCCGGCGTCTGCGCCAGCGCCGCGAGCGCCTGCTCCGGCGTGGCCGGCGCGGGCGCGAGCTGCGCGCGCATGCCCGCCTCGCACGTTCGCAGCACGGTCTCCAGCGCCTCCACCGGGCGGGGCGTGCGGCCCTCGTGCGCGCCGCCGGCGATCCAGACGTTGACCAGGTAGCCGAGCTCCTGCACGCGGGTGTCGAACAGCCCGGGATCGCGCTGGCGGAGGTCGTTCATGGCCTGCTCGAACAGCGGTGCCGTCAGGTGCTTCGCCTCGCCGGCGGCCGCGGCCGGCGCGGCGAGCAGCGGCGTCCCCGCCGGCGCGGGCGCGATCACCTCCGCCTCGCGCAGCAGCGCCGCCAGATCGCCCACGTCGGCCGGGGCCGCGCGCGCGTCGTCGCGCTGGCGCGGCGCGCCGGCCTTCGCCGCCACCGGCGCCGCCGGTCCGGCGAGCCCGCGAAGGTATGCGCGCGTGATCGGATCGCGCTCGCCCGCGCGCTCGCCCTCCCCTTTCCCCCGCCGCGCCAGCTCGAGGAACGCGCGCGCGTCCGCCGGGCTGACGAAACCCTCCGCGACCCGGCGATCGTCGCGCGCCGCCGCGACGTCGCTGTCGAGCATCTCGTCCGCCGTCAGCACCTGGTAGAGGCCGCCCTGCCCGGAGATGTATTCGGTGCTCATCTCGCAGCACCGCTCGAGGATCGCCCGCAACCGATCGTGGTGCTCGCGATCGAGCGCCAGCAGCGCGTTCCAGACGTCCTCCCACACGTCCGGATCGCGCGCGATCAGCCGGAGCTCCTCCCACTCCTCGAACGTCGCGTACTCCAGCGCGCGCTCGAGCTGCTCCGCCTCCTCGTCGCCGGGACTCAGCATCTCCTCGATCACGTCCATGTCCATCACCAGCACCAGCCGGTGCACCGCCAGCGCCACCAGATCCTGCGGCAGCTCGCACAGCCGCCGCACCAGCGCGTCCTCGCCGGCCTCCAGCATCACCTGCAGCCAGAGCGCGAAGCGTTCGGGCCGGAACGTCTCGTCACCGCCGGCTCGATCGGCGCGCCACAGATCGTCGTCGAACACGCGCTCGAGCTGCGCCGTGGTCGCCAGCGCGACCAGCTCGCCCGCATCTTCGAGGCCGATCCGATCGATCAGCTTGCCGAGCACCGCGCCCGGCAGCTCGCGCACCGCCGCGACCAACCCGGGTCGCTCCAGAATGCGCATGAGCAGCGTCGTCGAGGCAGGAACTTGATGGCGGCTGATCGAGGTCATCGAGGGCTCCTTTCGCGAGCCCCCCATACTCGACACCGCCCGAAAACTTCCTACCTATTGATTTTTCTGGGGAATCAGTAGTATTAATGCGGGGTCGTTGGGACGGGGAAAATCGTCCTCGCCCGCCGGTCAGCGCGCTGGCAGTGACTCGCGCAGCCGGGCGAGGCGCGCGGAGGCCTCGCGATCGCTGGCGCGCGCCTTGAGCGCCTTGTCGAC
>DATBHU010000075.1:0-5242 GCA_036557265.1 Polyangia bacterium
AAGGACAAGCGCGACGTGGCGACCGACCAGCTGCTGTTCAGCAAGGTCTTCAACTACGTCAACCAGGTGCTGGGCGTTCCGTCGCCGGAGGTCTACCTGCGGCCGGAGTCGCCGGGCGAGCTGGATCTCGCGAACGCGCGCGAGAAGGGCGCCCTGGTGCCGTCGTTCGTGGTCTTCTCGGGCCTGCTGCAGGGGCGGCCGGAGAAGGAGCTGGCCTACGTCGTCGCCAAGCGGCTGACGTTCATGCGGCCGGACCACTTCGTGCGCTGGCCGCACGTGGTGCCGACGGTCGCGGAGCTGAAGATCGTCTTCCTGGCGGCGCTGAAGCTGGTGCAGCCGAAGTTCGAGCCCAAGGCGGACGTCGCCCAGGGCGTCGCCCAGTATCTGCAGCACCTCAAGCGCTCGGTGGCGCCGCAGCAGATCGAGCAGCTGGCCGCCGTGGTGCAGCGCTTCGTCACCAACAAGGGCGAGGCCGACATCCACAAGTGGGCGAACGCCGTCGACATGACCGCGACGCGCATGGGCTTCCTGATCTGCAACGACCTGGAGATCGCGGCGCGCATCGTCCAGTCCGAGCCGGTCTCGATCGGCGTCGCCGATCCGAAGGACAAGATCCGGGATCTCGTCCTCTGGTCGGTCTCCGACGAGTACTTCGCGCTGCGCGAGCACCTCG
Organism: Polyangia bacterium; assembly: GCA_036557265.1. Classification (GTDB taxonomy): domain Bacteria; phylum Myxococcota_A; class Polyangia; order Fen-1088; family Fen-1088; genus JADGRB01. Next base: position 674 of record DATBHU010000075.1, read on the forward strand.
GCCTGCAGATCGGCCAGGGTTGATTCCAGGGCGATCACGTCGTATTTCAGAACCTCGTCGTGATCACCCTCCCTCCGATCTTCTTCTACGCCATCGGCACGCTCCTGGTGGTGTTCGGCGTCCTGCGCGCGGTCGTGCTCGGGCGACGGCGTCCCGACCGTGAGCTGACCGAGGAGACGCCCGAACGCGCCAAGGCCCGCAAGCGGCACAAAGCGATGGGGATCGTCTGGCTGCTGATGGGGGCGTTTCTGATCGCGTCGACGGCGGGGATCCTGGGGCGTCGCTAGCGCTCCGCCTAAGTCGCGGCCCGCCCTGCCCAAGTCGCGCGTGCCGCCTGATCCGCCCGGTTCGCCGGCGGAGGCGCCGTATCCTTTCGTCCGACGAGCGCCATCGTGCGGCCGTTGGCGGTGACTCGAGCGCCAGCGTTCGAGCCCGCACGAAACAGCGGCCAGCGCCGCAAGAACCCTTGGGCGCACACCCGTCAGGCTGAGCGCGCGCCGCGGAGGCTCCCACTCGAACCACGGCGCCCGTCCGCTTGCTTTGCGCTCGTCGGACGAAAGGATACGGCGCCTCCGCCGGTGGCGACCGGCGGGTCAGCGGAGGTGTCCGTCGGGCGGAGGCGGCCGTCGGGAGGGCGGAGACGGCCGTCGGGAGGGCGGAGGCGGCCGTCGGGCGGGCGGAGGTGGCCGTCGGGCGGAGGCGGCCGTCGTGACGGGGCGGGGCGTGAAACGGGCGCGTGAACGATGGCGACGGCGGATCAGGCGATCAAAGAGCGGTCGAGGGCGGGTCCTCGCGATCGGGCGGCGGCGCCTTCTGCGCGACCGCGCCGACGCCGTTGCCGGCGTGCTCGGGCTCGGCGAACGGCTTGGCGTGTCGCCAGAACAGCACCGCGGGAAGCGCGACGATGGCGGCGGACAAGCAGACGACCTCGCCGATGATTGCCATCATCCCGAACCCGTTCAGCGCCTGATTGCTGGCCGCCAGCAGCGATCCGTAGCCGACGATGGTGGTCCAGGAGCAGAGCGCCACCGCGGCGCCGGTCGAGATCACGGCCCGCGAGACGTTGCGCTCTTCCCGGTAGCGGGTCACGACGTTCAACGCGTACTCGGCGCCTATGCCGAAGGTGATGGGCAAGGCGATGAAGTTCAGGAAGGTGACGTGCACCTTGGCCAGGCCGGCGCCGCCCATCATCAGCAGGACGCCGAGCGCGAGGGTGGATAGCGCCATCAGCGCCGCCGCGGCCGGCCGGATGGTGAACGAGATGATGATGATGACGGCGATCAGCGACGCGATGGTGGCGATCGGGCCGTCGCGCAGGATCGAGCGGATCATCGCCCCGAACACCACCGCGAAGCCCGACGTCTCGATCACCTTGCCGTTGTCGAGCTTGATCTCCTGCAACACCGCCGCGATGCGGAGGAGGTCGCGCCCGTTCCAGACGGAGATGCCGCCTTCCGGCGGATAGACAAGCACGACCTTCCCGACCGAGCCGTCGACCTCCGTGAACGGCCGCCGCGCGATGGCGGGCAGATCCATGGGCGTCAGCTCGTGCAGATCGGGAGACGGATCGACCTTGGCGAGATCCGCCCGCTCCTTCTCGTTCAGGATCTCCAGCGCGGGATCGTGGGTCAGCTTGCGGATCTGCGCCAGCAGCGCGAGCTTGCGCCGCTGCACCTCGGGCGCGCCGGGGAGCAGGTCGTAGATGGTGACGATCTGCCCGATGACGTCCGGGCCCGGGGCCTCCTTGTCCTGCCGGCGAATCGCGGCCTTGAGGGGCTCCACCTCGTCGACGGAGTCGGCCAGCAAGATGGTGGGCGACGGCCAGCGGCCGAACATCCGATCGAGGTTCTTGTTGAACTGCTTGGCCTCTTCGGTGGTCGCCAGCTTGGCGTTCAGCTTGCGGAAGTCGTACTCGAACGGGTCCTTCAGGAAGTGCCGCAGCCCGACCACGGCGACCACCGACAGCACGGTGAAGGCCGCGGTCACCAGGCCGGCGCGACGCCGCAGGAAGCTGGCCAGCGGGCCGAGCTCCAGCGGCGCGTGCGGCGGGCGCTGGCCCTCCGGCTGCTTGCGCCGGTCGAGCAGGGTCAGCATCGCCGGCAGCACCGAGTAGGTGGCGAGCCAGCAGAAGATCGCGCCGGTCGCGCCCATCACCCCGAACTGGGAGAAGCCGCGGAAGCTGGTGACGGTCAGCGACGCGTAGGCGCCCGACGCCGCGATCGACGCCACCAGCGTCCCGCGCCAGGTGCCACCCAGGGCGTAGCGGAGCGCCTCGCTGGGGTCGGAGCCGCGCGCGCGGTGCTCCTCGTAGCGCGACATCAAGACGATGGCGTAGTTGATGCCGTTGCCGATGATGATCGAGCCCAGGAAGGCGGTCGACGAGTTGAGGTATCCGAAGGCCAGCTCGGCCACCGCGAACGCCATCACCGTGCCCAGCACGGCCGGGGCCCCGGTGAGCGGGATCGCGCGCCAGCGCCGGAAGTAGAGGCCGATCGAGATGGCGACGATCGTCAGGCAGATCCCGGTGACCCACTTGATGTCGCGCTCGACCGCATGCCGGCTGGCGATGCCGGTGACGATCGGGCCGGCCGGCTCGACCTTCATCTGCGGGTTGTAGTTCGTGGGCGGATCGGCCGCGATCAGCTGGTTGGTCGCGTTCAGCAGCGCCTCGCCCGCGTTCTCGACGAACAGCCCGCCGGGCGGCAGCGCCGCGATCCAGACGTACTCGCCGCCCGCGCCCTGGCTGGTGAACACGCCGCCCGGAAACCTGTCGTCCAGGTTGTTCTTGCCGGACATCCGCTTCTGCATCGAATCGATCGGCTCGTCTTCGCCGAGCGATACGAACAGCGGGTTCTTGCGCTTGCTGATCTCGGTGCGCAGCCGATCGCGGACGGTCTCCAGATCGTCCTCGGACGCGTACAGCCACCTGTTCTTCTGGAAGAACTCGCGCACGTCGCGCACGTGGTAGGTGGCGATGTCGACGACGTTGGGGGGCAGCTTGCGCAGCTTCTGCGTCAGCGCCTCCGCGTAACGGAGGTTGGCGTCGTGGTCGGGCGAGCGGATGCCGATCAGCAGCAGCGACAGATCGCCGAGGCGCGCCTGCGTGCGCTTGAGCGCGACCACGCCCGGATCGTTGTCGGGCAGCAGCTCGGAGAACGCGGTCTTGAGCCTGAGCTGCCAGGCCAGGCCGGCGGCGACGGCGAAGACCAGCGCGGCCCCGCACATGATCTGGACCGGGCGGCGCGCGATCCAGCCGTAGTAGCGGTTGATCCGGCTGTGGGTCGGGGCGACCATTCGGGCCCCTAAGCGTATCAGGGTTCCCATCGCACGTGGACGTTTGATCGCCCCGCCCGGCCGAATGTCGGGCGGCGTGCGACCTGCGCGTCTAGCCGCTCCCGCGCAGGCGCCCGACGAGCTTGCGGGCCACCTCGCGCTCTTCGGGCGCGAGCCCGAGCGCCAGCAGCGCGGCCAGGTAGCTGATCAGCCCGCACCCGATCACCGCCGTGACGCGCGCCGGGCCCGCGGCCAGCGAGGCGCGCAACACGTGCTCGACGGCGAACGCGACCAGCGCCGCCGCCAGCGGCTTCAGCAGCGCCGGCGTGAACGGATGGACCCGCTCGAACATCCACGCCTCGACCGTCAGGGCGACCTGGAACGCCACCGTGCTGACCAGGACGGCGATGGCCGCGCCCCAGATGCCCATGCGCGGAATCAGCACCAGCCCGAGCGCGATGTTCAACGCCGCCGCGCAGGCGTTGTTGATCATGAAGACGCGCGAGCGGCCGCCCATCGCGACCACGTACGGGGTCAGCCCCAGGCATCCGGTCACCAGGTTGTGCAGGGCGAGGATGACCAGCGGGCCCTTGCCTGCCACGAACGTGGCGCCGTAGAGCCCCAGGATCTCCGCCCGCAGGACGATGACGGTCACGGCGATCGGCAGGCAGGCGGTCACCGCCCAGCGGGTCATCAGCGCCAGGTTGTAGCGGACGCGCGCGCGGTCCCGCACCTGCAGCGCCTCGGAGATGACCGGCGCGATGATGTAGTCGAACAGGTAGCGCGGGTTGGCGATGACGCGCCCGACGAACTCGGCGGCGGTGTAGACCGCCAGCGCGTCGAGCCCGGCGAAGCTGGCGACCATGAACGTGTCGGCCTTCTGCAGGATGGCGCCCATCAGATCGGACGCGCCCAGCGGCAGGGCGAAGCGGATGAAGCTGGGGTGGCGCTCGCTGCCCAGCGCGCGCCGCAGGGTGGAGGCGCCGAACACGCGCGCGCACGCCGCCACCGCCAGGGCCGTGACCAGGGCGGCGGTCGTCACGTACGCGACGGCGAGGCTGCGCAGGGTGCCGCCGAGGCGCGCGGCGACGAGCACCGCGGTGAGCAGCAGCAGCGGCTCGGAGAGCCCGCGCACGTAGAGGCTCATGCGCGAGACCTTGGCGCCGATCGTCGCGTTGACGAGCACCAGCGTGGTCGGCGCCAGCAACACCGCCGGCGCCATGATCGGCAGCGTCGCCGCCAGGGTCGCCTCGTTCCAGGCGCGCGCGATCGGCGTCGCCAGCAGCGCCAGTCCGA
>DATBHU010000076.1:0-3899 GCA_036557265.1 Polyangia bacterium
CGACTTCGCGCGCCCGGTAGCGGCGTTCGAAGGTGCCGCCCAGCGAGAACCCGGACGACGGGCCCAGGCTCTTGCCCTCGTTGCCGACGCGATAGGCGTAGCGCGCGTGCACCGATACGCCGTTCGGGCGCACCGGCTGCGCCGACCGGGAGAGCACCGGCGCGGGCGACGGCGCCGCGGGCGCGGGCGGCCGCGGGGCGGGCTCGGCCGCCGGCTCGGCGGGCGGGGGCGCGGGCGCGGCCGGCTGCGGGGATTCGGCCGCGGCGGGCGAGGGCGCGGCGGGCGCGGGCGCGGCCGGCGGAGGAGCCGGTTCCGCTTGCGCCAGCAGCGAGGCGAAGAGCGCGGCCGCGAGCATCGGTGGGCCAGCTTAATTGAAGACGGTGGATCTCGGAAATCGACGCGCGCCGCTCAGAACTCGAGCATGAGGCCGGCGAACCAGGTGGTGTCGCCGACCCGCAGCGCGCTGTCCGAGCCGAAGCCGTCCAGGCGGAAGTAGGCGACCTCGGCGAACAGCGCCAGCTGGTCGACCCCCGACTCGTGCTTGAGCGACGCGGCGGCCTCGGGGTCGAGGGGCGACAGATCGAGCGTGACGCCGGCGGCGGCGTTCCACCCGAACGTGCGGCCGGAGAAGTCGGCCTGGGAGGTGTCGCTGATCCGCCAGAGCGTGCAGTCGAGCCCCGCCTTCGCGTACGGCACGACGGGCGATCCGAAGCGCCGCCGCAGGGTGTCCGCGCGGTAGACCAGCGACAGTGACAGCGGGATCAGGCGCAGGCCCGTCTCGTCGCCCGAGCGCGTCTGCAGATCGGCGGACAGCGCGGCGGCGGTGACATTGTAGTAGCCGAAGGCGAAGCCGGCCGCCCAGGTGCCCGCGCGGCGCGACAGCTGCCGATCGATCTCGAGCTGCATCATCAGGTGCTGGGAAGACCCGAACACCTGCTCGTAGGGACGCACGCTCTGGCCGCGCGCGGCGAACTCGCTGTCGACGTTCGGCCGGTACGGTCCGAAGCGCAGCTCGACGTTCCAGCCGGGCGGGGGCTGCTGCGCCGCCGCGAAGGGGAAGGCCCCGTCGTCGATGGCGGCGGCGGCCGGCCGCGTCGCGGCGGCGGCGGCGGCCATGAGCAGGACGATGGCCGCGCCGCCAGCCCACCGGCGGCGGCGCCGGCGGCGCGCGATCAGCAGGCCGCCCGCCAGCGCGAGGCCGAAGGCGACGCCGCCCGATCCCCGCCCGGCGACCGCGCAGCCGCCCATCGCGGTGCCGCCGGAATCCTTGTAGAGATCGCCGAAGCCGACGCTGGGCGCCGGCGTTCCGGGCGCGGCCGCCGACGGCCCGCTCGGCGTCCCGTCGATGCCGATGGCCACGACCGCGATCTGGTAGGCGCTGCCGTTCGTCAGGCCGTGCACGCGCGCCGAATTCGTCCCGACGCCGATCAGCCCGGAGCAGAGAAACTGCGGATCGAGACCGGCGCCGCCGTCGGGCGCGGCGGCGCTGCAGCTGTCGTCGTAGGCGGGCGCGGCCGGCGTGGCGGGGCCGGGCATGCACAGCACCTGATAGCCTTGCACCGTGCTGGTGTCGCTCGCGGCGGTCCAGGAGACGACCAGACCTTCGTCGGCCGACACGGTGGTGACGCCCGTGGGCGCGCTCGGGCCGGTGCCCCCCACCGTCAGAGCCACCGACGGCTCGGTCGTGAGGCGCGTGCCGCCGACGCGGACGATCGCCCACAGGCGCGTCGACGTCGTCGCGCCGTTGCAGTTGCCGCTGGCGGCCGCGTTGAAGACGGCTGAGGTCGGTACGCTGGTGTCGGCGGCGGTGTCGTCGGCCGACAGCGTCACGACCGAGCCGACCGCCGTGCACGCCGTCGCCTGGACGTTGTCGCAGTCGTTGCCGATCATGAACTGCGCGTCGACGGTGTCCGCGCTGGTCAGCATGGCCGCCGCGTCGCTGCTGATCGCCAGCGTGGCGGTCAGGTTCGCCGGGCAGCTGCACCGCGCGTGGCTGAAGTAGACCACCAGCTCGTCGGTCGTCAGGCTGTGGCCGTCGGGGCGGGTGAGGGTCAGCGTGAAGTCGCCAGCCCCCAGCGTCGGGGGACTGGTGGTCTGGCCGCGCGCGGTTGTCGCGCCCAGCAGGGTCGCGCCCAGCGCGGCGACACGGAACCAGGCCAGCAATCCCGATTCGGCCGACTTCTGCACGGCGCCCGCCAGGTGCAACGGCGGGGCCAGGCGGAGACGGCGCGAAATCCATTTCCGAGGGCGTGAGGTCGATCGCGTCTCGTGCCGTTCTGTCCTCGACGCCCGCCCGCGACTGCAGAATCGGCGCGGGCCCGGAAGACCGGCGTCAGGCGACGATGACGAGGTCCTGGCCGGCCTCGACGGCGGCGCCCTCGGCGCAGCGCACCTCGGCGACGCGCCCGGCGCGCGGCGCGGTCAGCTCGTTCTCCATCTTCATCGCCTCGAGCACGACGACCGTCTGTCCGGCGGCGACCGCGTCGCCCGTCTTGACCAGCAGCTTGATGAGGCGCCCCGGGATGGGCGAGCGCATCGTGACCGGCGCCGCGCCCGCGGCCGCGCGCGCCGCCGTCACCGTGGTCCCGCGCCGCGCGTCGCGCACCTCCGTGGCGACCACCACCGCGTCCCGCCCCGGCCGCCGGAGCTCGACGGTCAGCTTGCCGCCGCGGCCGTCGACCTGGGCGATCGCTTGCTCGTTTCCACGCCGCAGGATCCAGACGCCGGCCTCGGCCTCGCTGACGGCGACGTCGACGGGCTGCCCGTCGACGCACACGCCGCCGTCGTCTCCGACCTCGACGATCCGTTCCTTACCGTCGATGCTAACGGCCAGCAGGCGCTTGACGGCCATCCGGCGGCTCACGACCGCCGGCTCACGACTCCATGAACGACTTCAGCCGCTTCGAGCGCGACGGGTGCCGCAGCTTGCGCAGCGCCTTCGCCTCGATCTGCCGGATGCGCTCGCGCGTCACCTCGAAGTCCTGACCCACCTCTTCCAGCGTGTGGTCCGACTTCTCGCCGATGCCGAAGCGCATGCGCAGCACCTTCTCTTCGCGCGGCGTCAGCGTCGCCAGCACCTTGCGGGTCTGCTCCGCCAGGTTCATCGAGATCACCGCGTCGGCCGGGGAGATCACGCTCTTGTCCTCGATGAAGTCGCCGAGGTGCGAATCCTCCTCCTCGCCGATCGGCGTCTCCAGCGAGATCGGCTCCTTGGCGATCTTCAGGACCTTCCGCACCTTGTCGAGCGGGAGCTCCATCTTCTCCGCGATCTCCTCGGGCGTCGGCTCCCGTCCCAGCTCCTGCACCAGGTAGCGGCTGGTCCGGATCAGCTTGTTGATCGTCTCGATCATGTGCACCGGGATGCGGATGGTGCGCGCCTGGTCGGCGATGGCGCGCGTGATCGCCTGCCGGATCCACCAGGTCGCGTAGGTCGAGAACTTGTAGCCGCGCTTGTACTCGAACTTGTCGACCGCCTTCATGAGGCCGATGTTCCCCTCCTGGATCAGGTCCAGGAACTGCAGCCCGCGGTTCGTGTACTTCTTGGCGATCGAGACGACGAGGCGCAGGTTGGCCTCGACCAGCTCCGCCTTCGCCTTCTCGGCCATCCGCTCGCCGTCCTGGATCTCGCGCACGGTGTCGCGCAGGACGTCCTCGGCCAGCTTGGCCTCCTCCTCGACCTTCTTGATCTTCTTGTGCGCGTTCTGGATGACGCGCGACATGTCCTCGATCTCGTCGGGGCGGATGCCCAGCTTCTTGGCCACCGCCCGCTGGCGCAGCGGCGAAGAGCGGATCTCGCGCAGGGTCTTGCGGAACTCCTTCAGCGAGAGGCCCGACTTGTGCTCACAGTCGATGATCTCGCGGTTGGCCTGCTCGATGCGCTCGACGAACTCCTTGAGCTT
>DATBHU010000077.1:0-2561 GCA_036557265.1 Polyangia bacterium
CCGGGCCGGGCGGAGCCGGTGGCGCCCCGACCGCCTCCGGTGGTAGCGCGGCGACGGGACACGGCGGCGGCACCGGCGGCCGGGCAACCGGCGCGGGTGGATCGTCCGCGACCAGCCCGTTCGCGTTCGTCACCGACGCCGGCACGCCGCCGAACCTCGCCGTGAACGCGAGCTATCTGTTCTGGGCGAACACCAACCGGCGCGCGCTGATGAAGATCCGCGTCGACGGCACCAGCCCGGGCATGATGGTGGCGCCGCTCATGACGCCCAACACCTGGGTCGCCGCCGACGCGCAGAACGTCTATTGGAACGGCGGCATCCCCGGCTCGCCGATCGGCATCCTCAAGGTCGGCAACGACGGCGGCGTGATGCCGACGTTCCTGACCAACGAGACCGACGAGCTGCGCGGGATCGCCGTCAACAGCAACGGCGTCTACTGGTCGACGTCCGTGGGCGCGGTGACGAGGGCGGGGCTCGACGGCAGCGCGCGGCTCGTCCTGGTGCCGAGCGGGTTCGTTTCAAATCTGGTCGTCGACGAGCAGAGCGTCTACTGGGTCGGCGACTGCGGTATGGCTGGCCCCACCGGGTGCCAGTCCATCAACAAGGTGGCGAGCTGGGGCGGCGCGCCGGTCGAGATCTTCCGCGGGCAGGGGATCACGGGCCTCGCGGTCGACGCGATGTTCGTCTACTGGAGCGACAGACTCGCCGCAGCGGTGATGCGGTCCGCGCTCGATGGCGCGGCGCCGGCGTTCGCTTTCCCCTTTCCCGTCAACGCGACCAGCCTCGCCGTCGATCCCGCGGGCATCTACTGGATCAGTCCGATGGGGGTCGTCTTCGCCGCGCTGCCGGGGACGACGATGCAGCGGGCGCTGGGCGACAGCGGCGGATTGCCTGCGTCCGCCCTGGCGCTCGGCGCCACGAACGTCTATTGGCTCGCCACCGGCAGCGTTCCGAGCGGCACGATCATGAAGGCGCCCAAGTGAAGCGCGCCGGCGCCGTGCTGCTCTCGTCGCTGGCGGTCGCGATCGGCGCGTGCGTGCCCGCCCTGCCCAGCGCGCAGCTGAGCGGGAACGGCGGACCCGCCGCCAGCCCGGACGACGGCGGGTCTCGACCTCAGCTGCCCTGTCCCGGCCTGTCGACGTTCGACGCGCAGGGCCTCGATTGGTTCGCGTTCAATCCGTACGGTCCCGCGGGCAACCTCGACGACCCCGACGCCGGGACACGCCCCAGGCTCTCCTGGAATCCATCGGAGGGGAGCCCGTCGCCGGGCTCGCTCCTGGTCAGTGTACCGTTCAGCGACTACGGCCAGTACGTCGACCTCCAGCGCCCATTCGGAAATGCGCCGCCCCAGGACTGGAGCAGCTACGCGCTGCACGTGAGGGTCAAGGGTCGCCTCGGGAGGCGCGCCGAGCCCGCAAAGCCCGGCGGTGGTCCAACCCTATGTCACGACGGGCTTCGCCGGGGCGACCTGCGGAATGCAGATCGATGTCCCGGGCGGCAACGGCTGGAGCGACTTCATCTTCGATCTCGGCGCCTGCGGCGCGACCGCCCCGTCGTCGGTGGTGATCGGCTACGGCGTCCGCTTGTGGAGCGGCGCCGGCGCGGACGGCGACGGCGGCGTCAGCGCGACGAAGCCGACGTTTGCGGTCATCCTCGTCGACAGTTTCTGGCTGGAGGGCAGCTGCCCGTCGACTGGCCCGACCGCCCCGACCGCCCCGGCGAGCGGCGGCTAGCGACGACTCGACCGGGCGATCCGACAACTCGTCCGACCGGCCGACGAATTGTGCAGACGAGTTGTCGGACGCCCGCCGGCAAGAGCGCGGCCGGCCCGGCCGCCGCCACACGGCACGGCCGTTGCTGACCACCCCCGCGCAACCAGGTGCGGGGTCTTCGCCCCGACGCCCACACACTCGCCATTCGCGCGGAGGGAGCCTTCACATGAATCGACACGAAAGCAGCACGATGAAGACGGCCGGCAAGCTGGTCGGCCTGACGCTGGTCGCCGCGATGGGTGCGGCGCTCGGCTGCAGCAGCGGAGGCGGCGGGTCGTCGCCCGGATCGGGCGGCAGCGCCGGCACCGGCACGGCCGGCACGACCGGGACCGCCGGAACCACGGGCAAGGGCGGCTCGAGCGCCGGCGGCTCGACGGGCGGCAGTGCGACCGGAACGGGCGGCGGCGGGACCAGCGGCGGTGGCACGGCGGGCGGCGGCACCGGCGGCGGCGGGACGGCGGGCGGCGGGACAGCGGGCGGTGGGACGGCCGGCGGCGGAACGGCGGGCGGCGGCACCAGCGGCGGCGGCACGGGAGGCGGTGGCACCGGCGGCGGCGGAACCGGCGGCACCGGCCTCATGAACCTGCCTCCGACGCTGAACCCGCCGGCGGGCGCGACGCTGAAGGTGCATTTCCACGCCATGGGCGACCAGGTGTACACGTGCACGGCGAGCGCGGCCGGCGGGACAGGCGGCAGCGGCGCGGGCGGCGCGGGCGGCGGCGCGACGACCTATTCCTTCGTGCTCAATCGGCCGGACGCGAAGCTGTACGACGGCGGCACGCAGGTCGC
>DATBHU010000078.1:0-2640 GCA_036557265.1 Polyangia bacterium
CCGCGACGAGGTCCGCCGGTATTACGAGGAGCTGGTGCGATGAGCGGGCCCTCACCCCGACCCTCTCCCGCGCGCGGGCGAGGGAGATGGCTTGTCGCGGGCGCCTGCTTGCTGCTGCCCGCGACCGCGCGGGCGGCGGGCGCGCCGGACATCACGGCGGCGACGAAGAAGGTCGACGGCCTGCTCGACGCGTGGCGGTTCGGGGAGGCGGACGCGGCGCTCGGGGCGCTGCGCAAGACGGCGCCGAGCGCGCCCGAGGTGCAGTACCTCGACGGCTACAGCCGGTTCATGCACGGCGACTACGACGGCGCCGCGCGCGCGCTCGCGACCGCCGCCCAGGCGCCCAACGCCAGCCCCGACGTGAAGATGCTGGCCGACCTCGCCAAGGAGGCGCGCGACGCCATCAAGGATCACAAGGAAGAGCGCAGCCCGCACATCGTCATCCGCTACCCGGCCGAGGACGCGGTGCTGGTCCCCTACGCGCGCGACACGCTGGAGGCCGCCTACCAGGCGCTGCACGACGATCTCGGCTTCGACGCCGAGATCCCGATCCGCGTCGAGTTCTACCGCAGCCCCTCGGACCTCGCGTCGGTGTCGTCGCTGTCGCAGGCGGAGGTGGCGCGCACCGGGACCATCGCGCTCTGCAAGTGGGCGCGCCTGATGGTGACGACGCCGCGCGCCCTCGCCTACGGTTACCCGTGGCTCGACAGCATCAACCACGAGCTGGTCCACTACGCGGTGTCGACGCTGACCGGCGACCGCGCGCCGGTCTGGCTGCAGGAGGGGCTGGCCAAGTTCCTCGAGCGGCGCTGGCGCGAGCCGGCCGGCGGCCGCATCCCACCCGCGATGGAGCACCTGCTCGCCAAGGCGCTGCACGCCGGCAAGCTGATCTCGTTCGACGCCATGCACCCGTCGATGGCGAAGCTGCCGTCGGCCGAGGACGCGACCCTCGCCTTCGCCGAGGTCGCCAACGCGATCGCCTACCTGCACAGCAAGGGCGGGATGCCGGCGCTGCGCGACGCCATCAAGCGGGTCGCCGCCGGCGAGGACGCGCGCGCCGCCGTCGCCGCCGCGGCCGGCGGCAGCTGGGCCGAGTTCGAGCGCGGCTGGCGGGCGTTCATGACCGCCCAGCACTACAAGACGTTCCCGGCCATCGACATCCCGACCACGCACATCCGCAAGCCGGGCGCCATCGCCTCCGGCCGCAAGCCGTCCGAGGAGGACGCCCTGTCGAGCACGCTGAAGGCGGGCGCGCCGTTCCGCTACCTCCGGCTCGGCAACATGCTGCTGCGCCGCGACCGGCCGCGCGCCGCGGTGGCCGAATACGAGAAGGGGGCGAAGGCGGTGGCAGCGGGCGGGCGCGCGGCGCGCGGCGATCCGGCGGCGGCCTGGGTCTTCCCGGTCAAGCTGGGACGGACCTACCTGGCGCTCGGGGAGCCCGACCGGGCGCTCAAGGCGCTGGCCCCGGTGCAGGCGATCTACCCTGATCTCCCCTGGCCCAGCCTGATCGCCGGCCAGGCGCTGGTCGCCAAGGGCGAGCCCGCCGAGGCGCTGGCGCCGCTGCGCGCCTCGCTGGCAACCAATCCGTTCGACCCCCGGGTGCACTGCGCGCTCGCCGACGCGTACAGCAAGCTCCCGACGTCGGACCGGCCTCCGCCCGCCGCCGTCGCGCGCGAGCAGGGCTTCTGCCGCAGCCTCGCCGAAGGCGAGTGAATCCGCAGACTCGCGACCGTCCCGATCAGAGGTGTGCCTCGCCTCTGCATCTGAATCCGTGAGTTGGCCCAACAATTTGCCCCGGCCGAAAAAGTTGACGAAGCCTCGCGGCTGGGGTACTCGGGAACGGTCAAATAGGCGAAATAGTTCATGGATATCCACCAAACCACCACGAGGTGTCGGATGAATCGAACCAAGATGCTGCTCATGTCCTCGCTGCTTGCCGCTGCGCTCGGCCTCGCGGCCACGGCTCAGGCCCAGGATTCGGCGCCCCCTCCCCCCCCGCCCTCGTCTGGTGGCGGAGGCGGCGGCCCCATCATCGGCGGCGGCTCCGGAGCCGGCATCGGCGTCGGCGCGGCCGTCGTCCTGTCGAACACCGGCATCGGCAGCTTCCCGGCCGGCCAGTTCGTCTACGACATGGCGATGCTGCACTTCGAAGGTCTGTTCGGCTTCACGAGCGCGGAGAACGGCGCCGGCGATCGCCAATCCAACCTCGTGTTCGGCGCGGGCGGCTGGTACCACCTGCACCGCGGCTCCTCCAGCGACTTCTCGCTGGGCGCGCTGATCGCCATCAACACCAACACGGGCCCGGGCCCGTCGACCACGGTCACCGCCTTCGAGCCGGGCGCGACCGTCCGCGCGTTCCTCACCCCGAACGTCGCGCTGTTCGCGCGCGCCGGCCTCGTCTTCCTGTTCGGCGACACCAACTCGGGCACGAACATCGCGCTCGGTGGCCAGCCGGCCGGGTCGTTCGGCTTCACCTACTTCTTCCGGTAGGAATCGTTTCTCGGTAGGCCTCCGACCTACATCTTGAAGAAAAGGCTCGGCTCCCCACGCGGGGGCCGAGCCTTTTTTTTGCCGACCGACAACCCAACCGGCATGCTGCGCCTGGGGCACGGGTTAATTTTGTTCACGTGTGCGCTCGCG
>DATBHU010000079.1:0-7923 GCA_036557265.1 Polyangia bacterium
CGATCGCCCACGACGTGCGACCGAGGATCGGGAACGGCGCGCCGTTGCGATCCTGCAGGTAGCGCCGGTTCGCCGAGTATCCGACGGGGAACGCGACCGAGCCGCCGGTCGTGCCGGCCGCGCCGGTGCTGCCCGCCGTGCCGGTCGTGCCGCCCCTGCCGGTGGTGCCGGCCGCGCCCGTGGTGCCGCCCTTGCCGGTGGTGCCGGCGATGCCGCCTGTGCCGGCGATGCCGCCGGTGCCGGCGATGCCGCCGGTGCCGGTGCTCGCCATGCCGCCGGTGCCCGCCGTGCCGCTCGTGCCTCCGCCGCCGGTGCTGCCCGCCGCGCCGCCGGTGCCTCCGCCGTCGGCCGTCCCCGCCGCGCCGCCGGTGCCTCCACCGTCGCTCGTCCCCGCCGCGCCGCCCTTGCTGCCGACGTCGGCGCCGCCGTCGCCTCCTGCTGTTCCGCCCGCGCCGCCGGCGTCAGTGGGGCTGGACGCGGCGCCGCGGAAGGCGAGCGCCTGCATGAGCCACCAGCCGGTGCTCACCCGCGCGGTCGCGTTGTAGGTGCCCTGCGTCGACGCCACGCGGTCCATGACGATGTCGGACACGTTCGCCGTGAGCAGGCGTTGCGCGTAGCCGCCGCCGGGCCCGAACGTGCGGCCCTGCGCGTAGTTGCTCGCGACCACCAGATCGTTCGCCGCGTGCGTGGTCAGCGATCCGCTGCTCGCGAACGAGCCGCTGCCCGAGTTGCCCACCGCGACGTCGAACGGCGCGGACGCGTCCACGCCGCTGTACTCGGCGATGCGCAGATCGGCGAGCGGCACCGTCCGGGACAGCCGCACCGTGACCGTCGCGGCGCCCCGGCCAGCGGCCGTCGCGTAGTAGGCGCTCTGCGACGCCGCGCCGCTGCGGCGGGTGGGACCGATCGCCAGCCGATAGCTGTTGCCCTGGTCATCCACGATCGAGGAAACGGTCGTGGTGGCGTCGGCCCAGCCGACGAACACGACGAGCAGATTGCCGGGCGACTGCGGCGCCGCGAACGTGGCCGAGAGGATCGAACGCCATCCCGTCGGCGCGGAGTACGCGGTCTGCACGAACCGCGGCGCGACGATGGCGGCCTCCGAATCCCCCGTGACGTCCGCCGGCACATCCGATCCCCGACATCCAAAAGCAAGAAAACCAGAAATAACAAGTGGCGCAAGAGAATCGGACCAACGGCGCATTCGGTAAACCCCCTACAAGTGGTGCGCCCGAACCTATACATCATCGGATGACGGCGGCACCCGCAAAGACGCAACTGTCGGCGAATCGTCGTGGTGAAATTGCTGATCTGCCGCATGCGATTGCGGGTGCGCTCCGCTTCCGCGTCTGCGCGCAGTCTGCTCACGGACTGGCGGGCATGATGTCGGGCCAGAGCGCGTCGAGGAGCCGCGCCAGCCGCGCGCCCGCCTTGGTGAGCTGGGCGCGCTTGATGGCGTTCATCGACTGCGAATACCCGGCCGGAAACTTCACGCTCCATCCCTGATCCGACCGCGCGCCGAACTCGAGACCCGCGAACGCCTTGCGCGCTTGCTTCTGGGTATCGCTCGCCCAGGTCGTCGACCAGTGCACGATCGGCAAAGGCGTGTACGGGACGGCCCTGGCCTCCGCGAGCCACTGCGCGTTCACCGCGCCGGGCTTCAGATCGTCCGGGACGTCGTCCCACTTTCTGTGAAGGTTCTTTTCGGGCCCGCTCACGGCGATCAGGTTTCCGCCGCGCGTGTCGGTGGCGGGGTCGAAGGGGCCATGGTCGGGGTCGACGAGCTTGCCCGCGGCGTCGAGATAGACGGCGCCGACGTGCAGCGGCTGGTGGAGGTCGCCCACGTAGTGGACCAGGATGAGGAGCGCTTCGCGCTTGCTCTTGATCGAGAACGGGGCCGGCGCCGGGGCGCCCCGAAGGACGGCGATCGCCGCCGTGATCGCGGCGGTGACGTCGTCGGCGCGCGCCCCGACGTAGGTCGGCTTGTAGCTCTCATGCTGACTGGCGATGTCCGTGTAGTGGTACTGCTTGTGGCAGATCTCCTCGGTCGGCTTCGGGTTGCAGTTCGTCGCGTTTCGCTTCACGAAGTCGATCATCGCCGCCTCGCCGGCGGCGGTCTCGAACGGCGCACACTCCGGCGCGTGCTGCGGGTCCTTCCTGTACTTCAACTCCGGAGGCGGCGAGACCGCCTTCACGCAGTCCGCCCACACGGCGGCATCCGCGAGGCTGACCTTTCCCAGGATCTTGTGGACCTCGCGGCCGGCGTGGGTGCCGGCCAGCAGCTTCTCGGCGATCGTCGCGACCGTCTGATGCCCGTCGGGACCCCACGCGAAGGCGCGTCGCGAGGCGAAGAGGGCGAGCAGGGCGACCAGCAGCGAGGCGCGGCGGCAGACCGTCATGGCGGACGCGAGCCTTTCAGCCGCGCCGGGGCCGGTCAAGTTCGCGTGCTCACGCAACCGTTCGCAGGTCGGGCCGATACCCGCGCATGACGCCGAGATCAGCGACCGCCGCCGCCCTGTACATCCTCCTCGCCGCCGTCCTCGCGGGCTGCGCCCACGCCGCGCGGGTCGGACAGACGCCGTACCAGCCGAGCAGCCAGAACGGCAACGGCTTCGGCTACTCCGAGCTGCAGCTGAACGAACGGACCATCCAGGTCACGTTCGCCGCCGCGACGTCGACCGACGCGCGCACGGGCGCGCTCCGGCGCGCGGCCGAGGTGGCGCTGCTGTGGGGCGCCGACGGCTTCATCGTCACGAGCGGCGAGGAATACCTCGATCCGGTCGTGCGCTCGCGCTTCGTCGTCGGGCGGGTGAAGCGCGACCTGCCGGTGACGGTCCTGACCATCAGCCTGCTCGTCGAGAGCGAGTTCGCGACGGTGCCGCGGGGAACGACCGTCTACGACGCGCGCCTGCTCGCCCCGAATCACGGCGGCCGCTGGCCCGCGCGGCCCGCGGCGTACGCGCCGGTCGCCTACTGACTCTTCACCTCGACCACCTCGTACATGTTCTTGCCGTTCTTCTGGATCGGCTGGTAGTAGGTCTCGCCGATCTTCACGTACTTGTGGTCGCCGACGGTGACCTCCTCGCCGCCTTCCGGGAGGTGCTCGACCACCGTGCCCGCCTCCGGCGCCACGACCGCGTAGCTGCCGGCCGGCGTCTTCTGGTAGTAGGTGCCGCCGTAGTAGTAGGTGTTCGTCGGCTGGTCGACCAGCGCCGCGCCCGACGGCAGCACCGTCACGGTTGCGCCCACCGGCGCGGTGACCACCGTGTAGCCGCCGCTGGACGGCACGTACCAGACGCCGGCGTTGTAGTAGTAGCTGGAGCTGGCGACGCTGACGAGCACCGCGGTCGCGGCCAGCGTCCCCACGAACGCGCCGAACGGGTAGAAGCCGACCCCGAAGGCGAACGGGTTGTACCGGTGATAGGCGTACGGGTGGTACGCGTAGTAACGGCGCCCGCCGTAGGCGTAGGGCGCGCGCGTGTACGGGCGCGGCGCCGCGCGCACGTAGGTGTTGCGCTGGATGTTCACGTCGGCGCGGTTGACGTTGACGTTGCGGTTGGCGTTCACGTTCGTGTTGCGGACGTTGGCGTTGTTGACGTTGCCGGTCCGACCGCTGTGGGTGCGGGCCGGCGCGCTGGCCGCGCCCGCGTTCTGCGCCGGCGCGGTCCGCGGCTGGGCCTGCGCGGGCCGAGCTTGCGGCGCCGCCTGAGGCGCGGAGCGCGCCGGCGCGCTCGGACGCGCTCCAGCTGCGGCGCCCCCGCCGCCGTGGTACGCGCCGCCGCCGCCCGCGCGCGCGGCACCCCCACCGCCGCCGCGCATGCCGCCGCCGCCGCGCATCGCGAAGGCGGAGCCGGTCGAGCCGGCCACCAGCGACGCGCTCAGCATCAGGACGGACGACAACCTCGCCACGAGCGGCCACCGCTTCAGGCCTTTGTCGATCGAGCGCATGGGCCTCCTCCTTCCGGCTTCCGCCCGCCGGCCGCGCGCAACGCTCGGCCCTCGCGGACCGCCACACCAAAAACCTGGGCTTGCCCCGATGCGAGGCAAGCCGGAGCGGCCGGCTCGAGCACGAAACGCGCGACGCCGCGCGAACAGGGTTACAATCGCAGCGTGCGCCTGCCCGTCCTGGCCATGTGGGTGACCAGCACGCTCGCGATTGTCGGCGCCGAGCGCCGGATCCGCTGGCTGGAGGTGGTGTTCAAGCCGGTCACCACGCTGCTGCTGTTCGCGGTGATCGGCGTCCCCCACACGACGTTCGCGCGCCTGGTCACGGCCGGCGTCGCCCTGTCGGTGGTCGGCGACGTGGCGCTGCTGTCCGACACGAACCGCGCGTTCATGGTCGGCCTGGCGGCGTTCCTGCTGGCGCACGCCGCCTACGTGATCGCGTTCGTCTGCGTGGCCGTCTGGTCGCCGCACATCGTGGCCGTCGCGCTCGTCATGCTCGTGTCGTCCGTCGTGCTGCTGCGCCTGACCTGGGAGGGCGCCGCCGGCATGCATGGGCCGACGATCGCGTACGGCGCCGTCATCACGACGATGGTGGTCTCCGCCTTCGCGACGGTGGGCGGCCCGCTGCCGATGGCGCCGTTCGCGGCCGTCGGGGCGGTGCTGTTCTACGTCTCGGACTCCAGCCTCGCGATCAACAAGTTCCGGCGGCCGATCCCGCACGTCGCGCTGCTGGCGTTCGGCGTCTACTGGCTGGGCCAGCTGGGCATCGCCCTCACGGCCGCGTCGTCCGCGCCCTGACGGAGCGTCAGTTCCCGAGCGGTCTATCCGGGCGCAGCGCGCCCGGGCGGATGCGCGAGATCGCCGCCTCGCACAGCCGGAAGAACTTGATCTTCTCGAGCAGCGGATTCATCCACCCGACCGTGATGCAGTAGTACTTGTCGCGCGGCGCCGCGTGGTGAACCGCGTGGTGCTCGGGCGACAGGATCAACCCCGCCCGCTGCAGCATCCGGACCCAGCGCGCCGGCTGCTTCATGTGCGCCCACTTGTGAAACTGGTTCGTGCAGAACACGAACAGCGCCGTGCAGGCGGTGACCACGCACGTGTAGAAGAGGGGGCCGGTCGTGTTCGGCGTGATGAACAGCAGCACCATCAGGATCGGCGCCGCGACGATGCAGTTGTTGCCGTTGGTCTCGACGAAGTCGTGCTTCGTGATGTCCTCGGGCTCGACGTGGTGATAGCGGAACGGCCGCACGAAGTTGGGGCCGAAGATCGGCGTGGTCTCGTCGCCGACGGTGTCGCCCGCCCAGTGCACGAACCCGGACAGGAAGTCGGAGACGATGTAGCCGGTCAGCGCGGCGAGCGCGATGCCGATCCAGTCGCCGACGCTGTGGGTGGCGCCGATGACGCGGCAGGCGATCCAGATGAGCGACCCGAACGCGAACGTGATGCTGGCGATCTCGAGCGCCCGGTGGCCGCGCCCGTACTGGCTCGGTGGGGCAGGGGTGTTCATGTGATGAGGCTCTATTTTATAGGAAGTTATCGCTAGGCGCCGATCCTATGCAACCACGCCGCGGCGGTCGCGCTGGGGGCCCCCCGCCGGAACAGGACGAAGTCGCCTTTTTCGGCCACCACGCCGTAAGCGCCCGTGCGCAGGGCCGTCACCAGGTGCTCGCGGTCGGCCAGGGACGGCAGCGACCGGGCGAGGATGTAGTCGGCGTCGAAGTGGCCGTGGAGGAGGGTGTAGGCGTTCTTCCGGCTGGAGACCTGGGCGACCAGCATCTCCGACGCGGCGACGCTGGCGTCGGCGGGGATCTGGCGGATCAGGGCATACAGGTCGTCGTGGCGCTTGCGGTCGTCGGTGTTGATGTCGACGCGCAACGGCAGGAAGCCGGCCCACGAGGTGTTGTGCTGCATCACCGGGCCGAGCTGATAGCAGGTCACCAGCGTCGCGCCCGCCATCGCCACCATCCAGGCGCGGCGGCTGCGCCCGACCTCCTCCGCCGCTGCTTCGCTGGCCGGGCGCGCGGCCCGGTTCAGCCAGCGCAGGTTCGCCACCACCGCGAGGAACAGGAAGCTCGTCCAGTAGGCGGTGTACTGGAACCCGAGCCGCGTCAGGGCCGGGTAGCGCGTGCCGAGCAGCGTGAAGATGAACCCGGGCAGCGTGCACAGCAGGCCGATCGGCCGCCGCCACGGGAAGAAAGCCAGCGGCGACATCACCTGCAGCAGGTAGAGCATCTTGCCGCGCTCGAGCAGGGTGGTGGTGGTGTAGCCCGGATTGGCGAAAACGGTCTTGAGGACGCCGCCGAAGCCGTTCTCGCCGGCCGGCACCAGGTCCTTGTACTGGTGCACGTAGGCGGTCGCGCCGCCCAGGAAGCGCGGCATCAGCACCAGCTTCACCCCCACGAAGTAGACGGCCCCGACCGCGGCGACGATCAGCCCCGCGCGCGGGCGCTCGCCCGTCAGCACCAGGTAGGCGCCCAGGATCACCAGCAGCGCGGACATGTCCTCGCGGTTGGCCAGCGTCAGCACCACCGCCACCGCCGCCCAGCCGTCGCGGCGCGCCTCGAGCAGCGCCAGCGTGGTCCAGAGGAAGAAGGGCGCGAACGGCAGGTAGTGGAAGTCGTACAGGTTCGCGTCCTGCATCGGCGCGTTGAAGAGGAACAGCAGCGCGACCAGGCAGGCGGTCCACGCCCCGAGGTGGCGGCGCGCCAGCACGTAGAGCGGAACCGCGGCGCCCCCGATCAGCGCCGACTGCAGCACCAGCAGCGTCTCGGGCCGGGGGAGCAGGCGGTAGGGGATGCCGATCAGATACGAGATGTACGTCTCGTGCAGCCCGAGGTGCGAGCCGAGCGGGCCGGCCGCGTGCACGGACGTCTTGAACAGCGGCCCGTTCCAGTGCGCCGCGTTCCAGACCAGGTTGTTCTCGATGCCGAGGTCGTAGCCGGAGGTCTGCAGGTTGTAGTGGTTGCGGATCGTGATGATCGAGAAGAAGACCGTGTAGCGGACCACGGCGAGCGCGACGATCGCCGCCGGCAGCCAGGGGGCGCGGGCGACGAGGGCGGCCAGCTCGTCACGGCGGGTGGTCAGGCGGGCGCGCGCCGCCCCGGTCAGCAGCGGGGGCGCCGCCAGCGCGACGCGCATCAACCCCTGCAGCGACAGCCCGAACGCCGCCGCCAGCGCCGCGAAGCTCATCTCGCGCTGGCCGGTCCACAGCTGCCATTGAAAGAGCAGCGGCACGAACGCCGTCAGGCAGAGCGGCGCCAGCCGGCGCGCGACGCGTTCGATCAGGTCCAGGCCGGCGGCGCGGCGCGCGATCCAGACGCCCAGGCCCGAGCCGGCGCCGGCCAGCACGCCCGCGAACAGGCAGGCGACCACCAGCTTGCGCGAGGCGGGCGGCAGGCTGTTGTCGTAGACGTAGACCGGCAGCCGCGCGCGCGCGCCGAGGAACCAGGCGGCCAGCGTCACCGACGCGCCCTCGGCGGCCAGCAGCCCCAGCGCGCGGGCGCCCCGGGTCAAGGGCGGCGCGGCCGGGGGCGTGGGCTCGCTCTCGATCGCGCCGGCCGTCATCGGGCGCGCATCCTAATACAGGTTTATTATGTCGACGCTCGATGGCCAGGCTGACCGTGGTGGTCCCTTGCTACAACGAAGCCGATCGGCTGGAGCCCGCGCCGCTGCTCGCGTTCGTCGACGGCCGTCCGGACGCGTCTCTGCTGCTGGTCGACGACGGTTCGCACGACGCGACCGCTGAGGTGCTGGCGCGGCTGGCGGCGCAGCGGCCGGGGCGCATCCGCGCGCTGTCGCTGGCGCCCAACCGCGGCAAGGCCGAGGCGGTCCGCCACGGGATGCGCGAGGCGCTGGCGGCGGGCGCCGGCGTGGTCGGCTACCTCGACGCCGACCTGTCGACGCCGCCCGCCGAGACGGACGACCTGCTGGCGGCGCTGGGGCGGCCCGGCGTGCAGGCGGCGATCGGCGCGCGGG
>DATBHU010000080.1:0-2643 GCA_036557265.1 Polyangia bacterium
GATCGACTGCTGGAACGTCTTCACGAACGTCTGGTCCTGCGTCAGCGGCGGCTTCTCGACGGTGCGCGACGCGCACGCCCACAGCGCCGGCGCGACGGCGGCCAGCGACGTCCACCCAATCACGCGAATTGCCAAACGACCGGTCATGCGATCCTCCTCGTGGAAAGCTCGCATCGCGGTACAGCAACCGCCGGACCAGTCGAAACGCGCGCAGGATCGCGGCGCGGCGTCCGAACGTTGCTAATCAGGTTGGCAATACGCCAACGAACGAGGTTGGCGGTCGTTGCGTCAGCGCGGCGTCAGCGCGCGACGCGGGCCACCCCGCACAGCATCTGGCCGGCGAAGTAGCGGGCGTCCGGCGGATCGGAGACCTGCTTGGCGCGCAGGAAGCTGTTGGCGATGTCACCGCGCGCGTTGCGGCGCAGCGCCGGGTGCGACGGGTCGACGACGCTGCGGCGCAGCTCGCCGCCGCGCGCCTCGACGAACAGGATGCGCCCGTCGGGCTCGACGCCCTCGACGATGCCGGCGTGATCGGTGACGTCGTCGCAGTCGGGCTCGGCGTCGCCGGCGTGCGTGTCGAAGAACAGCACATCGCCGGCGCGCACCGCGGCGGGCGCGACCGTCCCGTGCGCCAGGCGCAGGTACTCCCAGAGCGCGCGCGTGCTGCCGTCGGTGCCGAAGTGAAGGCCGCCGTCGTGGAGCGCGCGCGCCACGAACGCCGCGCCCTCGTCCGCCGGCCGCGCCGCCCGGGCGATCTCGACGTGCGCCCCGGCGAACACGCGCGCGGGCAGCCGCCGCGTGCGCGCCGCCGACCGCGCCGGCGCCGTCGCGCAGCCCAGGCCGCACAAGCCGCACAGGCCGACCACGATGGCGACGGCGATCAGGACCTCCAGCAGGCGCGGGCTCGAACGGCTCTCTCCGGGTAGCGGCAGGGGCATGCGGAAGAGGCGATCGTAGGTGCATGTAGGACATGTGTCCACATTTCGACTTTTCGGCCCTTTCGACCTTTTCGGCCCGCGCCCGTTTCGGCCTAAGGTTCCAGGCGTGTCGGCCCGCTCGGCGCGCTTCCCGGTCGCGGTCTTCGTCTACGCCTTCCTGGGCTGGACGTTCGACTTCTACGACCTCGTGTTGCTCGGGTTCCTGCGCGAGGCGGTCGGGCGCGACCTGGCGATGTCGCAGAGCGCGGAGTGGTGGCTGCTCGGCGTCGGCCTGGGCGCCTCCGGCGTGGGCGGCTTCGTCGCCGGCGTGCTCGCGGATCGCATCGGCAAGCGGCGCGTGCTGTCGGGGACGGTGCTGGTCTATTCGATCGGGTCGTTGATCTGCGGCCTGGCGCCCACCAGCGAGGTGTTCTTCCTCGGGCGCGTCGTGCAGGGCCTCGGCATCGGCGGCGAGTGGGCGATCGGCCACGGCATGCTGGCCGAGGCGGTCGCGCCGGCGGTGCGCGGGCGCGCGGCGGCGGCGCTGCAGACGGGCGAGCCGTTCGGTGTCGCCATCGCCGCGTTCGTCGGCTACGTCGTGCTGCCGCGGGTCGGCTGGCGCGCGGTGCTGGCCGGCTCGAGCGTCACGGCGCTGCTGGCGGTGGCGGCGCGGATGTCGTCGCACCTCCCCGATCAGCCGGCGCGCGCGTCGTCGATCCGCGCCGAGCTGCGCGCCGCCGCGTCGGCGGTCGGCCTGGGCGGGACGTTCGTGAAGGCCTGGCTGCTCGGCGTCTTCAAGCTCGGCACCTACTGGAGCTGCTACACCTGGCTGCCGGGCTTCCTCGCCAAGCAGATGCACCAGAGCGTCGGGCGCTCGCTCACCTGGATGTTCACCGCGCAGGCGGGGCAGCTGGTCGGCATGCTCACCTTCGGCGCCGTCTCCGACCGGCTGGGGCGGCGCCCGGCGTTCGCGCTCTACTCGCTGCTGACCGCGATCGCCGTCGGCACGCTGGCGGCGGCGTGGGCGCGCCTCCTCCCCACCCCCGCGCTGTTCTGGATGGTCATGCTCGCGCTCGGCCTCGGCTCGGGCTGCACGGCCGGGTTCGGCGCGCTGCTCGCCGAGCTGTTCCCGACCGAGATCCGCACGGCCGCGATGGGCGCGACCTACAACTGCGCGCGCGCCGCGCAGATCGCGACGCCCTACGCGGTCGGGCTGGCGGCGGCGCACTGGGGCCTCGCCGGCGGCCTGGCGGTCCCGTGCGTGCTCGCGCTGGCGACGGCGTCGTGGGTGTGGGTGTTGCCGGAGACGCGCGGCATCGCTCTGCCGCGGCTGTCGTCGACGGGGCCGGGCAGCGGAGTACAATTGCAATGATGAAAGATGTGTTGATTGTCTCTGCCGCGCGCACACCGATCGGGTCATTCCAGGGCGCGCTGGCGTCGGTTGCCGCCCCCAAGCTCGGGTCCACCGCCATCAAGGAAGCGCTGGCGCGCGCGGGCATCGCCGGCGACGCCCGCGCGGACATCGGCGAGGTCTACATGGGCTGCGTGTTGCCGGCCGGGATCGGCCAGGCCCCCGCCCGCCAGGCGTCGATCGGCGCCGGCATCCCCGACAGCGTCGGCGCCGTCACCGTGAACAAGGTCTGCGGCTCGGGCCTCAAGACGGTCGTGTTCGGGGCCAACGCCATCGCGGCCGGCGAGCACGACCTGGTCGTCGCGGGCGGGATGG
>DATBHU010000081.1:0-14343 GCA_036557265.1 Polyangia bacterium
GCACGTTCCCCCCGACGGGTTGGTCAGCGTCGTCGGACGCTCGTCCTGCGTCTGCAGCTGCACCTGCCACGCGCAGCCGTTGAGGCTGCCGGTCGTGACCGACGCCGTGAACTGGACGGCGTTGAAGCCGCGCGCGTCGACGCACGAATCGAAGTAGACGCCGCCGCCCGCGTACTGCCCGGCCGCGACCGTCAGATTGAGCTTCAGGTTGCGCGCCGTCGCGTCGACGGCCGCCGCCGCCGTCGATCCCGTCCCCTCGAACGAGAACAGGACGCCGCCCAGCCCGCTCGCGTCGCACCACCGCGCGGTCGTGGCGTTCCACTGCCCGGCCGAGAAGTCGATCACCTGTCCGTCCGCCGGCGCCGTCAACACGCCGGCGGCCGTGCAATCGAGGCGGCCCGCCGCCGGGCAGGTGCCCGTACCGCCCGTCCCCGTGCCGCCGGCCCCCGTGACCCCGCCCGTGCCGGTGACGCCGCCACGGCCGCCGCGGCCGCCGGTCCCGGTCGCCCCACCCCGTCCTCCGCCGCCGGCGCCTCCGCGGCCTGCCATGCCGGTGCCCGCCGCGCCCCCGCGCCCCGCCATGCCCGCGCCCGCCGCCCCTCCGCGCCCGCCCATGCCGGTTGCCGTGCCCCCGGCACCCGCGCGCCCCGCCGTGCCTGTCGCGCCGCCGCCCCCGCCCGCGCCGGTGGCGCCGCCCGCGCCGGTGCTTCCGGCCGTTCCGGCGGCGCCGCTGCCGCCCGCGCCGCCCGTGCCGCCCGCCGCCGTTCCCCCGGCGCCGCTGATGATGCTCCCGGCCGCGCCGCTGATGATGCTCCCCGCGGCGCCGCTCGCGCTGCCGCCCACGCCGCTACCGCCGCTGCCGGCCGCGCCGCTGACCGTGTTCCCGGCCGCGCCGCTGATCGTGCTTCCGGCCGCGCCGGTGTCCAGACCTCGATAAAATTCGTCTGGTCCCTGACAGGCGGCGGCGAAAAGTAGCGTCCCCGCGCCCGCAATCAGGGCCGCCGGCCGCACCGATCGGACGTGGTAGGCGCGAAACATGGACAGTCTCGCGCCGTGTATTCCCTGATCCGGCCCGACCGATCTCGGGAACGGCCGGCATGTTAGATGGAAAGCGCTTTGATCGACATCGGCGCGAACCTCACTTCCAAGACATTCCAGCGCGATCTGGCGGCGGTCATCGACCGCGCGGCGGCCGCGGGCGTTCACACGCTGGTCGTCACCGGCACCAGCCTGGCCGGCAGCCGCGCGGCGGCCGCGCTGGCGGATCAGCCGGCGCGGGCCGCGCTCTACGCCACCGCGGGGGTGCACCCTCATCACGCCGTGGAGGCGGCGGGCGACTGGCTGGCGCAGCTGCGCGGGCTGGCGGGGCGGGCGCGCGTGGTGGCCGTGGGTGAGTGCGGCCTCGACTTCAACCGCAACTACTCGCCGCAGGCCGATCAGCTGCGCTGCTTCCGCGCGCAGCTGGAGCTGGCCGCCGAGCTGGGGCTGCCGGTCTTCCTGCACGAACGCGACGCCCACGACGCCTTCGTCGGCATCCTGCGCGAGCACCGCGCGTCGCTGCGCGGCGCTGTCGTCCACTGCTTCACGGGGACGCGCGCCCAGCTGGACGCCTACCTGGCTCTGGACCTGCACATCGGCATCACCGGCTGGATCTGTGACGAACGCCGCGGCCGCGATCTGGTGGGCCTGATGCCCGCCATCCCGGCCGGCCGCCTGATGATCGAGACCGACGCGCCTTACCTGCTGCCGCGCAACATGCCGTCGCCGCCGCGCGATCGGCGCAACGAGCCGGCCTTCCTTCCCCTCGTGCTGAACGCCGTCGCCGCCGCCCGCGGCGAGGCGCCCGCGGCGACCGCCGCCGCCACGACCGCGACCGCGCGCGCGTTCTTCGCGCTGCCGGACGGGCGCGACCTCTAGCGCGCGGGCCCGCCGACCCTAGCGCGACGCCGCGCGGCCCTCAAAAAAGACGTACGGGACGGCCGACAAGTCGTCGGATCACGCCCGACAACTCGTAGCATCGCGCGGCGAACTGTCCGCGCGCGGGCGCGCTGGTCGCCCGACGGCGCCGGCGTTTTCGCGCGGCCGTCGAGCTGGCGCCGCGCTTGCTAGGCCCCGGCCGCGTGGTGGGTCTCTTTCACACGTCACCGGAGGATGGAGCCATGAAGCGATCGATCGGCATGCAGAGCATCTTTGGATTCGTGTTGGCCGTGGGCGCGACCGCCGCGGCGCCCGGCTGCGGTCAAGCCGAGGAGCCCGAAGTCGCCACCGAGAGCGCGGCGCTCGATCAATCGGCGGCCAATGGAAATTCGAACGCGAACGATCTGTTGCAGGCGCGCTGCCCGCACGACGTGCCGGCCGCGCTCAACCCGCCGGCCGACGCGACGCTGGCGGCGGCGTTCCCGGCGCGCGGCGTGCAGATCTACACCTGCGCGGTCCCGGCCGCCGGCGGCGCGCCCGCCTGGACGCTCAAGGCGCCGCACGCGCTGCTGGGCAAGGGCCGCGACGTGCAGGCGATCCACTTCGGCGGCCCGAGCTGGGAGGCGAACGATGGCAGCGTCGTCACCGCGGCGAAGATCGCTTCCGCCGCCGCGCCCGACGCGACCGACATCCCGTGGCTGCTGCTGCAGGCGGCGACGCACACGGGCGCGGGGCTGTTCGCCGACGTCACCTTCATCCAGCGCCTGGCGACGGAGAACGGCGCCGCGCCGGCCACCGGCTGCGACGACGCCCACGTCGGCGCCGAGACGCTCGCGTCCTACGGCGCCGACTACTTCTTCTACCGGACGGCCGCCGCCGGCGAGCGCATCCGACAGTGCGCGGCGAAGTGAAGGGCGCCTGACCGTCATGATCGGGCCGCGCGGCCGGTGCGCCGCGCGGCTCACTTCATGTATGTGATGCCCGTCAGCTCCAGCGTGCGGCCGCCGAGGGGGATCCGCGTCTGCTCGCGCGCGGCCCGCCCGAGGTGCTGGGACATGCCCGCGCGGTACGTTGCGCGCGCCGCCTCTCTGCGCTTCGCCAGGTCGATCAGCAGCGCCGTGGATCCGTTGAAGGCGATCAGCGAGTCCTCGCACACCGCGAACACACGACCATGCGGCGCGGGCCCCTTGCACGCGCCCCAGGTGAAGCTCCCCTCGTCGAAGAAGAATCCCGCCCCGAGCGGCTTCTTCGCGGTGTCCGTGTCGAGGACAATCTTGCCGCTCTTGCGGTCGAGCGCGAGCAGACCCGCTTCGTCGAACACCCAGAGCGTGCCGCGCGCCTCCAGGGTTCCGAGCCCCGGGATCGAAGTGTGGCGGGGCGCGCGGCGATACCAGGTGAGCTCGTGCTCCGCGCACGGCCCGCGGCTTCCGCGCAAGCGCTGCGGCAGCGCGGTGGTCCAGACCCGGCGCCCGTCTCCGTCGATCCACTCGGCCGCCTCCGAGCGGCAGCTGCCGTCCTTCGCCTCCTGCAGCGAGAAGCGAAGGTAGGCTGGCAGCGGCGCCGGCCGCTCGCCGCTCGGCGCGACCGCCGCCAGCGCGCCCTCGTCGCCGGCGAACAGGCGCCCGCTGCCCTTCGCGTCGGTCGCCATCCACAGGCGCGTCCAGCGCGGGAAGCTCGCGATCCAGCGCTCCGCGCCCGAGCGCGCGTCGAGGGCGAGCAACCGCTCGCCCCCGACGGTGACGAACAGCGACCGATCGTCGCCGAGCGCCTGCGTGAAGGCGAGCGCGTACGCGCGCTGCCACAGCGGGCGCGGCCCGTCCGGCTCGAGCGTGAAGCAGGCGGCCTGCCCGCGGTCCTGGGCCGTCGCCGTCGCGCACAGCGCGCCGCCGACCCCGCCGCCGAAGAAGAACAGCGACTCCGGCGCCGCCGGCAGGGCCGGGAGCGCGGCGACCGGCTGGCCGTTGGTGGTGTCGAACACCTGCACGACCGTGCCGCCCGCTTCGGCCAGGGCGACCCGGCCAGGCCCGAACGCGGGCGCGAGCGGCCGGGCCCAGGGCCGGTCCCAGAGCGGCTTTCCCGTGGCGGCGTCGAACGCCTCCAGCCGGCCCGGCTTGAGAACGATGACGCGCTCTCCGTCGGCGGCCAGCGACGTCAGACCGTCGCGATCCCCGATCGGCAGCAGCGCGCCGTGCAGCACGCGCGACGTCATCGCGCACTTGTCGATCGGCCCACCGTTCGCCTTGCCGTCGATCAACACCGCGCGGCGCGCGCCGGTCGCTGCGTCCAGCGCGGCGGTGTCGCCGCCCTGCACCTGCAGCACGATCGCGCCGCCGGCCGCCGAGACGCGAATGTCGCCCGAGCCCTGGCCCGGCTGCGCGCGCCAGAGCGTCTTCAGGCCGGCGAGGCGCGCGGGCGGTCCGGCCCCGCGGCGGACTGCGCCAGCAAGAGCACGAGCAGCCAGCTCGTCGACGTCATGGCGCCGCCGGCAGCTTCCAGACGTAGGCGTCGTAGCGCATCTCGCTCCACCGGCCGGCCGGCACGACGCGCACCCGGATCCGCTGCCGGCCGCGCGTCAGCGCCTCCGGGATCAGCACCTCGTCGTCGCGGAACCGGCGGTTGGAGGTCTCCTCGACCACCATCGGCGCGCCCAGCTCGTCGGGCGGAAACGAGTAGAGGCAGCTGCTCGACCCGGCCAGGTACCAGGTGCCGGCCTTCTCGAACCCGCCGCCGTCCCCGTCGGCCACCCAGATCTCGGCCCGCTGATCGGGGATGCCGTAGTCGAGCTTGCGCCGCAGCAGGACGCCGCGGTTGTCCGGGGCGATCGCCAGCGTGAACTCCGACGTGCCGGTGGTCGAACGGCCGAAGTCGGTGGTCGCCGGGTAGGTCTCTTGCCCGTTGGCGGTGTCGACGCCCCACTCGTAGCGGCTGGTCAAGCTGGAGACGGACGACGCCGCGGGCGACGAATATTCATGCGCCGCCTCGTCGGCCGCGTCGCCGACGTGGAACGAATCCGTCGGCACCAGGCAGGCGCCCGGCAGGCCGTACCAGAACACCACGCTGCGGTAGTGCTCGACGGACAGATCTTCGCCGCCGTGCTCCAGCTGGATGCGCGCGTTGCGCCCGAACGGGAACAGGTCGGCGAGCAGGAAGCGGTACGCGGACTCGATCCCGTCCTCCGGCTCCAGCATGGCGTCCGGGGACGGCGCGCCCGTCGGGTGGCCGGCGAACGGCAGCGTCATCGTCACGCCGCCCCAGTAGTCGCCGCCGCCGCCCCACTCCTCCGTGCCCGTGCCCTGGGCCTGCGGCGTCTGGCTGTCGTCGAAGAAGAAGCGCGGATCGCCCTCCAGCGTCCCCAGGTTCGCCCCGTCGGAGAAGGTGAACGACGTGCCGACGAAGCTGCCGCACCACGAGCCGCCGCCCTCGTCGGCGGTGGTGTCGAGCAGCACCAGGTCCTGGCCCGGCGTGCCCGTGCCGTGATCGCGGTAGGTGGCGTGGAAGTAGCCGGCCTGGTTGGCCGGGAGCTCCCAGGCCGCGCTGCGCACCTCGAAGCCGACGCCGGCGATCGCCTCGCCCGACGACACCAGCTCGATGCGCGCGCCGCGCTGGAACGGCATCGGAAAATTCGACGTCAGCGCCACGCTGCCGCCCGCGAAGCGGATGCTGACCGGAAACGCGCGCACCAGGTACTCGGCGCCGGCGCGGTTGTAGAGCGTCCCGGCGCCGAAGAACAGCGCGACCGGCGCGTCGATCGACGGGCGGTCGCGCCCGTCCCAGGTGACGCGCAGCCGCGCGCGCCCGAACGCGAGCGCGCTGGCCGCCGGGACCTCGAAGCGGAGCGCGCGCACCGCGGCCGGGCCGCCGCCCCCGAGCGTCGCGACCGGCACGACGGCGCCCGCGGCGGCGGCGACGACCACGCTGCCGGCGGTGACGGTGACCCCGTCGCCGGCGGGGCCGAGATCGGCGCCGGCGCGGCCGACGAGCTCGACGACGTCGGCGGGCGGCGCCGCGGCGCTGGTCCAGGTCGCGGGCGCGTCGGTCACGTCCACGCCCGGCGCGATCAGCTGGGAGATGTAGTAGCCGGTGCCGTAGTGGGTGCGCTCGTAGGCGAGGCTGAGGGCGGACCCGAACCCGATCTGAACCCACGACAGGTCCGCGCCCTGCGTGGTCGACCAGGTGAGCGCCAGCGGCGGCGGGAAGGCGGCGGCGGGCAGGAACGTCGAGCCCGCCACGGGGTGGTTCGGGTCGGCGGTGCTCGATTCGGAGACGACGTTGTCGGCGCCGTCGACGGTGTAGTGCCAGGGGCTGCCGTGCCAGTGGTTGGTGCGCACGAACGAGAGAAAGCCCGCGCCCGCGACGTCGAGGGTGGTGAACGCGCCGCTCGCCTCCTGGCGGAGGAAGTGGCTGGCGTCGGCGGCCTCGTTGCCGCCCGCGCGATCGTAGGTGCTGCGCATGTACGTGCGGACGCCGAGGCGCAGCAGCGGCCAGCGATCCCAGTGGCGGAAGGCGCCGTAGCCGGTCGGCACGGCGGTCGGACCGGCGTCGTCCGGCGGCACGCCCGTGTCGGGCACGGCGCTGTCGGGCGAGATCACGCCGCCGTCGCGGCCGGCCTCCCCGTGCTTCGAACAGGCCGCCGGCGCCGCGCCCGCCGCGACGACGGCCAGCACGGTCCGCGCGCCCCGACCGAACCCAGGATAAGCCAGACAAGCCACGCCGCCAGCATGACACCGGCCGAGGCGCGGGTCATCCCAGGCCGGCCGCCCGCGCGAGCAGGCACAACCCCGCCGCGACGCCGACGGCGCCGGTGGCGCGCGCGATCCGCGCGCCGGCGGGCGCCAGACGCTCGACGGTGATCGCCGCCGTCACCGCCGCCATGGCGCGCAGGTCCATGACGCCGACCACCAGCAGGACCGCCATCGGACCGGCGCAGCAGAAGGCGCAGCGCAGGCCGAGGCGCAGGCCGTGCCGCCAGGCGGCGCCGCCGTCCGCCGCCAGCGCGCGACCGCGCCCCGGCATGTCGCGGCAGCAGGCGAGCTGCCGCGCCTTCCAGGCGGTCAGCTGCAGCAGGCCGGCCGCGAACACGACCAGCCCCGCCGCGATCGGGACCGCGCGCGCCAGCGCCGGCTGCCGCATCTCGAGCGCCGCCAGCGCAGCGCCCAGCGGGAAGGCGACCAGGCCGAGGGCGGTCCAGACGGCGAAGTAGCCGGCGCCGACGACGGCGGTCAGCCGGCCGACGCGCGCGCCGCCCTCCGCGCCCAGCGCGCGGCGATAGCGGCGCAGCATCGGCAGCAGCGACGGCAGCATCATCGCCACCATCATCACCGCCCACATGCCGAGAAACACCGCCGCGGCGCCGGGCCACGACTGCCCCGGCATCCGCATCCACATCATCGACATCTGCCAACCGCCGGGCATCGGCATGTCCGCCATCGCTGACGTTGGCGCCGACATGGACGCGCCCCAGGCGATCGTCCCGGCCAGGCTGGCGGCGAACAGCAACGCCGCCCCGCCGAACAGGCCGCGCTCAGCGCTGGTCGTACTTGTCATGGTGGCGCCACCAGATCCCTTCCTCGTTGCGTCCCAGCGGCGCGCGATCGAGCCACTGGTACATGCTCCACAGGCCGTCCAGGCCGCGCGCGTACGCCGAGTACGTGTGATAGACGACGCCGTCCTCCAGCACGAACGCGCTGGCGCCCGGCCGCTCGCGCACGTAGGTGGCGGCGTCGGTTCCGGTCATCGCGGCGATCTTGTCGACGAAGCCGTCGCCGTCGCTGGGCAGCCAGGCCGACTCGCGCCGGTAGTTGTACTCGGCGCCGCCGGCGCGCTGCTGCGCCTCGGTGATGCGGACGTTGTAGTCGTCGTTGAAGTCGCTGCCGAACGACGACGCCCACGGGAAGCTCCACCCCATCCGCTTCTTGAACGCCTGCAGCTGCGCGAGCGGCGCCCGCGACACCGCCATCAGCGTGACGTCGTGGTTCGCCAGGTGCACGACGGAGCCGTTGAACCCGTCGGCGATCGCCGAGCACGACGGACAGCCCGCCGCGTAGTCCGGCCCGAACATGAAGTGATACATGAGCAGCTGCGAGCGCCCGCGGAACAGCTCCGCCAGCGAGGCGCTCCCCTCGTCGGTGTCGAAGCGGTACGACTTGTCGACGCGCACCCAGGGCAGCTGCTGCCGGCGCTGCGCCAGCTCGTCGCTGCGATGGGTGAGCTCCTTCTCGGCCGTCAGCAGCTCGAGCCGCGCGGCGATCCACTGTTCACGTGTCCCGGTCTCGTGCTTGGTCATCGTCGTGTCTCCTTCCTGTCCGTAACGATGCGGCCCGGCGCGGCGGGGCGGGAGTAACAAAGGCGACGCGGTTGCGCGGCAGGTTGGGCAATATGCGCAACTGACCAGATGGACTCCTCGATCACAGCCGCCGGACGCGCGCTGCGCGCCGGTGATCCGCTGGGCGCGCTCAAGCGCGTGGCCCTGCGCGACGATCCGGCGGCGCTGGCGCTGCGCGGGATCGCGATGGCCCAGCTGGGCGATCTCTCTCGCGCGCGCCTGCTGCTGCGGCGGGCGGCGCGCGCCTTCGGCCCGCGCGAGACCGTCGAGCGGGCGCGCTGCCTGACCGCCGAGGCCGAGGTGGCGCTGGCGGCGCGCGATCTCGCCTGGCCGTCGCGCGCGCTGGCAGAGGCGCTGCGCGCGTTCGCCGCCCACGGCGATCGGGAGAACGCCGCCCACGCGCGGCTGCTCCAGATCCGCCGTCTGCTGCTGCTCGGGCGCGTCGACGAGGCCGACGGCGCCTGCGCGGTGCTCGACGTGGCCGCAGCGCCGGCCCGGCTCGCGGCGCTCGCCGCCCTGGTCGCCTTCGAGATCGCGCTGCGCCGCGGCCGGGCCGAGCCGGCGCGCCAGGCGCTGGCGCGCGCGCGCGAGGCGGCGGCGCGGTCCGGCATCCCCGCGCTGGGCGCCGAGGTCGAGCAGGCCGGGCAGGCGCTGGTGCTGCCGGCGGCGCGCCTGGTGGCCGCGGGCGCGGCGCGCGCGCTCACCCTCGCCGAGGTCGAGGCGGTGCTCGCCTCGCCGGAGCTGGTCGTGGACGGCTGCCGGCGGGCGGCCCGCCGCGGCGATCGGCTGGTGCGGCTGGCCCGCCGCCCGGTGCTGTTCGCGCTGCTGCGCGCGCTGGCGGAGGCCTGGCCCGGCGAGGCGGCGCGCGACGATCTGATCGCGCGCGCGTTCGGCGCGCGCCGCGCGAACGCCTCCCACCGCGCGCGCCTGCGCGTCGAGATGGGACGGCTGCGCCACGAGCTGCGGCCGCTCGCCGACATCCGCGCCACCGCGGGCGGCTTCACCATCGCGACGCGCGCGACGGCCCCCGGCACCGGGCGGGTGCTGCTGCTGGCGCCGCCGATCGAGAGCCCCGACGCGGCCGCGCTGGCCCTGCTCGCCGACGGCGAGGCCTGGTCGACCTCCGCGCTCGCGCTCGCCCTCGGCTCCAGCCAGCGGACGGTCCAGCGCGCGCTGGCGGCGCTCGAGCAGGCCGGGCAGGCGCGCGCCCTCGGCCGCGGCCGCTCGCAGCGCTGGCTGTCCGCGCCCGTGGCGGGATTCGCGACGACCTTGTTACTCCCGGTCGCCGAAGGATTCGGGTAAGAACCGGGCATGGCCAAGCAAGAGGAGCTCGCCGACATCGATCAGCCGGCGGAGATCGTGCGCGAGTACGGGCCGTTCCCCGGAGCGCGGCACGTCGGCGGCGTCAGCTTCGACGGCAGCCTGGTCTGGTTCGCGGGCGGTGAGAAGATGCAGGCGTTCGAGCCGGCCACGGGCAACAGCGTGCGCGCGCTGGACATCGCGTGCGACGCGGGCACGGCGTTCGACGGGCGCCACCTGTTCCAGATTGCCGAGGACCGCATCCTGAAGATCGATCCGGCGAGCGGCGCGGTCGTCGCCAGCATCCCGGCGCCGGGCGGCGGGCGTGACTCGGGCCTGACCTGGGCCGAGGGGACGCTGTGGGTCGGGCAATACCGCGACCGCAAGATCCACCAGATCGATCCCGACACGGGCGCGATCCTGCGGACGATCGACTCGAACCGGTTCGTCACGGGCGTCACCTGGGTCGACGGCGAGCTCTGGCACGGGACCTGGGAGGGCGAAGAGGCCGACATCCGGCAGGTCGATCCCGCGACCGGCGAGGTGCTGACCCGCCTGACGATGCCCGAGGGGATGGAGCTGAGCGGCCTCGAGTGGGACGGGCGCGATCTCTTCTACGCCGGCGGCGGCAAGAGCGGCCGGATCCGCGCCGTGCGCAGGCCCCGCCGCCGGTCCACGCGCTAGCCGCGCCGGCATTCGAGTTTTTCTTTAAAAATATTTGTTTAACTACTTATAATTACTAACAATATATTTGCATTTTGTCATCAATTCTTCGCGCAGATCCGATAGTGTGAAGGGGTAGCTGGAACGCGCCCTGGAGCGATGGTCGCTCGGGCAGCGGTGGCGACAGCACCGAGGAGGACGCATGGAGAAATACGACGAGAGTGAGATCGTTGTGCTCACGGGTATGCAGGCCGTGCGCCGGCGCCCGGGCATGTACGTCGGCGACACGGAGGACGGGAGCGGGATGCATCACCTGCTGTGGGAGGTCGTCGGCAACAGCGTGGACGAGCACCTGGCGGGAGAAACGAGCTTCCTGCGCGTCACGTTCCACGACGACGGCGCCACCGTCAGCGTCGAGGACGACGGCCGCGGCATCCCGATGGATCCCCTGCCCCACGACCCCGCCATGACGACGCTCGAGGCGGTGATGACCCAGCTGCACGCGGGCTCCGCCTCCTGGCGCGCGACGCACGTCCACGTCGGACGACACATGTGGGGCCTCGGCGTCGCCGTGGTGACCGGGCTGTCGTCGCGGCTGGAGGTGGAGATCTGCCGCGACGGCCGCCGTCACGTTCAGGAGTACGCAGCGGGCGTCGCGCTCGGCCCGGTGCGCGATCTCGGCCCGACGGATCGCACGGGCACGCGCATCACCTTCACGCCTGACTTCTCGATCCTGCGGCGGCGGCCCTGGGATCGCGCGTTCATCGCCCGGCGCCTGCGCGAGATCGCCGCCACCAGCCCGCGCTTGACCACCATCCTCGACCACCGCGCCTTTCGCTGCCCGGCGGGGCTCGCGGACCTGGTCCGTTTCCTGGGCCGCGGACAGCGGTCGCTGCACAGCGAGCCGATCCAGCTTCGCGGGACCCGCGACGACATCGGCGTCGAGGCGGCGTTGCTGTGGACAGCCGGCCGCCGGACGCGCCGGCGGCACTTCGTCGGCCACGCGCACGCCGCGCGCGGCACGCACGTGCAGGGATTCGGGCGCGGCCTGTTCCAGGCGTTCCGCGCGCTCGACCCCGCGCGCTTCGGCACGGTGAACCGCCGCGCCTTCGACGAGGTGCTCGAGCCCGGGTTGATGGCCGCGATTCACGTGACGCTGGAGCACCCGCGCTTCGGCTCGCCGCGGCGCGACCAGCTGACGAGCCCCGAGGTGCTGCCCGCCGTCGCCGCCGTGGTCAGCGAGCAGCTCGCCGCCCGCCTGCGCGACGACCGCCCGCTGCGCGAGGCGCTGCTGGCCCGGATGCCCGGGTGAGCGTCCGCGCCTACGCGGCGTTCAGGCGGCGCCCGGTCGGCGCCGCCTGTGCGGAACGATGTTCAGGAGCGATCGCTGACGCGCGGCGCGTGAAGAACCTCGATGTGGACCTGTCCGGGCCGCCCGCGCGCGCCGGCCCGTCCGCTCATCCCGTCCGACCCGTCGCTGCCGCTCATGCCGTCGCTGCCGCCGCTCAGAGACCGCGAGGAGCCGCCGTGGCCGTCGCTGCAGCTCGTCCCGCGGCCGCCCGATCCGCCCCGCCCTCCCTTGCCGCCGCGTCCGCCGCGTCCGCCGAATCCTCCCAAGCCGCCCTCGCTCAGGAACACGGCCCGCAACGCCGTGAAGTCGTCGATCGAACAACCGCCGCCGCCGCAGTCGACCTCCACCCGGATGTCGCCGCCGTTGCCGCCGTCGCCGCCGTCGCCGCCGTTGCTGCCGTCGCTGCCGCGGCTGCCCGAGCTGCCGCTGCCGCCCGAGAACGACGGACAGCTGGCGCTGGTGCCGTCCATGCCGGACATGCCGTCGGATCCGTCATTGCCGGAGAGGCCGTCGCGCCCGCGCGCCCCGCGCGACACCACGTGAAACCCGGCGAGATCGGTCTCCTCGACGATCGCGCGATAGACGTCCCCGGCGGAGGTCACCGCGAGCTTGAACCGGGACGGACCGATGCGCGTCACGGCCGCCGTCAGGTTCGGCCCGCGGTCGCGCGCCCCCTCGAGGATCAGATTTGTCGGCCGCTCGAAGCGGATCGGCCAGCTGTACGTGACGAGCCGCTGCCCGCCGATGTCCATCGACAGCGGGAACACCCCCAGCGTGCCCGTCAGGGCGACCACCTCGGCCTCGCTGGCGCGATCGCGGAAATGAAACGTCCCGTCGTGCGCGGCCGCCACCAGCGAATTCTCGATCCTGACGTCGTCGGCGACGATACAGGGCGTCGGATCGGCGAGGCGCGGCGCCTGGCACACCGTGACCGGGTGGGAGAGACCGGCCACGTCGACCCACAGCGCGCCTGTCAGCGACAGCGGCGGAAGCACCGAAGGCTCGGCCCCCGCGACGTAGCTGAGCAGCGTCGCCTGTTGCCGGTGCAGGTCCTGCCGCACGAGCACGCTGCGCGCCGGCAGCTTCGCCGCGTCCAGCGAGGCGCGCGCGGCGGGGTGCTCCGCCAGCGAGACGCGGTTGACGCCCTCGCGCATCAGGCGCGCCTCGACGGCGGCGGCGTCCGCCCGCACCTCGTCGAGCGGCGACGCGGCGATCGCCAGCCGGATGAGACGCCGTCGCGCCTCGTCGCGCAGCGCGGGCGCGGGCAGACGGTCGGCGAAGCGACGCAGCAGCGCCTCGTCGCCGCGCGCCGCGATCCCGTCGATCGTCGCGACGTCGACCGGCCGGCCGCCGTAGCGGCCCTGCTCCAGATCGACGACCGCCAGCAACTCACCGACGGCGCGCGCGGCGGCCGGACCGAATCGCCCGGCCAGGAAGCGCTCGCGCAGCTCGTCGAAGATCGGCGTCATTATGCGCGCCTCTCCGTCCCGCCCGCTCGGCCGGTCGACGTAGGCGGCCTGCAGCGTGGCGAGGTACAGCTGCAGCGGCGGCGACTTCTCGACGTCGCCGTCGGTGGCGATGTCGCGGGTGCCGCGGGCGATGGCGCCCAGCAGCTCCTGGCCGTCCTCCCGCGATCCTCCGGCCAGCGCCGCGTCCAGGCAGCGGCGCCACAGCTCGGGCGCGATCTGCCCGTGGACCAGCCCGTGGACGAGCGCCTCCGATCGGTTCCAGTCGAAGCGGCTGACGTGCGCGCCAGCCGAGCGCGTATCGCAGATGGCCGGGCTGGCGTCCCGCTGCGCGAGGTAGATGATGAGAGCCGCCCCCGAGTCGAGCTGGGCGACGTCGGCGGCGGTCAGCGGGCGCGGGAACGGCGGCGCGCATCCGCCCAGACCGACGACGACGACAGTGACGAACCACCCACGCCAGCGCATCGCCGGGAGGACGCGGCTGACGTGGGGATGGTTAAACCCGAGCCGCGCGACCGGGGTGTCGCGCGGGAGGGCGATCTTGCTTCTTCGGTTACTTGCCTTTGAGGCCGGCGTGTCCGGTCAGCACGGCCTTCCCGAGGGGCGTCACGGCTTTCAGCGCGGTGACGACGCTCGCGACGCTGGTGCCAGCGCCGGGCAGCGTATCGGTCGAGAGCGCGTAGAGAGTGAACGCGTACTGGTCGTCCATGTTGTTCGTGAGCATCTGCGCGCAGGGTGCCAGGAACGCCCCGTTGTTCAGGGGAGCGACCTGCTTGGCGTTCATGAGATCACCGGACAGCGTCTTCGTCGCCTCCGCGATCTTGCTGACGACGCTGGTGGAGGCGTTCCAGGGGATGTTGTACATGGCCCAGTGCTGCCCCATCGGGCTGCTGTCACCCAGCGTCGTGTCGATGAACGTCAGCGCGAAGGACTTGGTGCCAGCCGGGACGCCGGTCCAGTCGAGCTCGGGGATGACGCCGGCGCCCAGAGCGCCGCCGTTGCAGGTGTACTTGGTGTCGAACTTCGCGCCGTCCGCCTGATTCGGGCTGGTCAGCGAGAAGGTGCCCGAGCCGCCGCTGCCCGTCGCCCCGCCGGAGCCGACCGCGCCGCCCGACCCGCCGCGCCCGCCGTTTCCAGAGCCCGCTGCGCCGCCCGTGCCGCCGCCGCCGCCGGCGCCGCCCTTGGCCCCGCCGCTGCCGCCCGACCCGACCGCGCCGCCCGACCCGCCGGTCGCGCCGCCGCTGCCGCCCGAGCCGACCGCGCCGCCCGAGCCGCCGGTCGCGCCGCCGCTGCCGCCCGAGCCGACCGCGCCGCCCGAGCCGCCG
>DATBHU010000082.1:0-21508 GCA_036557265.1 Polyangia bacterium
AGCGGCAAGCCGCTCGAGCGCTGCCCGCTCCTCGGTGGTCAGCGTCAGGATTTCGATCTTCGGTCGCCCGGTGCGTGCCATCCCACGCTTAGATCATGGCCACCTGACTTTGTCGATCATTCTCTGATACGGGACACTAGCGCGCTGCGGGCGCCCGAAACGTTCGGCGGATCGCGCGCGCGCTTTCGCCGCCTCTTCCTCGCGGTTGCGCGGGTGCGCGCTCGTGGTGAGCGAATCGATCAGGCGCCGCGCGACTCGGAACGTATCGTCGACCGCGCGGCTGAACGCCGCGTCGTTGACCTGCGACGGCGCCGTGAAGCCCGACAGCTTGCGCACGAACTGCAGCGAGGCCGCGCGGATCTCGTCATTGGTCGCGGGCGGATCGAAGTTGAACAGTGTCTTGATGCTCCGGCACATGCAACATTGCCTAGCACGTTCGCGCGCCCCCGCGGCGGCCGATCAGGCCGATCAGATCGCAGCGCGGGGGGCGCTGGGGGCCCCCAGGCTTGTGCGCTCGGCCGGTCCGTCAATACGCGGGCGGTGCCCAGTAGCCGTTCTGCCAGACCCACTGATACCCGTTCCAGGCCCAGTGGGGCGCCACCCAGACGTAGCCCGCGTAGGGCGGGTAGGACCAGGCGCC
The DNA here is from genome assembly GCA_036557265.1 of Polyangia bacterium. GTDB lineage: Bacteria > Myxococcota_A > Polyangia > Fen-1088 > Fen-1088 > JADGRB01. The sequence continues at coordinate 641 of DATBHU010000082.1, forward strand.
CGCGACCCAGAGGCCGTTGAAGCCCCAGTATCCCGGCACCCAGACGCGCGCGTAGGGATGAACGCCGATGCCGACCCCGACGCCCACGTGCGGCCCATAGAAAGGATGCACGCCCGGCGCCGCGCGATAGCCCGGCGCCGCGTGCCAGCCGGGCGCCGCGCGATAGGCCGGTGCCCCGTGAAAGCCGGGCGACGCCGCGTGGAAGCCCGGCGCCCCGTGCCAGCCGCCGCCGCCCCAGCCGCCGTGCACACCCGCGCCGCCGGCGTGCCCGCCCCAGCCGGCGGCGTGCGCGGCAGCCGGGGCCGCCACCAGCGCGAGCCCGAGCAGTGAAATCAATCCCAGCCGTTTCATGATCTTGTCCTCCAGCGATTTAGACGCAGCAAGTTGGGGTTTTGTTGCGTGATCTCCCTACGGTGATTTTCGTGGTCGAGCCGGCTCGCCGCCGCCCGGCGCTCAGGCTCGGCGCACGGCCCTGCTAGTCTTTCCAGACATGTCAGGGCATCCGGTCATCGCGGCGCAGCCGCCGCAACCGCCACCGCCGCCGCTACCGGCGCGGATCGCGGCGAGCGCCAAGCACTCGCTGCATGCGTTCGGTCTGGTGTGGCGCTCGGCGCCGGGCGGGGTTGTCGCGCTGGCCGTGCTGACGGTCGCGGCGGCCGCGCTGCCGCCGTTCGTCGCCTGGGTCGGCAAGCTGATCATCGACGCGGTGGTCGGTGCGCACGCCGCTGTGCCGGGCGCGGCGCGTGATGCGGCGCTCGCGCGGGCCGTTCGGCTGGTCGCGCTGGAGCTCGGCGCCGTGGTGGCGATGGCCGGTTGCGAACGCGTCCTCGGCTTGGTGCGACAGCTGGTCGGGCTGCGGCTCGGCATCGACCTCAACGTCCGCATCCTCGAGAAGGCGGAGAAGCTGTCGCTGCGGCATTTCGAGGACGCCGAGTTCTACGACAAGCTGACGCGGGCGCGCCGCGAGGCCTCGACGCGGCCGCTGTCGCTGATCCAGAGCAACTTCCAGGTGGTGCGGAACGGCCTGACGCTGGCGGGTTACGTCGCGCTGCTGGTCCGTTTCTCGGGATGGATGGCGCTGGCCGTGCTGATCGCCACCGTGCCGGCGTTCATCGCCGAGGCGCGCTTCTCGGGCGCGGCGTTCCGGTTGCGCAACTGGCGGTCGCCCGATTCGCGCCGGCTGACGTACCTCGAATACGTGCTCGGCAACGACGAGCACGCCAAGGAGGTGAAGCTGTTCGGTCTCGCGCCCTTGCTGCTCGGGCGCTACCGCCACCTGGCGGAGTCGTTCTTCGCCGACGATCGCGGGCTGGCCGTGCGCCGGATGGTCTGGGGCTACGCGCTGTCGCTGGTCAGCACGGTGGTGTTCTACGGCTGTTACGCGCTGATCGTCGCGGCGACGGTGCGGGGGCGGCTGTCGCTCGGCGACATGACGCTGTACCTGGTCGCGTTCCGGCAGGGCCAGCAGAGCTTTCAAGCGGTGCTGTCGGCGGTGGGCGGGATGTACGAGGACACGCTGTACATGGCGAACCTGTTCGACTACTTCGCGATCGCGACCGAGGAGCGCAGGGCAGGCGGGGCGGTCGCGATCGTGCGCGCCGAGGAGGGGATCCGCTTCGAGGGCGTTGGCTTCAGGTATCCGGGCGGCGGCGGGGCCCGCTCGGGCGAGAGCGCCGAGACGTGGGCGCTGCGCGACGTGAACGTCTTCGTTCCGAAGGGGCAGAGCCTGGCGCTGGTCGGCGAGAACGGGGCCGGCAAGACGACCTTCATCAAGCTCCTGGCTGGGCTGTACGATCCGACGGAGGGTCGGGTGCTGCTGGACGGCCGCGACGTGCGCGCTTGGGACGAGCGCGAGCTGCGCGCGCGCATCGGCGTCATCTTCCAGGACTTCAACGAGTACCAGCTGGCGCTGCGCGAGAACGTCGCGTTCGGGAGCGTCGACCACCTGGACGACGAGCTGCGCGTCGGGCGCGCGGTCGACCAGGGCGGCGCGAAGGAGCTGGTGGCGGCGCTGGCGGGCGGGATGGAGACCCAGCTCGGGCGCTGGTTCGCGGGCGGCGTCGAGCTGTCGGGCGGACAGTGGCAGAAGGTGGCGCTCGCGCGCGCGTTCATGCGCGAGGAGGCCGACATCCTGATCCTCGACGAGCCGACCGCGGCGCTGGACGCCGAGGCCGAGCACGCGGTGTTCCAGCGCTTCCGCGCGCTCGCCGCCGGACGGACCACGATCCTGATCTCGCACCGCTTTCCGACGGTGCGCATGGCCGACCGTATCCTGGTGCTGGAGGCGGGGCGCGTGATCGAGGACGGCACGCACGCCGAGCTGCTCGCGGCCGGTCGCCGCTACGCGCACCTGTTCGGTCTGCAGGCCGCCGGCTACCGCTGAATCAGTTCCCGGAGGTGCGGGCCAGCGCGGCTTCGGCCTCTGCGAGCGCACGCGCGGCCGCCTCGGCGGCGGCGCGCGCGCTGGCCGCGCGGATCTCCGCCAGCGCCAGCCGCTCGCGGGCGCCCGTCACCGCGCCCTCGGCGCGGGCGACCTCCTTGCGGGCGCCGGCGTCCGCGCCGCGCCGGCGCTTGACCTCGCGCTCGGCGGCGGCGATCTGCTTCGCGCGGGCGCGCTCGTCGGCCTGTCTGTCGGCGGCCGCCGTCTCGGACGATGCCTTCGCCGGCGCGCCGCCGGACCTTGGCGCCGGCGCAGCCCGGTGTTCACTCACCGCGGCCTCTTCCGCTTCCGGTGCCGTCCCGAACAGGCTGGCGATCTCCGGCTCCTCGACGTCCCGGGCCAGCCGTCCCTGTTCCAGCGTCGAGCGCGTCTCGGCGGCTCCCGCCGCCGCGCGCAGGTTCGCGATCACCCGCTGGACGATGTTGGGGGCGATCTCGTGGCCGGCGTCGGCGAGCACCTCGCCCGCTCGCTCCCGCAGCTGCTGCAGTACCTGGCGATGCTCGACCGCCGCGGCCGCGTAGTCGGGGCCGGTCGCCGCCTGCAGGCGCTCCGTGATCTCGCCGAGGCGCCGCACCAGCTCGGGATCGCGGCGCGCGATCTGGTTCACCGTCCAGACCGCCAGCGTCGGCCGCGGGATCTTCTCGATCGCCTTCGCTTCGTCCTTGCGCCCGGCGTCCTTCAGCGCGGCGACGATGCGCTTGCGCTCCTCGATGAACTCCGGCGGGGGCGCCGCGAACAGGCTGTCCAGATCGTCCGACACGCGGCCCGTCAGCGGACGACCTTGATGTTGATCATGCCGGTGCCGGTCGCGCCCCACAGGCGGACCCACATGCCGAGGTACATCTCGGGGCCGCGCGCCGCCGCGATGTCACCCAGGTCCAGCACGTCCTTCCAGCCGAACGACTTCAGGACCTCCGCCACCGCCGCCTTGGCCGCGACGTCGTTGCCCGCCACGAAGACGGTGTGCTCGCCGCCGGCCAGCGCCTGCGGCGCGACCATGACCGGCGCGCCGATGGTGTTCAGCGACTTGACGACCTTGAGGTTCGGGAACGCGGCCTGGATCCGCTCGCCCAGGCAGTTGGTCTGGCTGGCCAGCGCGCCCGGCGGCATCCCCTTGCTGAAGTCGAGCTCGTTGGCGGTGTCGATCAACACCTTGGGGCCGACCTTGTCGGCGCCCGCCAGCTTCAACGCCTCGATCGACGCCTGGCCGTGGGTCGCGTTGATCAGCAGCTCGCCGTGGACGGCGGCGTCCCGGAACGTCACCACCTTCGACTGTTTCCCGGCCTTGCTGACGGCCGCCAGCCACTCGCGCAGCGTGCCGCACATGTTCTTCTTCTCATCGAGCTTGCCCGGATCGCGTGTCCCGAGGACCACGTCGTGTCCGAGCTCGATCAGCTTCGTTCCCAGCGTCTGGGCGACGACACCCGAGCCGAGGATTCCGATTTTCATGGCGCCTCCGATTGCGAACCGCGGTGGGAACTGCCTGGCCGTGGAGAAACTGCGCTGAATGATAAGCCAAGCTATCCTGCGCGCCACCATGTCGTACGCGATTCGCCCCGCCGTCCCCGGCGACGAGCGGGCGGTGTTTGCGCTGATCGAGGCCCTGGCGCGCTACGCGCGGTTGGCCCACGAGCTGTCGGGCAGCGCGGAGGCGCTGCGCGAACACCTGTTCGGCCCACGTCCCGCCGCGGAGGCGCTGCTGGCGGAGGACGACGCGGGCGGCGTGAAACAGGCGGTGGGGTTCGCGCTGTTCTTCACGAATTACTCCACCTTCCGCACGCAGCCCGGGATCTACCTGGAGGACCTGTTCGTCGTCGAGAGCCACCGCCGCCGGGGCGTGGGCGGGGCGCTGCTGGCGGAGGTGATCCGCACCGCCCAGGCGCGCGGGGCGGGGCGCGTGGAATGGACGGTGCTGCAATGGAACGAGAGCGCGATCGCGTTCTATCGCCGGCTGGGCGCCGACGTCCTGCCCGACTATCGCGTCTGCCGAATCAGCTTCGGCGGGCCGCGCCACGCCTGACGGTCAACCGATCAGCCGGTCAACCGACCTTGGCGGTCCGGGTGATTTCGCCCATACGTCCGCTCTGGTAGTCCTGGAACGCGGCCACCAGCTCCGCGTCGTTGTTCATCACGAACGGGCCGTAGCGCGCGATCGGCTCGCCCAGCGGCACGCCGGCCAGCAGCAGCAGCCGGCCGCCGCCGGCGGGGCCGCGCAGGCGGACGCTGTCGCCCGCGCCCAGCAGCGCCATCTGCCCGTCGGTCACCTCGCGGCCGCCGCCGCGGTCGCCGACCAGGACGCCGCCCTCGAACACGTAGACCAGCGCCTGGTGATCGCGCGCCACGCCGACCGTCACGTCGCCGTCGGGCGCGACCGACCAGTCCTGGTAGATGATCGGCGTGTGCGTGTCGATCGCCGCGCGCACGCCCAGCGCCTCGCCGGCGACGATGCGGACGCGGGCGCGCCCGTCCGGCGTCTCGGCGGTCGGGATCGACGCGGCCGGCAGCTCCTGGTAGCGCGGCGTCGTCAGCTTCAGGCGGGCCGGCAGGTTGACCCAGATCTGGAACCCGTGGACCCGCCCGCCGTGCTCGCGCAGCGCGCGCGACGGCATCTCGGCGTGGATGATCCCGGCGCCCGCCGTCATCCACTGCACGTCGCCCGGGCGCAGCGATCCGCGATGACCGGCGGAGTCCTCGTGCTCCATCTCGCCCTCGAGCACGTAGGTGACGGTCTCGAAGCCGCGGTGCGGATGGTCGGGCGCGCCCACCGCCTCGCCCGGCGGGTAATCGATCGGCCCCATCTCGTCGAGCAACAGAAAGGGATCGACGGCCGGCATGCCCAGCCCCGGAAACGGACGCCGGACGATGAAGCCGCCGCCCTCGCGCTGCTTGTGAGCCGTGACGACCTTCTCGACCTCGCGGATGCCGCCGCTGCCTTCCATGGTCAGCCTTCGATGCGTGGCGGGGCCGGCCGGTTACCGGCCCCGCGCGGCGTCGGCAGCTGGATGCGGAACACGCAGCCCTTGCCGGGCAGATCGCGGACGCCGATGCCGCCTCCTTGGGCCTCGACCGCCTGCCGCGCGATCGCCAGGCCCAGGCCGAAGCCGCTGCGGTTCTCGCCGCGCTGGACCAGCGGCGCGAAAAGATCCTCGGCCTTGCCCGGCGGCAGGCCGCCGCACCCGTCCGCCACCTCGATCGCGATCCGCTCGGGGTCGGAATGCGCGCTCACCTTCACCACCGAGCCGACCCGGCTGAACTTGAGCGCGTTGTGAACCAGGTTGAAGACCGCGGAGCGGAGCAGGCGCGGATCGGCGTCGATCAGCGCGCTGCCGCCCGCGTCGAAGATCAGATCCACGTCGCGCGCCTCCGCCTCGATGCTGGCGTCGACCTCGATGTCGTGAAACAGATCGGCCAGCGCCACCGGCTCCGGCTTGGGCTCGACGCCCAGCGTGAGCGACGCGTGCGACAGCGCGTTATCGATCATGTCCGCCGCCCGACGCAGGCTGCGGTCCAGCAGCTCGACGACGTTGCCGCCGGGGGCCAGCTCGTGACCGCGCAGCCGCTGCACCGCCGCGCGCGCCGCCGACAGCGGGTTGCGCAGCTCGTGGGCCATGAAGCCGAGGTGCTCCGATCGCTGCCGCTCCCGTTCCTCGTCGCGGCGCTTGACGTACTGGGCGACCGCGTCGGCGACCCCGTTGTTGAGCCAGCGCGAGATCACTTGCTGTTCGTGCAGGCCGATGTCGACGTTCGCGTCGCGCGCGATCTCGATGATGCATTCGTGCAGGAGGCCGTACTCGCGCACCACCTCGGCGACGTCGAAGTGCAGCCGCAGCCGCTGGGCGCCGTGCTCCTCCGCGTTGCCGCTGGTGCTCGGCAGCGGGATCGCGTCGGGATACAGCGCCGCGATGATCTCGTCGATGAACGCGGGGATCCGGTCCAGCAGCTCGACGTTCGTCAGCGGCGGGCTGACCGCGCCGCGATTCTTTCCGTTCCAGCAGGCGATCAGCACCTCTCGCCTCGCCTTGAGGACCGCGAAAAGCGTGTCCTCGATTGCTCCCTTCACATCTGAGATGTAATGGGCGGTGCTTGAAGCGCAAGCCGATCGGGCTCCGATTCGAACGCTCGAGCTCGCGCCGCCGCCGCGCGACGCAGCGTCAAGACCGCGATCTCCGGCGCGACCGCCAGCCGCACGGGCGGTCCGGTCGTCCCGAGGCCGCGATTCACGTAGAGCGTCGACGCCCCCAATCGATAGACGTCGTTCGTGAAGCGGGTCATGAGGCGCGCCAGGTTCAGCTTGCGCGCCAGCAGCGGCACCGCCACCTGGCCGCCGTGCGTGTGGCCCGACAGGACCAGATCGACGCCGTGTTGCGCGGCATCGGGGAACAGGGCGGGATCGTGCGCCAGCAGCACCGCGGGCATGCCGGGCGGCCGCGCGGACAGCGCCCGCGCGATGTCGTGGCGGCGCGTCCAGGTGTCGTCGACGCCCGCCAGCCAGATCGCGGCGCGGTCGCGGCGCAGCTCGACGCCGCGGTTGCGCAGCACGTTCAGGCCGGCGGCCTCCAGCGCGGCGACCATCGCCTCGGCGTCGCCGAAGTAGTCGTGGTTTCCCATGGCGGCGAAGGCGCCGTCGCGCGCGCGCAGGCCGCCCAGCGCGCGCGCCACGGTCTCCACGTAGGCCGAGCCGCTGGCGATCAGGTCGCCGGTCACCGCCATCACATCGGGTTCCAGGCGGTTGGCGGCCGCGACCCAGCCGGCGACGCGCCGGCCGCTCGCGAACGGGCCGCAGTGCAGATCGGAGATCTGGACGATGCGATAGCCATCGAAGGCCTCGGGCAGCCCTTCGATCTCGACGTCGCGCCGCCGGACCCGCGGGCGCTGGTGGAGTGACAGCGCGGCGCCGCCGGCGGCCGTCACCAGTGCGGCCACCAGCGCCGTGCTGGCCGGCGCGTGGAAGAGCGCGGCGACCGCGAGCGCGAGCGGCGCCGCGAAGCTGAACAGCAGCGCCACCGTCCACCAGATGAAGAACGGCCACATCACCAGGTAGAGGCGGGGGGCTCCAGGCGTCGCCCAGGCGGTGCGCCCGCGCGTGAAGCCGCCGATGAAGGCGGCGGTCAGCAGGGCCGGGAGGGCGATCACCGGCGCGACCCAGCCGCTCAGGTGGATCAGGGCGGTCACCAGCGGGATCTGCAGCCCGACCGCCAGCACCACGACCAGCAGCAGGAACCGCCCGGGGCCGCGTGACCGCCCGGTCCGGGCGCGAGCGTTCGGAGACACCATGCTCAACTTTGCGATGCGGTTGTCAGCGCGGCAACCCGGGCCGTCGCTCAGGACAGCTTGAACATCGCCGGTGCCTGTCCGCGGCGTTCGGCGGCGATCGGGAAGATCAGCAGCGGCTTCGGCGCCAGAGATCCGACGGACGGTCGCGCCGCCGGCCCGCGCAGGCTGGCCTGCGTCGGGTCCAGCGCGGTCTGCTTGAAGCCCACCACCATCACCGGATCGCCGTCGCGCAGGACGAAGGCGTCCCAGCCGGTCACCACCGCGCCGACCGGCAGATCGAGCGAGGCGATCACCATCATCCGTTCATTGGCGTTCGCCAGGTTGACGTTGGGCGCGCCGAGCATGCGGGCGCCGGCCACCTGCACGGGCACGGTCTGGTTCGCCTCGTCGACCAGCTCGAAGTCGTTGAGCGTCTCGAGGACGCCCGGATAGCGCTGCTGGCAGGCGACCGCCATGCCGACGCACGGCTCGCCGTTCACCGGCTGCGTCAGCTGCAGGCCCCCGCGGATCCAGCCCACCACGGAGACCACCGTGCCGTCCTGTTGTCCGTGCAGATCCCGGAGATCGTCGATCGGGACGGCCAGGGAGGGCGTGCTGTCGCGGACCAGCTCGGCGGTCTTCGCGCTGCGCCGCCGCATGACCATGCGCCGCGCCGGCCAGACCAGCGCGAGCCCGATCATGCCGGTGACGATGCCGGGGATGCGGTACGGCACGAAGCCCATCGTCTGCGCCATCACCACGACCTGCCCCCACAGCACCAGCTGCAAGAACAGGAAGTACATCGCCCACCCGAACCAGCCGGACATGGCGACGCGCACCCGCTGCGGCGCCGACAGCCAGGCCGCCGCCGGATCGTCGCGCAGCGGCGTCAGACGATGCAGCGGCCGGCGGGGATCGTGCGTCATCTCCGATTACCGGAGTCCATTGTGCCACCGTTCACATTTCTTCACAGTCCCCCGCGAACGTCCTTAACGATCGGTGTTCAAAGTCTCCCCACGGAGCAAACGGGCTCCGCAAAGGAGATGAAGAGATGATCGGATGCTTGATTGCAGGAGGTCTGGTGGCGTTCGCGGTGTCGCGGCTGTTTCACGCGCGTCGCTGGCACCACTTCCATCACGGCGGGTGGGGCGGTTGCCATTCGCGTCACGGCGGCTGGCACGGCGGGCCGTGGGGTCACTTCGGGCGGCGGGGCTGGGGCGGGCACGGCTTCGACGACGGGGATGACGGCGACTGGGGCGCCTCGTTCCGGGACGGGGCGGGGCCGGACGGCTGGGGAGGCGGCGTGAGCGGCAAGCGGTACTTCATCCGCTCCGTGCTGTCGCGCGTGAACGCCACCCCGGAGCAGGAACGGGCCATCGGCGTGGCGTTCGAGGAGTTCCGCGACGACATGAAGAAGCTGGGCGGCGGCGAGGCGCGGCGCAGCCGGCAGGAGATCGCGGACGCGCTGCGCCGGCCGACGTTCGACGGCGTCGTGCTGGGCGAGCAGTTCGCCCGCCACGACACGGTGATCGAGGGGGCGCGCAAGGCGTTCGTGGGGCTGGTCGCGCGCGTGCACGACACGCTCGAGCCCGAGCAGCGGACGCGGCTGGCCTCGCTGGTCGAGCGAGGGCCGCGCTTCGGGTGGTGGCAGTAACGCGCTAGGCTTTGGGGGACCATGCGCGTCCTGTGCATCGACGACGATCGGCGTCTCTACGAGCTGCTCGCCGACTACTTCGCGCCGAACGGCGTGACGTTGGTCCACGCGACCGACGGCGCGAAGGGGTTGGCGGCGCTCGAACGGGACGTGTTCGACGCGGTGCTGCTGGATGTGATGATGCCGGGCATGGACGGTCTGGAGGTCTGCCGGCGGATCCGGCAGACGCGGCAGGTTCCGGTGATCATGCTGACCGCGCGCGGCGACGAGGCCGATCGGGTGGTCGGGCTGGAGCTGGGCGCCGACGACTATGTGCCGAAGCCGTTCTCGCCGCGCGAGCTGCTGGCCCGGTTGCGCGCGGTGCTGCGCCGATCGCAGCCGTCGGCGGTGGAGGCCGAGCTCGTCGTCGGCCGCGTCGCCATCGAGGTCGGGGCGCGGCGCGTGCGCGTCAGCGGCGAGCCGGCGGAGCTGACCGGCCTGGAGTTCGATATCCTGCTGGCGCTGGCGCGGCGGCCGGGGCGGGTGGTGCCGCGCGAGACGTTGATGGCGGAGGCGGGCCGCAACGACGTCACCGTCAATGATCGCACCGTCGACGTTCACGTCTCGCATCTGCGCAAGAAGCTGGGGGACGATCCGAAGGCGCCGCGCCTGATCAAGACGGTGCGCGGCGTCGGCTACGTCATGGCGGCGGCGGACGACGCGCAGGCGCAGTCCCAGGGGCAGGACGAGGGCGGCGCGTGAGCTGGCACCGGTACCGGTATCGCCACCGTCGCGACCATGGCCACGACCACGACCGCGACCACGACCATGACCGCCACCACCACGGCCCTGACTGCGATCACCATCCGCACTGGCACGGGTACTTCCCGGGTGGCGCGCCGTTCCCGTGGGACCGCGTCATCGGCGAGGCGCGCGACCGCCGGCCCGGATGGAAGCGGCGCATTCGCCAGGAGCTGCGCCTGCACTACGGCGCCCACCTGCACCGGCGCCTGTTCCACTGGTTCGGCGCGGCGATCTTTCTCAGCGTCGGCACCACGCTGATCGCGTCCCACCTGGGGCGCGCCTGGCTGACGGCGCACCCGGGGCGGGCGGTGTTCCTGTTCGGCATCCCGGCGCTCTGCCTGTGGACGGCGGCGGGGCGGATCGCGCGGCGCATCTCGCGGCCGATCTACGAGCTGACGCGCGCGGCGCAGGACCTGGGGCAGGGCAACCTGGCCGCGCGCGCGTCGCTCGGCCACGGCGGCATCGACGAGATCGGCGTGCTGTCGTCGGCGTTCAACGACATGGCGGTGCGGCTGGAGCGGCAGCTGACCGAGCAGCGCGAGCTGCTGGCGGCGGTGTCGCACGAGCTGCGCACGCCGCTGGCGCGCATCCGCCTGCTGGTGGAGATCGCGCGCCAGGCCCGGGTCACGCCGGCGACGCTGGACGAGATCGAGCGAGAGGCGATCGAGATCGACACGCTGGTGGGCGAGCTGCTGGCCAGCGCCCGGCTCGAGTTCCAGGCCGTCACGCGCAAGCCGCTCGAGGGGGGCGAGGTGGCGCGCCGGGCGCTCGAGCGCGCGGGCGAGGAGGCGGGCAAGCTGGCGCCGGTCGCCGCGGCGCTGCCGTTCGTCGCCGATCCGACGCTGGTGGCGCGGGCGCTCGCCAACCTGATCGACAACGCGCGCAAGCACGGCGGCGGGCTGGACGGCATCACCGTGCGAGCCGGGACCGGCGCCAGCGGGGGCACGGTCGTGTTCGAAGTGAGCGACCGCGGCCCGGGCTTCGCACCCGGCGACGAGGAGCGCGTGTTCGATCGCTTCTATCGGGGCGGCGCCGAGCCGGGCCATCACGGCTCGCTCGGGCTCGGCCTGGCGCTCGTCCGCCGCATCGCCGTCGCCCACGGCGGCCGCGCCGACGCCGCCAACCGATCCGAGGGCGGCGCGCGCGTGACGCTCGAGCTGCCGGTGGCCGCGCCGGCGGCCAATTCTTGACGCGCCCGTCGGGGGGCTTACTTGTTCGCCCCTGCAAGACGTCCGTGAGGAGACAACCCACGGCGAACGCGCCGAGCGCGAGCAGCCCCGGCGAAAGGAGGAGTCGAGATGTTGAACGCCGCGAATGCGAGGAACGCGGTCGAGCCGGCGAACGGCGACCCAGGCGAGCGGGGCGAGGGTGGCGAGCGTGGATTGCTCGACAGTTATTCGCGCACGGTGACGGCGGTGGCCGCCGCGGTCAGCCCGTCCGTCGTGCGCATCGACGTGGAGGGCGTCAGGAGCCCGGCCCAGCCGCGCCCGGGCCGCCCGCGCGGGCCGAACGAGGCGATGGGCAGTGGCTCGGGCTTCGTGTTCACGCCCGACGGCTACGTGCTGACCAACAGCCACGTGGTCAGCGGCGCCAAGCGGATCACCGTGACGATGCTGGACGGGCGCAAGCTGCCCGCGCACCTGGTCGGTGACGATCCGGACACCGATCTGGCGGTCGTCCGCCTGCACCCGGACGATTCGACATCGCCGACATCGTCGCCGCCGCCGGCGCCGCTGACGCCGGTCGCGTTCGGCGACTCGTCGGCGCTGCGCGTCGGGCAGATCGCGATCGCCGTCGGCAACCCGTTCGGCTTCGACTGCACCGTCACGGCCGGCGTGGTGAGCGCGCTCGGACGATCGCTGCGCACGCAGTCGGGCCGGCTGGTCGACGACGTCATCCAGACCGACGCGGCGCTGAACCCGGGCAACTCGGGCGGGCCGCTGCTCGACGCGCAGGGGCGCGTCATCGGCGTCAACACGGCGATGATCCTGCCGGCGCAGGGGATCTGCTTCGCCATCGCGGTGAACACCGCCAGCTTCGTGGTCGGCAAGTTGATCCACGAGGGGCGCATCCGTCGTTCGTACATCGGCGTCGCGGGGCAGAACGTGCCGCTGCACCGGCGCGTCGTCCGCTACCACGACCTGCCGCTCGAGAGCGCGGTGTTCGTGGTGTCGGTCGAGCCGGACAGCCCGGGCGCGCGCGCCGGACTGCGCGACGGCGATCTGATCGTCGGCTTCGACGGCAAGCCGATCGCGGGCATCGACGACCTGCATCGCCTGCTGACCGAGGACCAGGCCGGCAAGGAGACGGCGCTGATCGTCGTGCGCGGCTCCGAGCGCCTCGCGCTGCCGGTCACGCCGTCGCTGCGGAGGTAGCGCGCGCGTGTGTTAAGCCAGGAGGGTGAAGCTGTCGGCGGCGCGATGGGTGCGCCAGGGCGGGCCCTGGGTGTGCGATGACCGCGCGCGCGTCGTGGACGGCGGCCGGCTCTGCCTGGTGGCCGATGGATCGGGGCCGACCTACGGCGGCTATCACGATCCGATCGCGCTCGACCCGGGCCTGGACCTGATCGAATCAACGCTGGCGCCCGAACGCCACGCCGGGCACGCCTGCGACGAGGGCTGCCTGCGCGACGCGTTCCTCCGCGCCAACGACGCGATGTGGGCCGCCTGCGAGGCGTTCTTCCGCGCGTTCGACGAGGAGCTGGCGGCGATCTGGCGCGGCGGCGACCGTCTCGAGGCGTCGCGGCGCGCCGCCCGGCGCGTGGCGCGCGATTTCTTCGGGCGCGAGATCGCGACCCAGGCGCACATGGGCGGCTCGGTCACCGGCGTTCACCTGGTGGGCGGCCGGGCGTTCGTGGCGCAGATCGGTCTCTGCCGGGCGTATCTGTGGCGCCGCGGCACGCTCGAGCAGCTGTTGCCCGACCACGGCATCTGGCGAAAGACGCCCGAGGCCGCCGATGATTTTCACTACGGCATCACGGGCGGGCTGCTGGGCGTGGCGCCGTCCATGCCCATCGTGACGCGCGCGCTCGCCTGCGAGCCGGGCGATCGCTTCGTGCTGTGCAGCGACGGCGCCTGGAGCGTCGCGGGTGACGCCGCGCTCGCGGCCGCCTGCGCGCGCGCCCAGCCCGAGGAGATCGTGGCGGCCGCCGCCGGTGCCGTGACGCCGCTGCGCGACGACGCGGCGATCATTGCGGTCGTGATTGCGTCTGTTTGAGCCCAGGTGCGTGCGCGGCGGGCACACGCCGCGTGCGACGTCTCACGGGTCTAACCTCGCATGTGAGATCCGTGTCGCGCGGCGGATCGGCACCGTCATTGCTGAGACGGGCCGCGATGATTCATTCACGAAGAGCGATCGCGGCCGCGGTCATCGCGGCCAATCTGGGTCTGGTCGTCGGGGCGAAGCTGGCGCGCGCGCAGGACGAAGACGCGCCCGACCTGACGTTGCACGGGGACGGCCCGGCGGCCGCGGAGCGCAGGGCGGCGCCGCCGGCGGCGGTGATCGCCGCGCCGCGCCCGCCCCAAGAGGGCATCGGCGACGGCTTCGGCCGCGCCGTGCCGGAGGGCTTCTACCGCGACGCGCAGGGCCGCGTGATGCAGGTGTCGTTCGACTTCGGGCGGCGGCTCTGGCTCGGCGTCGGCTACGCGCCGCACCGGACGCCGGCCGGCGACACGGAGATCTCGCCGGCGGCGTTCGACTTCGGCATCGCCTACGACGCGCTGTCCGAGAACGGGCGGACGCGCGAGCGTTACACCGTGCTCGACGGCCAGGTGCGCTTGAACTCGTTCGGCCTCGACGTCACGGGCTTCCGCTATGACTTCTCGCACCGCTACGACCACCCGATCCTGCGCATCACCACCTTCGTCAGGGAGCCGGAGCGGCACGACCTCTACCTGAACGTCGGCCTGTTCACCGAGCTGCTGCACTTCGAGACCGCGCCGCGCGGGATCGAGGGCGAGCAGTCGCTGACGCTGGGCACCCTGCAGGCGACGCTCGACCTCTGGCAGTCGGAGGACCTGCGCTCGTACGTGCGTGTTCGCCTCGGTCCCGGCGTGGAGATGCGGATGGGGCCCTGGGGCGACGAGACGCGCTACGTGGGCCTGCTGCCGCAGGCGACGCTGGAGGGGAACGTCATCCTCGGCCAGCGCGCGATGCAGCGGCTCAACTTCCGGGTGCGCGGCGATCTGCTGCGCTCGGCGACCTGGCAGTCGCAGCCGCTGCCCGGCGACTGGACGGCGGCCGCCGACGCGGCTTACGAGGCGATCCTGATCGCGATCAACGATCAGCCGGTGTCGTTTCGCGTCGCGGCCAGCGCGTACCTGCGCGACGACACGCGCCAGGTGGTCGCGGGCCTGCCCACGTCGCGGGTGCTGGCCTGGACGGGAACGGCTGGCATCCGGATGGCGTTCTTCTCGCCGCCCGTCCCCCAGGCGCTGCGGAAGTAGCGGGCGGTGGCGATGCGCGCCCGCGCCGCACCGCTCGGCCTCCTGTTCGCGCTGCTCGCCAGCGCGGGGGGCGGCCGCGCCCAGGCCGCCGACGGCGACGCCGCGGTCGCGCCGCCGGTCTGGATCGTCGACGCGCACGGCGGCCGCTTCCGCGTCCGCTTCGATCCCGGCGAGCGGCTGATCCTGGCGGCCGGCGCCGAGACGCTGGCGGGCGACGCGGCCGGCCTGACGGCGGCGCCCGGCTTCGCCGTCGAGGTCGGCCTCCTGCTGCGCGGCGAGCGGCCGGCGCCCGGGTGGGACGTCAACTGGAAGCGGAACCACGAGATCGCGCGCCTGCGCCTGCACCCGACGGCGGGGGCGCGCGGGGCCGCGGTGGAAGGCGCGCTCTACCGCGGGATCTTCCTGCGCCAGTCGCGCGAGGGGACGCTGACGTTGCCGTTCACGCCGCCGCTGGCGCTGTCGCTGCCGTTCGACGTCGGCGTGCTGGTGGAGGTCGGGCACCTGCACGGCGCGCTGTCGCCCGAGGCGGGCGGCCCGCCCCTCGACGCGGGCGTCTTTCACGGCGAGGTGCTGGCGGACTTCTGGCGCTCGCGCCAGCCGGGGCGCTGGTTCACGCTCGGCGTGGGCGGCCGCTACGAGGTCGGCGTGCAGCGCGACGCCGCCGAGGCGCTGCACCTGGATCACCGGGTGTCGCCGATGACGACGGTGGCGCTGGCGCTGCACGGCGAGCGCGCCGACGGCCTGGCGGGGGGCGGCGTGCGCGCCGAGGCGTCGCATCGCTGGTCGAGCGTGCGCGGCTGGGAGCGCGCCTACCGCGTCGACGCGGACGCCGAGGTGACGCCGCTGGCGGCGAACGATCGCCCGCTGGCGCTGTTCGCGGCGGCGACCGCCGACACGGCGCCGGACCTGCCCCGGCCGGAGCTGCGCGTGATGGCCGGCATTCGGTTCTCCCAACCGCTGCGATAAGCGCGATACTCGCCCGCGGGTGCGCGTTCTCAGGCCAGGACTGAGGGCGCGCCGTCAGCCGGCGCGCAGGCGGGCCAGGCGCGGCCCCGCCGCCAGGATCGTCTCGTCGCGCTTGGCGAAGCAGAAGCGGGCGATGGGCGCCGCGTCCTCGGGGCGCGCGTAGAACGCGGAGGTCGGGATGGCGGCGACGCCGACCTCGGTCACCAGCTTGCGGCAGAAGTCGCCGTCGTCGCGGAAGCCGAGGGGCGCGACGTCGGCCAGCAGGAAGTAGGCGCCGCCGATCGGCAGCGGGGCCAGGCCCGCGCCGCGCAGCACGCCCGCCAGCAACTCGCGGCGGCGCGCGTAGTCGGCGCGCAGCTGCGCGTAGTAGCCGTTCGTGGCCGCCGCCGGCAGCACGTCGGCCAGCGCCTCCTGGAACGGCGCCGAGTTCGTGAAGGTGACGAACTGGTGCACGGCGCGCAGGGCGGCGGTGAGCGGCGCGGGCGCGATCGCCCAGCCGACCTTCCAGCCGGTGACGCTGAAGGTCTTGCCCATGCTGCGGATGGTGATGGTGCGCTCGAACATCTCGGGCAGCGTCGCGATCGAGACGTGCGCGGCGCCGTCGAACACGATCTCGTTGTAGACCTCGTCGCTGATCACCAGCGCGTCGTGGCGCCGGCACAGGTCGGCGATCACCTCCAGCTCGGCGCGCGCGAACACCTTCCCCGTCGGGTTGTGGGGCGTGTTCAGGATCAGCGCGCGCGTGCGGGGACCGAACGCCGCCGCCAGCCGCTCCGGATCGAAGCGCCAGTGGGGCGGCGCCAGCGGCACGGCGCGCGCCACGCCGCCCGCCATCGCGATGTCGGGCGCGTAGGCGTCGTAGGCCGGCTCGAGCACGATCACCTCGTCGCCCGGGTTGACGGTCGCCATCACCGCGTCGTGCAGCAGCTCGGTGGCGCCGCTGCCGACGGTGATCTCCGTGGCCGGATCGACGACGCGCGCGCCGGGATCGCTGCGGCGCCGGTCGTCGGCCAGCGCGGCGCGCAGCCGCGGCACGCCCGGGCTGGCCGCGTACTGGTTGCGGTCGTCGCGGATGTGGCGCGCCGCCGCCTGCTTGACGAAGTCGGGCGCCGGGAAGTCGGGGAAGCCCTGGCCCAGGTTGACGGCCTCGTGCGCGACGGCCAGCGCCGTGATCTCCGTGAAGATCGACGTGCCGACGCCGGCGATGCGGTCGGCTCCGACGGGGCGCGTCCTGCTCACGCGGCGAGCCTATCAGAGGGGCGCGGCGATTCACGGTCCGTTCACGACTTCTTCATCTCGCGGCCCCACGATCGCCGCGGGCGGCCGGTAGCCTGCGTCGTGGAGGTGAGAGCGATGAACGACGAGGCAAAGAAGAGCCCATCGACGATGCTGGCCGCGGGGGGCGGCGGCTTCCTGGTGCTGGCCGGCGCCTTCCTGGTGCGCGATCTGGCCCTGCCGCCCGAGATCCTGTTGACCGGCGCGGCGCTGGCGGCGTCCGTCGCGGCGGTCACCGGCCGCCCGCGCCGCTGGCCGGCGGTGGGGCCGGGCGCGCTGCTGGCGCTCGCGCTGATCGCGGGCGCCTGGTACGCGGCGGTGACGGCGCCCGTGCTGTTGCCGGCGCTGGTCGTGACCGCGGTGGGATCCATCGCGGCCGTCGCGGTGCACGGCCGCGAGGTCGACGCGTCGGGGATGAAAGCCGCCGCGCCGCTGCGGTGGTACGCGGCCGGCGCCTCGTTCCTCGCCGCGACGGCGGCGCTGTCGTTTCATTTTCTGACCGCCGGGATGGGCGAAGAATCGATCGCGCCGCGGTTGATCCCGACCATCGCCTGGCTGGCCGCCGGGCTGGCGCTGCTGGTCGTGGCGCGCAGCCGCGCCTCCGCGCCGGGCCAGGTCGGCACGGGCCTGGCGGCGGTCGCCCTGCTCAAGGCGCTGGTCTACGACTCGGTCCACCTGCAGGGCCCGCTGCGGGTGACGCTGTTCGCGGCGGTCGGCGCGCTGTTGCTGGTCGGGGCGCGCCTGGTCGGCGACGGTCGGGAGGCGCGCTAGCCGTGCGGCCGATCCCCTGGGGCATCGCCGCGGCGGGCGGGCTGGCGCTCGCCGCCGTGGCGCTGCACGGCCGGGTCCACCTGGATGCGCTCGCGGGCGCGCGCCCCGCGCCGCGCGGGCCGCTGGTGGCGACGCCGATCGGCGCCGACACCATCGCCACCAGCGAACCGTACTTCGGCCTGATCGCGTTCCGGATCCCGATCCCGGCCGGCACCGTCGACGGCGACAGCGTCGAGCTCCGGTTTCGCGAGCCGCTCGACGGGGCGCGCGTGGAAGCGTTCGGGCAGGGGCCGCGGACCAGCGCCACGCTGCTGCGCAAGCGCGTCGGCGGCGACACCGTCGTGGTGCCGCTGGCGCCCGGGCGCGTCGACGCGGTCGACGTGCGCGTGCACCGGAACTTCCGCCCGCCGCCGATCGTGCGCGACGCGGCGGTGCTGGTTCCGGCGCCGAACCGGCGCGAATAGCCGCTATCATCGCGGCGTGCCGCCCGCCAAGACGTCGCCGCTGGATCGTGCCGGCTTTGTCGTTCCGTACGGGATGCAGACCTGGCGCTCGTTCGTGGAAGGCGGCGATCTGGGGCGGACGCTGGTCAGGCTGTGCGTGCTGGCCGGGCGGGCGGTGCCGCTGTCGTTCGTGCTCGAGCGCGGCCCGGCCGCCAGTGTCACCGTCGTCTTCGTGCTGCGGGGCGAGTCGTTCGAGGTGAGCTGCGGTTCCGACCTGCTCGAAGAGTCGGCCGCCGACGGGCTGGCCCTGATCCTGCGCGGGCTGAACGGCGTGCTCGCCGCGCGCGGCGTCGATCGGCGGTTCGTGTTCGACGAGCAAGACCACCGCCTCGTACTCCTCGATGCCCGGGGCGCCGCCTGGGCGGCACAACGCAGCTGGCTGGCGGAGAAGTGCTTGCCGCCCGAGCCGGCCGTCGCGGCGAAGGAACCGAGCAAGTCGCGCGCGCTGCCGGCGCTGCCCACGCCCGAGCAGATCGTTCCGCCCAGGTGGCACTTCGCGGCGGATGCCGGCTATCCGGCGCTGCTGGCCGACTACTTCATGCGCCTGGCGGCCTTCGCCCGCGTCGGTCCCGTCACGTGCGTGCCGACGCCGTCGCTGGCCCCGCTGTTCCGGAACGATGAGTTCTTCTCGCTGCGGGTCACCTGGACGCACCCGAGCGGCGGATCGGTGCAGGAGACGGTGCGGATCCGGCCCGGGACGCGCGTGCCGTTGCAGCCGATCTGCGACGCCATCAACCGCGGGCTCGACATGGCAGGCCGCCGCGGCCGCAAGAACGGCGCGCGCCTGCAGGCGTACCTCTGCGTGTCGTCGCCGTGGGGCCAGCACGTCGTGCTGGCGACCGCCGCCGAGGCGGCTCGCCTTCGCCGCCACGCCTATCTGATCGAGCCCGAGCCGGCCGCTCCTTCGATCAAGAGCCTCGGCGATGGTGGCATCCAGTTGCCGTATCTGGGCGGCTTCTGGCGGGGCTGGTGGCAGCTGGATCGCTGTCTCACCCGGACCTGCCTGCTCGCGCACGGGCACATCGCGCTCTCGTTCGCGACCGCGTGGGACGGGGACGGCGGCGCGGAGATCCGCTATCGCGCCGGCGACGCGACCGCCGCCTATCGCTATCCGGCGCGGACGGGCAAGGAGGAGGTCGTCGACGTCTTGCCGCGCGTCTATCGCGATCTGAACGCGTTCGTCGGCGCACAGGGCGTCGCGCACCGCTTCGTGATGATGAAGGCCGAGCCGCACTGGTACACGCCCCGGCTGCTGCTGCTCGACCCGGCCGCGATCGCGGCGATCCGAAACGCTCCCGGGACGTACCTCGACTGCCTCCCGCCCGAGGTGCCCGGACCGCTGCTGGCGCCGACGCGCCACCCGGAGCGCGCCGTCGTCCCCTCGCTCGATCGCGTCCCGACCGTCGCGGAGATCGTCGGCGAGCGCCAGGTGCTGGAGAGCGACTTCAAATGCGCGTCGCGCGAGTCGGACTACCCGTCGCTGGTCGAGGAGCTCGCGCGCTTCGCCAACGTGCCCGTCGAGGTCGAGCGGCTGGCCGTCGCCAACGAGAACGTGGACCACTACGACGTGCGCGTCTCGCACGACGGCGTCGGGGCGACGATCCGCCTCGACAACCAGAAGTACGCGCAGGTCGGGCCGATCGTCGACTACCTGAATTCGATCCTGGCGGCGCGGCGGGACGAGCGCGCGCTCTACCGGTTCACGGCCGGGAGCTTCGAGAGCGGCGTCCTGCTCGCCACCCCTGCGCAGGCCGACCAGCTGCGCGCGGCGGCCTACCTGGTCGAGGCGCGCGATCAGCTGATCTGATCGAGCAGGCGATCGGCCGCGCGCAGCGTGTCGCCGATCGACGCGTGGATCACCAGCGACGCCGCGCGATCGAGCGGCGTCGGATCGCGGTTGACGATCACGAGCGGCGCGCCCGCGGTGACCGCGGCCTCGGGCAGCAGGTTCGCGGGCGCGACCGCCAGCGACGATCCCAGCACGATGAACAGGCTGGCGCGCTCGGACGCCATCCAGGCGGCGCGCAGCGTCGCCGTCGGCAGCGACTCGCCGAACAGCACCACCCCCGGCCGGCGCTTGCCGCCGCACGCGCAGGCGAGCCCCGCCGCTTCCAGGAACTCGGCGGCGGGGCGCTCGTCGCCGCAGCGATCGCAGCGCACGTTCGCCAGCGTGCCGTGCAGCTCCAGCACCCCGTCCGCGCCGGCCCGGGTGTGAAAGCCGTCGACGTTCTGGGTGACGATCGTCGACACCAGCCCGCGCTGCTGCCAGCTGGCGAGCACGCGGTGACCGTCGTTGGGCGCGTGCCCGGCCAGCATCTCGATGCGCCACCGGTAGAACTCGACGTGCTCGTCGTAGTCGGTCTCCAGCGCGTCGCGCGACGCCAGCTGCTCGAAGCGGCGGTTCTGTTTCCACAGGCCGCCGTTCGAACGGAAGTCGGGCAAGCCCGACTCGGTGCTCATGCCGGCGCCCGTGAAGACCACGGCCGGCCGATGCGCGGCGAGCAGGCGGGCCAGCTGGGCCGCCGGTGGGACAAGGGCTGACACGTCGTGCTTCATTTTCTGAAAACCTCGGGAATCATAGCGCCGGACGACGTTCCCCCACACGCGTGCCTTCAGATCGTCCTGGCCCCGCCGGCCCCGGAAAGCTTGCTGGGCCCCCGAAGCAGACGATACAGTCGTCAGGGATGGCGAACCCGGGGAGCACGGTAGACGAGAACGAAGTCCCGACCCTCGCCCCCGGAACCCAGCTCGGCAAGTACAGCATCGCCCGCCTCCTCG
>DATBHU010000083.1:0-7771 GCA_036557265.1 Polyangia bacterium
GATCCCCTCCGATGACTCCCGGAGCAGCTGCCGGAAGTAGCGCCGGTCGGCGAAGACGATGTCGCGCAGCACCAGCAGGGTCCACCTGTCTCCGACGACTTCGAGGGCGAGGTTGATCGGACATCCCGAGCGGGGCTCCTCGTCCGTGCGTGCCATCGTGGTTGCATTTTAAGATCAGTCCTTGCCATCTGCAACCGGTTGCATTAAACAACCAGTACAGGAGGCAACATGACCACCCTCGCGACGCCGAAGATCGTCCCTCATCTCTGGTACACGAACGAGGCCGAGGAGGCCGCGCGGTTTTATGCGCGCATCTTCCCTGCGTCGCGCGTCGACCGCGTGTCGTCGTTGCCGGCCGATTCTCCCATCGGCCCCGCCGGCTCGGTCGTGATCGTCGAGTTCAGGTTGTTCGGCCAGCCCTTCATGGCGATGAGCGCCGGCCCGAACGAGCCGTTCAATGAAGCCATCTCCTTTCGCGTGAACTGCCGCACGCAGGCGGAGATCGATCGCTACTGGAGCGCGCTGCTGAAGAACGGCGGTCGGGCTCAGGCGTGCGGCTGGATCGTCGACAGGTACGGCGTCCGCTGGCAGATCGTGCCCACCTCGCTCGGAGAGATGATGCTCGATCGCGACCGGACGAAGGCCGCCCGCGTGGCCGCGGAGATGCTCGGGCAGGTGAAGTTCGACATCGCGAAGCTCAAAGCGGCATTCGCGGGTCCATCGACACCCCGCCGCCCGGCTCGCTCGCCCGGGCGGCGCGGCGGGTCCGTTCGCGGGCGATCACCTGCTCGTAGATCTGGACGTAGCACGCCGCCATCCGCGCGGCGGTGAACCGCGCGTCGAAATAGGCCCGGCAGCGCGCGCGAGGCAGCGCCAGCGCGCGCGGCACCGCCGCCACCGCATCGTCGACGCTGCCGACGACGAACCCCGACTGGCCGTCGCGCACGATCTCCGGGACCGATCCGCGCGCGAACGCCACCACCGGCGCCCCACACGCCATCGCCTCGATCATCACCAGTCCGAACGGCTCCGGCCAATCGACCGGGAACAGCAGGGCCGCCGCGTTGCCCAGGAATTCGCCCTTCTGACCGTCGTCGATCTCGCCCACGAAATCGAGCAGCGGATCGTCGAGGAGCGGCTCGATGCGCGCCCGGAAATACGCCTCGTCCACCTTGTCGACCTTGGCCGCGATCTTGAGCGGCATCCCGACCCGCCGCGCGATCTCGATGGCCCGATCGGGCCCCTTCTCGGGCGAGATCCGGCCCAGGAAGGCCAGGTATCGGCCGGGGCCCGGGTGAAAGGCCAGCAGCCCTCCGGGCAGCCCATGGTGAACCGTCCCTTGCCAGCCGACCGACGGAAGCGGCGCCTGCTGCGCCTGCGAGATCGACACCAGCGGTTCATCCGGAAACACGCGGTAGACCGTCTGCAGGTCGGGGAGATCCAGGCGCCCGTGCACCGTCGTGATCCGGGGGATCCCCAGCCGGCGCATGAGCGGGAAGTGCAGGTAGCCGAAATGGAAGTGGACGAGATCGAAGTCGGCGGCCCGCCGGGCCACCTCTTCGATCATCAGGAGGTGGGGCGCCAGCGGATCGACGCAGTCGCTGTCGAGACGCAGCGCCCGCGGCACGCACGCGACGAGCTCGGCGCGCGTCACCGAGTCGCCGCTGGCGAACAACGTGACGTGGTGGCCGGCCGCCACCAGTTCCTCGGTCAGAAAGGCGACCACCCGTTCCGTTCCGCCGTATGTCAGGGGCGGGACGCTTTCGCTGAGCGGACAGACCTGCGCGATTCTCAAGTCGACCTCTGCTTGCGCCGTCGACGGATTTTCCGCGGCGCCCATCCAAAATAAGGATCGTCCGGTCGCCGGGAACGGCTCTCCGACCTGGGGTCCGTCCGCGCTTGCGGAGGAGCGGCGGCGCGCTTACCGGATACGGGCCCCGTCGCGGCGCCGATGAAGCTCCGGCTCCTCGTCACGCGCGACTTCGGGCTGCTCTGGCTGGGCGAGGCGCTCTCGCAGATCGGCGACAGTCTCAACCGCGTGGCGCTGCTCTGGCTCGCCTACCAGACCACCGGCTGGAGAACCTGGCCCAGCCCTAGGTAAGGCGCCCGCTGACATACGCGGCCGCGGCTTGATCCGGCCGGGCGGATGGGCAGCTTCGGACCGATCGGGGATGCTGCGCGTGGCGGTTGACGGGGCGGCCTCGCTGTTCGAGGCGGCCGGGACGTTGGTGATGGCGCTCGGCGCGCTGGTCGCGGTCGCGTTGACCGTCCGTGACCGCGCCGGCGGCGGCCGCGCGATGTTCAAGGGCTTCCGCTACCGGCTGGGCCGCGCCATCATCCTCGGCCTCGAGTTCCTCGTCGCCGCGGACATCCTCCGCACCATCAGCACGCGGCCGACCCTCACCGAGGTCGCCGTGCTCGGCGGCATCGTCCTGATCCGGACGTTCCTCAGCTTCTCGCTGGAGGTCGAGCTCGAGGGCCGCTGGCCCTGGCAGGCGAAGGCGATCGAGGACGAACCGCGCGACCGTCGACCGCACGCCTCTCCCGGCGAGGCGCCGGCGTGACGTCCGGCGCCGACAGCCTCCTGCCGGGCGGCGCCGGCGATCGCAAGACCGATCTCGCCTGCACGCGCACGACGCTGGCGGCGGAGCGCACGCTGATGGCGTGGATCCGGACCGCGCTGTCGATGATCAGCTTCGGCTTCACGATCTTCAAATTCCTGCACGGCCTGCACGAGGCAGGCGCGATCCGCCTCCTCCGGCCCGAGGGGCCGCGCAACATCGGTCTGTTTCTGGCGGCGCTCGGAACGGGATCGCTGCTCGCCGGCGTCGTGCAATACCTGCAGACGCTGCGCCAGCTGCCCGGGTCGCCGCGGCGCCTGGGGGCCGCGTTCTACGTCGCGTGCGCGGTCGTGGCCATGGGCGTCGTCGTCCTCGTCGGGCTGGTCCATCGCGTCGGTCCGTTCTGACCGGCTCGCCGCTCAGAATTCGCTGACCGCGCCGCTGGTCCCGAAGGCAGCCAGCTCCATGGTGAACGGGTGGTCGACGCCCTGCGAGCGCACGGCGCCCGACAGCGGCACGGCCGGGTGCGACCACGAATCGGCGACGCTGCGCCACGGGCCCCACTGCGCGTCGGTGCGCGCCTTGAAGCAGCCGTCGAACTTGCCGGCCGGGACCGAGGCGCTCTCCTGCGGCAGCCCCTGCCAGTTGATGATCAGCATCGAGACCGCGCCCCGGTAGGTCGACTGCATCAGCGAGATCACAGGCGGTGGCATCTCCTGCACGCGCCCCTTGGCGTCCTTGGTGCTGACCGCGCGGATCTCGACGGTGTTCGGATCCATCCGGTTGCCGAACGCGACCAGCATCTTCTGCATGGTGCGGCCCGTGTAGGTCTCGTTCACGACCTCCAGCCAGACCGCGTTCCCGTCCTGCCCGACGATCTTGTACGTGATGAACGACGGCTGGTTCTTGTCGTTCGTCATCTTGTAGCGGGTCCACTGCCCGACCGCGAACGGCATGGGCGCGAACATGCCGGGCGCGGGCGGCGGCACGGTGTTCGTCGCCGCTTGCAGCGCGGCCACCTGCCGATCGATGTCGGCCTTGGCGGCGGGATCGATGGACGGACCGCACGCGGACAGCGTGACCGCGACGGCGACGGCGAACAGAGACGGAACGGCGTTCATGCGCATGCCGGGATGGTGCCCAAACGCCGGCGGCGGATCAAGCGGTGGTCGTGCCGCGGCGTCAGCGGCGCGGGTTCTTGTCGGCGGGCGCGCCCTTGTTGGCGAGCGCCGCCGCGAACGGATTGTTGAACGGCGTGGCCGGCTTGGGCGGCGCCGGCGGTGGGCCCTTGGGTGCGCGCGGACCGCCGGACCCGCCCGGACCGCCGGGGGGCCGCCCGGAGCCCGCGGGCGCGCCGGCCGGACGCTGCTCGGCGCCGCGCTCGCTCTGACTCTTCATGGTCAGCGCGATCTGCTTCTTGTCCAGCTTCACCTCGAGGACGCGCACGCTCACGCGATCGCCCGCGCTGACGACGTCCTTCGGATCCTTCACGAACCTGTCGGCGAGCTGCGAGATGTGCACCAGGCCGTCCTGGTGCACGCCGATGTCGACGAAGGCGCCGAAGTTGGTCACGTTGGTGACGACGCCGGGGCAGACCATGCCCGGCTGCAGGTCCTTGAGCTCGTGGATGTCGGCGCGGAACGCGAACGGCACGAACGTCTCGCGCGGATCGCGGCCCGGCTTCTCCAGCTCTCGCACGACGTCGTCGAAGGTGAAGGCGCCCAGCTCCGCCTTCAACGCCGCCGACTGCTTGACCAGCTTCACGCCCGCGCCCAGCAGCTCCTTCGTCGGCACCCCGAGCTCGCTCGCGGCCCGCCCGAGCGCGGCGTAGCGCTCCGGGTGAACGCCGGTGTTGTCGAGCGCCTCCGCCGAGTCCGGCACGCGCAGGAAGCCCGCCGCCTGCTCGAACGTCTTCTTCGAGAAGCGCGCCACCGCCAGCAGCGCCTCGCGCGAACTGAACAGCCCCTCCTTCGCCCTGTGATCGACGATCGCGCGCGCCAGCCCGGGCCCGATGCCGGAGACGCGCCCGAGCAGGTGATAGGACGCCGTGTTCACGTTCACGCCCACCTGGTTCACGCACGAGTCGACCACGTCGTCGAGGCTCTTCTTCAGCCCCGTGGGCGACACGTCGTGCTGGTACTGCCCGACGCCGATGCTCTTGGGATCGATCTTCACCAGCTCGGCCAGGGGATCCTGCATGCGGCGCGCGATGGAGATCGCGCCGCGCACGGTGACGTCCAGCTCGGGGAACTCCTCGCGGGCGGCGTCGCTGGCGCTGTAGACGCTGGCGCCCGCCTCGCTCACCATCACCACCGGCACGTCGATCTCGAAGTGGCGCAGCGCCTCGCGCACGAACGCCTCGGTCTCGCGCCCCGCGGTGCCGTTGCCGACCGCCACCGCGCGGATGCCGCCCTTCTTCACCAGCTCGGCCAGCACGGGCGCCGCCGCGGCCTTGCCCGCCGGCGTCTCCAGGTGCATGAGGCCCGAGCCGACGTAGCGGCCCGACGCATCGACGACGGCCAGCTTGCAACCGGTGCGGAGACCGGGATCGACGCCCAGCACCGGCTTGGGTCCGAACGGCGCCGCCAGCAGCAGCTTGCGGACGTTCTCCGCGAACACGCCGATGGCGGCCGCGTCGGCCACCTCGCGCAGCGCCTTGTGGACCTCGGTGTCGATCGACGGCGCCACGTGCGCGCGCAGCGCCAGGCGCGCGGCCTTCTTGAGCAGGGCCGCGCCCGCGAACGACGCCGTCGTCCCGTTGGCCGGGCAGGCCGCGGCCTCGAACGCCGCCAGCAGCTCGTCGGCCAGCGGATCGCTGGCGCCGTCGTCGCCCAGCGGGCCGCCCAGCGTCAGCACCAGCTCCTCTTCCATCCAGCCGCGCCGCATGGCGAGGTAGCGATGCGACGCTTCCGGCTTGAGGAGATCGCGCACCCGCTCCTGGTACGAGAAGTAGTTCTCGAAGCGGCTCGGCGTCTTGGCCTTGTCTCCCTTGCGCGTCCGCGTGAACCCGCGCTCGAACAGCGCCGTGCGCACCCGCTGCCGCAGCGGCGCGTCCTCGGACAGGCGCTCGACGACGATGTCCGAGGCGCCCGCGAGCGCCGCGGCGGCGTCCGCGATCCCCTTGGCGGCGTCGACGAACCCCGCCGCGCGCCCCTCCGGCGTCTCGGCGCCGGGATCGATCTCACCGTGCGCGGCCGCCCACAGCCAGTCCGCCAGCGGCTCGAGGCCCGCCTCGCGCGCCGTCTGGGCCTTCGTCTTCCGCTTCTGCTTGTAGGGCAGATAGATGTCCTCGAGCGCCGTCTCGTCGAACGTCCCGCGAATCCGCGCCTCCAGCTCGGGCGTCAGCTTTCCCTGCCGGCCGATCTCCTCGACGATGAACGCCTGCCGCTTCAGGATCGCGTCCCAGCGCTCCTTCGCCTCCAGCACCTGCCGGATCGCCACCTCGTCCAGGTTGCCGGTTTGCTCCTTGCGGTAGCGGGCGATGAACGGCACCGTCGCCCCGCCCTCCGCCAGCGCCAGGATCGCCTGCGCGCCGGCGAACGGGATCTGCGGGTGCTGGCGGGCCAACCAGCTGGGGAAGGTCGGGAACGTCTGCGTCGACATGCGATGGCAAGCCTAGCGATCCGCCGCCGTTCGTGAAGCTTGAAAATTGCCGTGCGTTCTCAGTGCGGCGGGCGCGCGTCGAGCACCGACAGCCGCTCCACCCGGCAGCGCCGCTCGTCCGGGTCCCGCCAGACGCGCACCGCCTGCCCGCGCAGCGGCGACGGGATGTCCTCGCTCACCAGGTAGGCCGCGTCGACGCCGACCAGCTCGGCGTCGAGGCGCAGGCAGAAGATCTGGGCGTCGCGGGCGCCGCGCACACCGGCCACCGCGCGCCCGCGCAGCGGGGCGTAGACGTGGATGTTGCCGTCCGCGAGCAGCTGAGCGCCCGGATTGACGGCGGCGAGCACGATCAGATCGGTCTGCTGCGCGTAGACGATCTGGCCCGAGCGCACCGGCTGCCGCACCACCAGCGGCAGCCGCAGCGCGGACTCGGGCCGGGCGGCGGGCGCGCTCTCCTCACGCGGCGCCGGCGCGGCGACGGCGGTGGCGACCGGCGCGGGCGCGGCCGGCTCGCTCGCCGAGTCGATCCCGCCCTCCAGCGTCGCCAGCCGGGCGGTCCAGCGCGTCCGCCGCTCGTCGCCGGGCGCGGCGCCCCCGAGCAGGCTGCGGTAGATCGCGATCGCGTCCGCGGTCCGTCCCTGGCGCGCCGACAGCTCGGCCATCGTCTCGGTGACGAACAGATCGGGCGCGTGCTGCGAATCGGAGGACGTCACGCCGGTCTCCCCGACCGGAGATACCACAGACGCGATCGGGCCGGCCAACAAATGCCGTCACGGACCTTCGCCGAGGGCGTGCTGCAGGCGCGCCCGCGCCGACGCGAGATCGAGCCGGGCCTGCACCAGCTGGTAGCGCGCGTTCACGTCGGTCAGCAGCGCGTCGTAGAGCTCGATGACGTTGCCGACGCCGGTCGTGTAGCGGCCCTCGGCGAGGCCGCGCTGGCGCGCCGCCGCATCGACGAGCAGAACCGCGAAGCGGAGCTCGTCGCGCGCGGCCACCAGCGACGCCTGCGCCGTCAGGGTATCGGACCGCACGCCGTCGAGGGTGGCCCGCTGCTGGGCGCGCGCGGCGACCAGGTTGCCTTCGGCTTCGCGCGTCTGCCCGTGCACGAGCAGCGGGCTCATGCCCGCGGCTGAATAGCCAAGGGCGATCGTCCCGGTCAGGTTCGGCGTCAGCGATCCGAGATCCAGGCCCGCCCAGCCCGGGCTGATGCCGAGCGTGAGCTGCGGCAGGTACGATCCGCGCGTCGCCGAGACGGCGCGTGTGAACCCCCGGACCTGCAGCCGGAGCTGTTCGAGCTCGGGCCGCCGCGCCTGGGCCAGATCGATCAGGCTCCCGACAGGCGCGTCGGCGTCGCGAGCATCATTCGCCTGCAGCTCGAACGCCGCCGGCTCCGGGACCAGCCGCCAGTCCCCCCAGCGATCGACGCCGAGGGCGACCTGAAACTGCGCGCGCGCGACCGCCTCCGCCGAGCGCGCGCGAGCGAGCGCGATCTCGACCTGGGCCTCCGCCGACTCGGCGGTCGCCACGTCGATGCCGGTGCGCAGCCCCTGGTCGTGCAGCGCGCGCGTCTGCGCCAGGTGCGCGCCGTAGTTCTTGACCGCGTCCAG
>DATBHU010000084.1:0-6873 GCA_036557265.1 Polyangia bacterium
CGCCGGTACGCCGGGACCGCTCGCCTGCCGGCCGGGGTCCGCCGGGTCGGCCGATACCGTCGCTGCCGTCGCCATCACGAGCTCCGGTCCGCGGACAGGTGCGCCAGCGCGCGCAGGGCATCGCGGTACGGCGACGGCTTCAGCGCCTGCAGCGCGCGCGTCGCCTCGTCGGCGAGCGCGACTGCCTTGCCGCGCGCGCGCTCGACGCCGCCGGCGGCGCGGACCTCCGCCAGGATCTCGGCGGCGACCGCCGCCGGCACGCCCTGCTCGCCGATCTGCTTGCGGATGCGCCGGCCCAGCTCCGGGTCCGCCTCGCACGCCAGCAGCACCGGCAGCGTCAGCTTGCCCTCCTGCAGATCGTGGCCGACGGACTTGCCGGCGGTCGTCTCGTCGATGGCGCTGTCCAGCACGTCGTCGGCGATCTGGAACGCCCGCCCCAGCGCGCGCCCGTAGCGCTCCAGCGGGGCGGCCCATGCCGGCGGGACGGAGTCGCCCACGCGCGCGCACCAGGCGATCAGCGAGGCCGTCTTGCGGTCGATGACCCGGAAGTAGTCGTCCACCGTCGCGTCGGGGTTGCCGGCGCGTTCCAGCTGCGCCACCTCGCCCTCCGCCATCTCGGTGACCGTGGTGGCGAGCGTCTGCACCATCGCCAGCGAACCGGTCATCGCCACCGTCTCCAGCGCGCGCGCCAGGCAGAAGTCGCCGACCAGCACCACCACGCCGTTGCCGAACACCATGCGCGCCGCCGGACGCCCGCGCCGCACCCGGCCGTCGTCGACGACGTCGTCGTGATACAGCGTGGCGGTGTGAATCAGCTCGGCGGCGCAGCCGACCGCCACCGCGTGGTCCAGCGGCGCGTCCGCGGCCCGCGCCGCCAGCACGGCCAGCAGCGGCCGCAGCCGCTTGCCGCCGGCGGCGAGCAGGTGCGCGCCGACCTGCGGGATCGAGCCGATCGGGCTCTCCATGCGCTCGGCGAGGCGCGCCTCGACGACCTTCATCTCTTCGCCGACGAGCGCGATGATCCCGTCGAGATTGGCTGTGGTGAGTCCGGCCGACACGGCGGACATATTCATCACAGATCCGGGCCGGGGCACCACGTTTCTAAATATTCAAAAAGAATTGAAACTATGCAAGGACTATCGCGGCGCCGGGTGGGGCCCGCTCACAGGCCGTCGGGCGGCTCCGGCGGGGGATTCACCGGGGCGCCGAGGTCGAGCAGCGACACCGGCGCCGTGTTCAGATCGCGCACGCCGACATAGGGCCGGAAGCCGTGGCGGGCCGACTCCTGGGCCGCCCACTGCGCCAGCGCGGTGTCGCCGACGTCGGCGTATTCGATGGTGAACACGGGCCGCGGCGCCACCGCCCGGGCGCGCGCGATGGCGCCCAGCTTCCAGGTCCGCTCGGCGTCGGTGGTCTGGCGGTACGCCCGCCGCGCCGGGTCGTAGAGCGCGAACACCCCCTCGACCACGAAGCCGTCGACGAACGGCGCCGCGTCGACCAGCGCGTCGCCGCCGTTGGCGATGAACACGGCGCGCGGGAACGCCTCGCGCAGGCGGTGCAGCCAGTCGCGCAGCGCCTGCCGCGAGCCGGCGAAGCGGGCGGGATCCTTGTTCTCGAGGTACGGGATGGTGTCGAGAGTGTCGAGCATGACGCCGTCGTACCCGCGCTGCAGCAGCGGCGGCAGCTCCTCGTGCAGCAGCACCTCTTGCCAGCGCTGATCACGGAAGTCGACGCGGACGCCGGGCCAGTTCGGGTTCGGCTCCACCAGAAAGGGCTGGTCGCGGATCTCCGGCCAGTAAGGCCGGCGGGTGTCCGCCTCGCCGACGCTCAGGTAGGCGAGCCGGACCGTCGACGACGGAAAGTCCTGGACCGGAATGCGCGGATCGCCCGACAGCACCACCATCTGCGCGTCGCGCGCGTAGTGACGCCAGTCGAGCGATTCGAGCATGGGCGACGCGCCGATGACGATCCACCAGCGCTCGACGCGCGCCAGGTCCGCGCCGCTGACGGACGGCCGCGGGCGCGTGCAGGCGACGATCGACATCGCCAGCACGCCGGCCCGCAGCGCCGCCGTCACGTACCGGCTTACTTCGCGGGGGCCGCCGCGGGCGTCGCTTCCCACCCGAGCGCGCTGTAGACGTCGTCCGGCGACTCGTAGGTCTTGTCCGGCAGCGTCTCCGTGAACCACTTCTTGTCGTCGGCCTTGATGCCCTTCACGTGCGAGACGATGGTCGTCTTCGAGGCCGGGTACTTCACCTTCTTGATCTCCATGCGGAGCTTGTTGTGCTCGGCCAGCTTCGCCTGGTCTTCCTTCGACATGCTGCCCGCGCTGGCCGCGCTGGCCTCGTCGCCGCTGCTCGCGGCCTTCGGTGACTTCGTCCCCGCCGCGTATGCGCTAGAGAAGCTCGGAACCGCCAG
The DNA here is from genome assembly GCA_036557265.1 of Polyangia bacterium. Taxonomy (GTDB): domain Bacteria; phylum Myxococcota_A; class Polyangia; order Fen-1088; family Fen-1088; genus JADGRB01. Next base: position 2,419 of record DATBHU010000084.1, read on the forward strand.
CCCCAACGCCAACGCCATCATCCAACCCATGTTCAGCTTGCGCATCGAAATTTCCTCCTCGTCCGTTGACTCCTGCAAGCTAGGTCGAGGTCCATACCTGTCAAGCAGACCGCGCCCGTAACCTCTTGCTGTAACCTGGAAACCGTCGCTGTGTTACGCGGCCGTGACTGTTGCGCGCGCGGCACTCAGGAATGTCGTCGAGGTCGATTGCCGGCAGCGGGCACGACCGTTGCAAAACCCGAAAGGCGCTGTGATGGGGGGCGGGTTGGTGCTTGCTGTGCTGTGGCTGGCGTCTCCGGACGTCGAGAAGCTGCGAAAGGAGGCGAACGACGACCTCCTGAAAGGTCAGTTCGATCGCGCGCGCCACGAGCTCGAAGAGGTGCTGCGCCAGCTGCCGCGCGACGCGCCGGCGCAGCGTGACGCCGCCCGGGCGGCCTCCGCGGCGGGCGAGTTCGAGTACGCCGCCGCCGCGCTGGAGCGCGCCCACCACTTCGAGAAGCACACCCGCGATCCGGAGGTTCACTACCTGCGCGGCGAGGCGCTGTACGTGCTGGGGCGCGACGACGAGGCGCGCCGCGAGCATCACATCGCGGAGCTGGAGATCGGCAAGGACCCGACCGAGCGGATGGAGAAGCTGTGGCTGGCGCGCATCTACGCCCGCCGCGGCTACGTGGTGCTCTCCGATCGCATCTACGAGTCGCTGGTGCCGGCGCCGCCCGCCAAGGACGAGGAGGTCGCCTTCAACCAGGCCGACGCCCACCTGATCAATGAGGACTGGACCGGAGGCGCGCGGGTCCTGCGCCGCTACCTGGCGCTCGATCCGAAGAGCGTGCGCGGCCGCGAGATGCTCGCCTGGGCGCTGGAGGCGGACGGCGATCTCGACGGCGAGCTGGCGGTGCGGCGCAGCCTGTCCGACGATCAGCCGTCGCCGGCGCACGATCGCGACTACGGCCGGGCGCTGGAGCGCGCCGAGAGCTACGCGGCCGCCCGCGACCGCTACGCGCGCGCGGTCGCCGAGTCGGGGCCCGGGGTCGACTCGACGCTGGTGACGTCCTACCAGCGGATGCGTTACCGGACCACGCCCGAGCGGTCGGGCGGCGCGTCGTTCCGCTCGGATCCCCAGGCGTGGTCGTGGCGCGCGCAGGCCGGCGCGGCGCTGCCGTTCGGAAGCCGCCACAGCCTCGGCGTGCTGGCCTGGCACGACTCGTCGAACGACTGGCACGCGAACCAGGTCGTCGGCTCGGACGTGCTCGCCAAGACAGGCACGGTGACCGGCCTGGGCGCGCAGCTCTTGCTCGGCCGTCGCGACGAGCGCTCGCTGCTGCTCGCCGCCGACGGGCGCTACACCACGGAGGCGGGCACCGACGCCGCGGGCGTCGAGCGGCTGGCGACGAAGGGCAGCTTTCACTTCGGCGGCCAGGCCGAGGGCGCGGCGAACGTGTCGCCCTACGCCCACGTCAACCTGCACCTGGACGCCAACGAGCAGTGGAACGAAGCGCCCATCACCGTTCACGAGGGCGGCGAGATGACCGGCGCCACCGGGCACCTGTTCCTGTTCCCGAAGAGCCGCGTCGTGCTGTTCGACGGCGGCGCGCAGGTGCGGCGGCTGACGCTGTCCGCCCAGGGGACGCCCGATCAGCCGACGGCCGACCAGCTGCTCGGCTGGGCCGGGATCGACTTCAACCTGTGGTCGCAGTCGGCGCGCGTGGTCCGGGCCGAGGCGCTCGACGAGCGGATGGTGCGGCGGGTCTACCTGAACGACGCGGGCGTGCTCGCCTACCGCCACTACGAGCTGGTGACCCACGCGTCGCCCGACTTTCGCATCGCGCTCGCGCCGCGCGCGTCCATCGACAACGGCACGTTCATCCTGCGCAAGGCGCTGGCGGGCGGGCGCATCGGGCTCGACGTTCACGGCGGCGGCGGCTACGACCACCTGCGCGAGCACACGCTGTTCCAGGCGGGCGGCGCCTTCGTGCTGGCGGCGTCGTGGCGGACCCGGCTGACCGCCAGCTACGACCTGGCCCACGAGACGGCGACCGGCCTGCCCGGCACGCTGCACATCGGATGGCTCACATTCCATGCAGACATCTAAGGCAAAGACCACACGAGCGCTCGACGACGCCCCCGCCACGGCGGGCGGCGCGCCGGGCACGTCCGGGCGCCACGCGATCAAGACCACGCGCGCGATCGCCGTCGAATCCGCGGTGGGCGTCGCCGCCACGCTGGCGATCGCGGCGCTGTGCGGCGTCCCTTATCTCGGCCTCGGCTCGATCGATCCGCATCCGGTCTGGCTGGTCGTGCTGGTGATCGCGGCGCGCTACGGGACGCACGGGCTCGGCGTGGTGTTGCCGATCGCCTGGGGCGCGCTCGCGCTCGCCACCGCGGGCGACGGCCCGGGCCGCGTCCTCGACACCCTGGCCATGCCGGTCGATCTGGGGGCGCTGGCGGGGACCGTGCTGGTGGCCTGGATCGCCTCCGGCAACGAACGGCGGGAGCGGACGCTGGCCGGCAAGGTGGAGGCGCTGGAGCAGCGCGCCGCCGCCGACGGCGCGACCATCGGTGACCTGCGCCGCGCCGCGCTCGCCCTGCGGGCGCGCAACGATCGCCTCGATCTGTCGCTGACGTTCCTGCGCGCCATCGCGCGCCGGTTGCACGGCGCCGACCCCGAGGCCGCCGCCCAGGCCGCGCTCGAGCTGATCGGGGCGCGCATCGGGGCCCGCGCGGCGTCGGTCGAGCTCGTCGCGGACGGCGCGCTTCGCCAGCTGGCGGTGATCGGGATCTGGAATCGCGACGCACCCGATCGAACCGCGCTGGCCGTGCTGGCGAGCGGGCAGCCGTCGCGCGCGCTGGAGCTGGCCGAAGGCGGCCCCGCCGACAGCGACATCGCGGCGCCGATCCGGGACGGGGCCGGCCAGCTGCGCGGCGTGGTGGCGGCCCGCGGCGTGCCGGGCGGCGGCTCCAGCATGGCCGCGCTGCGCGACCTGACGGTGATCGCGGACTGGGCGTCCCCCGCGCTGTGCGACGCCTTTTCGTCTCCGCCCGACGCGCTGGAAGACGGCGACCGGCGCGGGCCGGATGCCGATTCGGACGGAACGGGTGAAGCAGAAGAGCGAGAGCCCGCTCCGCTGACGGTTTCACCCGCCCATGTCTGAAACCCCAAATTCACCGCAGCGTCATTCGTTGGCGCCCTGGATCGCCTCGGCCCTGGCCGATCTGGTCGGGGTCTGCCTCCTGATCGGCGTGCAGGAGCCGTGGACGCTGCCGGTGGCGGCCGCGTTTCACCTGGTGGCGCTGCTGCCGATCGTCTTCCTGCGCGCCCTCGGTCCCAGCGAGAAGACGCTGGCGCTGGCGCTCGTGCTCGCCCTGCCGCTGGCGGGGCCGCTGCTGGCGGTGCTGGCGCTCGAGCACGGCGACGGCGATCCCAGCATGGACCTGTTCCAGGGGCCCGCGCCCGCGGTGGAGGGGGCGGGCGCGGACTTCGGTCGCCTGGCCGCCGCGCTCCCCAGCTGCGAGGCGCTGACGGCCGGCAGCGTCGAGGAGCGCCGGGCCATCATCGCCACGCTGGTCCGCCACGGCGACGCCGAGGCGGTGGCGCTGCTGCGCTGGGCGCTGGGCGCCTCCGATCCGGACCTGGCCGTGGACGCGGCGCTCGCGCTGGAGGAGATGACGGCCTCGTTCGACGCGCGCCTCGGCGCCTGCCGGGAGGCGCTGACCGCCGCGCGCGCCACGGACGGACAGGCGGACGCGCCTCCGGCGGCGCTGCCGACCGCGGAGGCGGCGCTCGCGACCGCCGAGCTGATCACCCACGCGATCGACGTCGGCATCGCCGATCCCGCCCTGGTGCCGGCGCTGGCGTCGGAGGCGCGCGAGGACTACACGCTGGCCGCCGACCGCGCCCACGCCGACGCGGTGGCGATCGGCCGCACCCAGCTGGAGCTCGGCGCGCTGCGCCCCGATACGGCGCTGGCGGTGGTCGACGAGGCGCTGCCCAACGTCTCGCCCGATGCGCGCCAGACGCTGGAGGCGCTGCGCGCGGAGGCGCTGCTGGCGTCGCACGCGCTGCCCTGGGAGGGGCCGTCCGCGCTGGCCAGCTACCAGGTGCGCGCGCACTCGCACGCGCGGCGCCCGCCGCCGTTGACCGCGCGGCGCCGGCTGGGCATGCCGCCCGTCCCGGCGGCGTCGGGTTCGATCCGCGTCGGCCCCGTGCAGATCCCGGGCGCGGCGGCGACGAGAAAGGTGCGCAATGGCCCCCGCTGAGAGCGCGGCGCTCGCCACCGTCGGCCTGGCGTCCGGGCCCGAGCTCCCGGCGCCTGCCGACGTCTGCCTGCTGGTGGAAGGGACGTACCCGTTCGTCGCGGGCGGCGTGTCGTCCTGGGTTCACGACGTGATCTGCGGACATCCCGAGCTGACGTTCGCGGTGCTCTACGTCGGCTCGTACCCGGGCGCGCACGGCGA
>DATBHU010000085.1:0-11122 GCA_036557265.1 Polyangia bacterium
CGCCCCTCCGCTGGCTGCGGCTGAACGTCGGCGGGCGCGCCGATCTGATCTCGTTCGCGGTCGACAACGCGCTGGCCAGCCCCGATCCGGGCGCGCCGACCAGCGGCGTCGGCGCGGCCCACCAGCTGTCGCCGAAGGCCAGCCTGATCGTGACGCCGATCGATCGGCCGGCCGCCCAGCTCGACGTCTACCTGAACTACGGGCACGGCTTCCACTCGAACGACGTGCGCGGCGCGTTCTCGCAGCCGCCCGTGACGCCGCTGACCCGCGCCGTCGGCGAGGAGATCGGCGCGCGCGCGCGGCTGTTCGGGCGCTGGGACCTGGCCGCGGCCCTGTGGCGGCTCGACCTCGACAGCGAGACGGTCTGGGTCGGCGACGAGGGGACGACCGAGGCCGGCCCGCCCACCACGCGCAGGGGGATCGAGATCGAGACGCGCTACGAGCTGACGCGCTGGCTGGCGGCGGATCTCGACCTGACGTTCACGCAGTCGCGCTTCGCGCTCGGCAACGCCAACGGCGGCGGCCTTGCGCTCGCCCCCAAGCAGACCTGGGCGGGCGGCCTGTCCGCGCGCCACGCGGTCGGCCCCGGCGTCGCGCGCGCCGGCCTGCGCTTCTTCGGCATCGGCGATCGCCCGGCGTCCGACGACGGCGCGCTGATCGCGCAGGGGTTCACGCAGGTCGATCTCCACGTCGGCTACCGGATGCGCTGGTTCGACCTCGCGCTCGGCGTCGAGAACCTGCTGGACCGGCAGTTCCGCTCCGCGCAGTTCGCGACCACCAGTCGGCTGCAAACGGAGCCGGCCGTCGGCGCGCCCGTCCCGGCGGGCTTCAGCTGCGGGCCCGGGCGGCTCGCGCCCGCGCCCGACGGCAGCACCACCAGCGGCCGGTTCTACGGCTGCCAGGACGTCGACTACACGCCGGCCTACCCGCTGACCATCCGGCTGATGGCGACCCTCTACCTGGATTGAACCCGGACGGCGCGGCGACGGCCGCGGTCGCTCACAGGCGAAGGCCGGGCGGGATCAGCTCGCAGGGCAACCCGACGCCCGGCGGCCGCGGCAGCTCGTCAGGCCGCTCGAGGCAGGCCGTCCCCGTCACGCCGAGGCTCCCGCCCTGGCCGCCGGCGCCGCCCGCGCCCGACGGCGGCCGCGCGCCGGACCCGCCGCACGCCGACGTCCACAAGGCCCCGGCCGCCAGCACCGCCATCCAGCCGGGCCCGGCCGTCGCTCTTGCGGCGCGTCTCAATACTTCACCCAGACTTCGTCGTTCGCGGCCAGCGACGACAGCGCCGTCACGCCGGACGTGGCCATGATGAGATCGGTCGTCGCCGGATTGGCGCTGTAGGCCGCCGCTCCTTTCCAGACGATCAGCGCATCGTTGAAGAAGACGCTCAGGTCCGGAACGCCCGCCGCGACCGTGAACTTGTTCCAGCCCGGCCTGCGCGCGGGCACGATCGTCAACGCGGGCGCCGGCTCGTCGGCGCCGCCGTCGACGACGGGGTCGGTGGGAAGGCTGACCCAGTTCACGGTCGTCATCGTGCCGTCCGCGGCGCGGCAGGTCTGGCGGGACGGAAAGAAGATCGTCGTGAACGGCTGGTCCGGCACCTTCACGCGGAGGACCAGCTTGTAATAAGCGAGATCGGCGTCGAGCACCTCGGCGTCCGGCTTCTGCCAGGAGACGGCGGTGATGGTGCCGGCGGCGTCCTTCTCGACGGAGACCTTGCCGAAGTCGCTGCGCATCGCGCGCACGGAGACGACCGCCGCGGGGATCTCGACGCGGACGCCGGTGGTGTCCGCGCCGGCGCAGCCGTGGCCGACGCCGAAGGTGATCTCCTGCGTCGTGTTCGCGAAGCCCGGTCCCGACGCAATGGAAATGTGCGCGTCCGCTATTGCAGAACGCAACAACAGAGCCAGGCCCAACATCAACGATCCGCGCTCGATCATCGCAATCTCCCGGTTGTGATCTGATGCCGGTCTTTGATAACGAGCCGGCGCGCCGCCGACAATGCGTCATTTTTTCGCACGCGTCGTTTGCGCCTCGATCTCGAGATCGGCCGCGATAGTTTCTCGGTCATGCAGCGATCGGATCGGATCCTCCGCGCCCTCGTCCTCCGCCTGGCGTCGTTCGCGCTGATCGTCGGCGCCGGGTGTGAAACGCGCCCGGCGGAATCTCCCGACGGCGGCGCCGACGCGGATCAGGACGCGGGCGTCTTCGTCTGTTCGGTGCAGGCGCCCACCGCGTGTCCCGATCCGCCGCCGCGCTACGCGGACATCACGCCGATCGTCCAGCAGCGCTGCGTGCCCTGCCACAACGGGCTGCCCGGCGGGCCGTGGCCGCTGCTGCAGTACAGCCACCTGGCCGACTGGCAGGACGTCATCCGCGGCCAGATGCTCGACTGCTCGATGCCGCCGCCGGACGCGGGCGTCCCGATGGAAGACAGCGAGCGGGTGACGATCCTGACCTGGATCCTGTGCGGCTTCCTCGAGTAGCGGCGCTGCCGCGGGCTACGGGTACGTGAACGTCGCGATCACCTTGCCCGCGCCGAGCTCGCCGAGATCGCCGAGATCGGCCGCGTCGAAGCTGTCCATGAACGTCTGCGCGGCCTGCCCGCGCTTCTGGATCGTGACGACGAAGTGCGCCGCCGCATACGCGCAGTTGTCGTAGTTGTCGACGCGCACCGTGTACATCCCGTGCGGCGCCTGGCCGACCGGCCACAGGACGTTCTCGTTCCGGATGCTGTCGATGACGCAGGCCGCGTTCGAGTCGAGATCCAGCTCGCCGCCCTCGGGGGACAGGTCGGCGGCGTAGTAGATCTCGAACTGGTTCGGATCGACGACGTGCAGATCGATGTCGTTGTCGACGTCCCACGACACGCTGATCTGGACGTCGCCCGTCTTCACCTGGACGATGGTGGTCACCAGCGTCTCGGGCGCGCTGACGTTGCCGGCCGAGTCCACCACCTCGAACACGATCCTGATCTGCGGCGGCAGCTGCTGCGCCAGCGTCAGCAGCACGTCGGCGATCGTCGTACCCGCCGACACCGTCACCTCCCAGTAGCCGCTCTGGCCGTCGATCGCGACGTAGATCGCGATGATGTCGGAGCTCGATTGAACGCTGATCATCGTCGAGCCGCCGTTGATGGCGGTGGCCGAGTCCGGCAGCGTCACCTGCACGGCCCCGACCGCCGGCGGCATGTCGCCGGCGTGGTAGGTCGCGGCGGCGCCGTCGGGCCCGCGCACCCCTGTCACGCGATCGCGCGTCGTGCCGCCGCCACCGCCGCCGCCTCCGCCGCACCCCGCGCTCATGGTCAAAAAGCCGATGGCAACCAGCGTCCTCAGCGTCAGGATTCTGTTCATGGCCTCGTGATCGTCTCACGGAAAGATCGACGCTGTCGAGCTTGACTACGCGCGCGCCGACGTCTTCAACTCACGTCACGCATCGTGAAGACGGTCGTGCAGCGCGTGACGCGCGCCGAGGTCCGCGTCGGCGGCGAGATCGTCGGACGCATCGAGCGCGGCCTCTTGCTGCTGGTCGGCGTCGAGAAGGGCGACAGCGACGCGGACGCCGACGCGACCGCGCGCAAGATCGCGGCTCTTCGAATTTTCCCGGGCCGGACGCCGATGGACGTGACGGTCGGCGAAGTGGGCGGCGGCTGCCTGGTGGTCAGCCAGTTCACGCTGTGCGCGGCCCTCGGCAAGGGAAACCGCCCCAGCTTCGAGCCCGCCGCCGATCCGGCGCTGGCGGAGCCGCTCTACCTGCGCGTCGCCGCCGCGCTGCGCGCCGCCGGTCTCCCCGTCCAGACGGGCCGCTTCGGCGCCGACATGGCCGTCGAGATGGTGAACGACGGCCCGGTCACGTTCTGGATCGAGACCCGCGGCGGCGCGCTGGTGAAGTGATCACGCCGGCGACGCGCGTTGCCGCGCGCAAGGCTGGCCCTCACCCTAACCCCCGCCAGGCGGGAGAGGGGATCGGAGCGGAGCGGGATGCGGGGATCCTCATCCTTATTTGCTGGCTTCCTGGGCGCCTTCGCCTTCGAGCTTGATCCACTTCTTGTTGCGGTTCTTCCAGACCTCGGACTGCACGGCGCCCTTGGCTTCCGGGGCGGAGACGCCGCCCAGGCCGGCGGTCGACTTCTGGGCGTCGGCGTCGATGGCCTGGATCAGCGGCGCGGGCACGCGCTCCTTGGCGACGCGGAACGAGGTCGACGAGCTGGGGCTGGCGCGGTGCGAGTCGACGCAGTAGACGTCCAGCGTCATCCGCGCGGTCGCGCCCGGCGCGATGGTCGTGTGCTCCAGGCGCTGCGGGGCGTTCGAACCTTGGTTGCTCTGCAGCTGGAACGGCCCGACCGCGCCCAGCCGCTGCGGCGCCTCGTTCGGGTTGCCGGTCGGAACGAAGTAGATGCCCTTGGCCGAAAACTCCTGCGGCTTGCTGGTCGGGTTCTTCACGTCGACGGTGATGGCGCCGTTGGTGCTGCCGTCGTACTTGACGATGCGCAGGAGCAGCGGGCTGGTCTTCCCCTGCGCACCGGGAAGCTTGTCGAAGTCGGTGGCGGCGGCGGCAGCGGCGGGCCGCAGGATGACGAGACCAAACGCGGCGAAGCAGAATGCGAACAGGACGCGGTTCACGGGGTTCAGTGACATCGGACACCTCCGGTCCCGCTTCGACGCGCCGGCCCCGATAAGGATCTAGACTAGGGTAGCTCCCGTACTCTGAAGACTTAGCTTTTTAGATCGGAGGCTCATGCGTTCAATCGTTCTGGCAACCGTGCTGCTGGCCGCGAGCATGATGACGGGTTGCGCCGCCACCGTGACAGCCGATGCATATCCGCCGGACCTGGTGTACGCGGCACCGGGCGTCCAGGTGATCGCCGACTACAACGAGCCGATCTTCTATACGGACGGCTTCTACTGGCGGTTCTACGGCGGGGCCTGGTACCAGTCGACCTACTACACGGGCGGCTGGGTCTACGCGCGGCCGCCAGCGGCGGTGCTGCGCATCGACCGGCCCTACGCGTACGTCCACTACCGGCCGGTCGGGTACGTCGGCCGCGGGCGTCCGGTCGCGGGCGGCTGGCGCGGCCCTGCGCCCACGCCGGTTCCGCCGCCGCGCGGCGGCGGCTGGCGCGGCTCTCCGACGACCGCTCCTCCGCCCGCCGGTGGCTGGCGAGGCGGGCCGCCCGCGGCGGGCCGGACACCGGCGCCCGCGGCTGGCTGGCGCGGCAGCTCGATCGCGCCCGCGCGTCCGGTGTCGCCGGGGCCTGGGGCACGACCGGCGCCTGCGCCGGCAGCGCGCCCGGCGCCGCGGGGCGGCGGCCACGGCGGCGGCTGGCACCACTAGCCGCTGCCGCGCACAGCGCGGCCCTGCGGCCGCCTGAAAGAGCAAACAGTCGCACCCTGCGCCTGCGGCGCAGAGCGACTGAAGACGTAGGCGCGGCTTCGCTGTAAGAATCGCCTCCGCATGAACAGGACGGCGGCGATCCCTATCGGTGTATTCACGCTGCTCGTCGCGACGCGCGCGAGCGGCGCCCCCGCGCCGGAGCTCCCCCACCTGGTCACGGACGGCGGCGGCGCCACGCGCCTGCAGGTCGCCGGCAAGCCGTTCACGGTGCTGGGCGGCGAGCTCGGCAACTCGAACGCCAGCAACCACGAGCAGACGCGCCAGCTGTTCGCGAACGTCGCGAAGATGAAGCTGAACACGGTGCTGCTGCCCGTGTCGTGGGAGCTGATCGAGCCCGCCGAGGGGAAATGGTCGTTCGACCTCGTCACCAACCTGATCCGCGAGGCGCGCCGGCAAAAGCTGCACCTCGTGCTGCTCTGGTTCGGCAGCTGGAAGAACGGCATGTCCAGCTACGTCCCCGCCTGGGTCAAGACCGACCCGGTCCGCTTCCCGCGCGCCGAGATGGCGGGCGGCCGCCGCGTCGAGGCGCTGTCGGCGTTTGCGCCCGCGAACGTGCAAGCCGACGCGCGCGCGTTCGCCGAGCTGATGCGCCGCGTGCGCGCCGTCGACGGCAACGACCACACGGTGCTGATGGTGCAGGTCGAGAACGAGGTGGCGATGATCGACGAGGCCGCCGACCGCAGCGCCGCGGCGCGCGCGGCGTTCGCGGCGCCCGTGCCGAAGGACCTGCTCGCTCGCTTCCCCGGCAAGCAGCCGGGCAGCTGGGAGCAGGTGTTCGGGCGCGGGACGGCGGCCGAGGAGATGTTCATGGCCTGGCACTACGCGACCTACGTCGAGGTGGTCGCGCGCGCCGGCAAGGCCGTCTACCCGCTGCCGATGCTGACCAACGCCGCGCTCAACCGCCCCGGCAAGCAGCCCGGGCAGTACCCGAGCGGCGGCCCGCTGCCGCACCTGTTCGAGGCCTGGAAGACGGCGGCGCCCAGCCTCGACCTGCTGGCGCCCGACATCTACCTGCCCGACTTCGCCGCCTGGTGCGATCGCTACCAGCGGCCCGGCAACCCGCTGTTCATCCCCGAGGCGCGCAACGAGGCCGACGCCGCCGTGCACGCGCTGTACGCGATCGGGCGCGGCGCGCTCGGCTTCTCGCCGTTCGCGATCGAGACGATGGCCGAGGCGCCGGCGGCGGCGCTGACCCGATCGTACGCGACGCTCGCCGACCTGGCCCCGGTGATCGCCGCCGGCGGCGGCGCGGGCAAGACCGCCGGCGTGCTGTTCGACAAGGAGCACCCGAAGACGACGCTGCGCTTCGGCGATCTCGAGCTGACCGCGGCGCACGACTACACCTTCGAGTGGGCGTCGCCGGCCCGCCTCGATCCGACCTGGCCGCGCGCCGGCGGCATCATCGTCCCGATCGGGCCCGACGAGTTCATCATCGCCGGCAACGGCGTCATCGTCACGTTCGCGGCCGCCGATGCGAAGCTCGCAACCGGCATCGAGCGCGTCGACGAAGGACACGTCGCCGCCGGCAAGTTCGTCGCCACGCGCCGCCTGAACGGCGACGAGACCCACCAGGGCCGCCAGCTGCGCCTGCCCATGGGCGCGCTCGGCGTCCAGCGCGTGAAGATCTACCGCTTCAAGTGATCTCGCGATCGCGTCGAGCGTAGGCGGGCTTTGCCCGCAGGAGCTCATCGCGGGGGGTGAATAGGGACCCTCCCAGGGTCCCTATTCACAGTCGAGGAACGTCACGTCGTCGATCCAGATGTCGTAGGTCTGGCCGGGGCCGACCTGCCAGTTCAGCGCGATCAGCTTGCTCGGCGTGATCGCCTGCGGGCGCGGATCGCCCCAGCCCGCCTCCTGCGAGGCGGCGGAGAACGTGATCTTGTAGTCCTTCCAGTCGTCCGTCAGCGTCAGGTCCTTGCCGAAGTGGTTCCAGCACGCCGTGCAGATGCCGGCGTCCTTGTGCGTGTTGACGTCGGCCATCTTGAAGCGGACGGCGCGCGCCGAATCGGGCTTGCCGACCTTCGCCTTGAAGGAGATGCCCGCGTACTTCGAGGCGTCGTAGAACAGGCCGTCGCTGACGAAGTTGATGCCGAGCTGCACGCCCCAGAAGTCGTCCTCCGGCTTGCCGGGGACGGTGCTGCCGGTCATGTGCATCGCCATCTCCGAACCGCCCGCCCCCGGCTCAGTGACCTGCATCTCGATCTTCGAGCCCTTCGGGTCGGCGGCCGACCACCAGTAGCCGTCGCGGCCGGTCGACTTCGTGATCTGGTTGTTGCCGTCCTCGAGATCGTCGATGGCGCCGTCGTCGGCCGGACGCACGGTCCGACAGCGCTTCACCGCGCTGACCGCGCCGGGAACCGCCGCGGCACCCGTCGTCTTGGCCGACACGCCGATGCATCCGCTGGCCCCAGCCAACAGCAGCGGCAGCGACACGGCGACAGTGAGGAATGCCCTGCGGAAGTCGATGGAGCGCAAGGCCCGGAAGTCGCGAAAGTGATCAAGCATGTTCGGGGGCCAATATAGCGTTTGTCCGCTCGTACTTCTTACTTCCTTGAGTTCAGCCGCACTCATCCAGTAAAAGGGGCGCACGAAATGCGCCGCCCCGGGCCAGCCGTAGTTGCAGGACCCGTCCGGCTCGCGCTCGCGCTCGCGATCACCGGCGCGCTGCTGCCCGCGCGCGTCTCCGCGCAGGTGACCGTCGAGCCGACGAAGCCGCCGGCGCCCGAACCGGCCGCAGGCACGCCGGAGGAAAAACCGATCACGCCGATCGGCGTGCCGCAGGCCGCGCCGCCGCCGCCGCAACCGCCGCCGCCGGAGACGAAGCCGCTCGAGCCGGCGAACAAGCCCGAGGAGCCGGCGCGCCTGACGAAGGACGAGGTGCGCGATCCCGGCTACCTGCCCGGCTACAAGCAGACGCCGTCGCTGGGGCTGTCGCCCTGGACGCCCGCCGTCGGCGCGTTCCCCGGCGGCATGACGCCCGGCTACGGCGCGCCGATACCGCCCACCGACTGGACCTTCCAGTTCACCGGCTTCATGAACATGACCGCGCAGTACGGGATCAGCAAGCGGCCCGATCCCGCGCCCGGCCAGAGCAGCACGGTGTTCCACGTGCCGCCCCAGACCGTCGACGAGTACCAGTCGTTCGTCGGCACCGCCACCATGCCCGGCAACTGGGTGCAGATGAACTTCCGCTACGGCAACCGCGACATCAGCGCGAACCTGACCCTCAGCACCTGGAATCCGTCGCAGCCGACGACGTACTACCAGCTCGGCAGCCAGGGCTTCGTCAACAACGCCTTCCTGACCTACAACATCCCGCCGTTCTCGAGGCTGCGCCTGCGCGCGACCGTCGGTTACTTCTTCAACAACTACGGAAACCTCGGACCGTACACGGCCGGCATCTACCAGATGCCCTACGTGGGCGGCGTGCGCGGCATCGGCGAGGTGGTGGGCGGCGAGTACCCGCTGACGCCGGATGTGTCGTTCGTCCTCGAGGACGGCTTCATGGGCAACCGCAACGGGCGCGCGCCGGCCGGCATCGAGGCCGCGAACCCGAACGGCAGCGCCGACCCGCTGTTCGCGTCGTCGTACATCCACCACCTGCACTTCGGCGTGATCCGCAAGACCGCGGTGACGCTGCGAGCGCAGGTGCACTGGATGGTCAACTGGGCCCAGGACGACCGCCCGCAATTCGACGTCAACGGCAACCCGATGCGGGACAACATGGTGACCCGCGGGATCAACGAAGCGCACATCCCCGACGGGCGCATCGACGTGTTCGGCCTGGACGCCAGCATGACCCACCCGATCTTCGGCCTGCTGGCGCTCGGCGCCTCGCGCGTCGACGCGCGCAACTCGTGGCCGCTGCGCGGCCTGCTGACGTTCGGCGGCGAGGGACAGCAGCTGACGGAGCGCTGGCTCGGCAACGACACGCAGGGGACCGGCAAGATCAACGTCGTCGGCATCAACTGGAGCGCCAGCCTGGGCCGGATCCTGAGCGCGCCGAAGCCGTTCGACGCCAACGGCCCCGACGTGGCGCTGAACCTGGGCGCCGTCGTGGCGACGACCGAGACCGCCAGCCCGGGGTTCGACGGCCGCGTCCGCTACAAGTTCGGCGGCGACGCGCTCTACGCCTTCTCGCCGTACATGGCGATCGGCGGGCGCTTCGATCGGGTCGTGCCGAACTCCAAGGATTCAGAGGAAACCTTCCACGTGGTGACGGGCCGGCTGGTGTTCAAGACCGACTGGCAGAGCCGCGAAAGCATCATGCTGCTCTACGCCAAGTGGTTCTACGGCGATCACACGCACCCCGAGTACAGCAGTCTCACAAACAACCTGCCGCTGCCGCGCCTCGACGACCAGCTGATCGCGCTCAACGTCAACATCTGGTGGTGAACCGATGCAACGTCTAAAAAAGACACTTCTCTGCACATGGATCGCGCTGGGCGCGGGCGGTGGTGGCGCGGCCGCGCATGCCCAGGGCGCAGAGCCAACCAAGCCGGTCGCGCCGCTCAACACGAACGATCCGGCGCTGTCGCTGGATCCGACGACGCCGCAGATCGCGTCGCTGCCGGGCGGCACCACCCCGGCCTACGGGCAGCGCTCGCTCAGCGAGGGCGAATGGCGCTTCGACTTCCACGGCCTGCTGATCGCCCCGCTCGCCATCGGCATCGGCAACCGGACCAACCCCCAGCCCGACCAGTCCGGCACCACCCTGCACACGCCGCCCGGCGTCCCCGACGACATCGACACCTTCTCGCACACGGGCGTCGTGCCGACCACGTACGTGCAGCTCAACTTCTCGGAGGGGAGCAGCATCGTCCAGGCGAACATGAGCATCCTGGCGCGGCAGGCGAACGCGTCGACGTCGTTCCTGGAGCCGGCCTCGCAGGTCGGCGTCAACGACCTGTTCGTCAGCATCCTGCCGCGGTTGCAGCGGCTGCGGACGGAGATCCTGGTGGGCGCGTTCTCCAGCCGCTACGGCGCCACCGGCGAGTACGACGAGGGCCGCTACGGCACGCCGCTGATCGCGCGCGTCAACGGCGTCGGCCAGAAGATCTCGCTGCGCGCGCGCTTCGGCGACTTCGTGCTGATGGCCGAGGAGGGGCTGGTCGGCCAGTCCAACAAGGCCAGCACCACCGTCACGCCCGACATCTGGAACGACTTCGCCAACCCGAGCGAGGGATCGAGCTTCGTCGCCCACGGCCACGTCGGCGGCTCGGCGATCCACAACATGGTCAACCTCGGCCTCCACTACCTGCACGCCTGGAGCCAGGACGATCGGGCCAACAACGGCATCTCCACCACCACCCCGACCGGCATGACGATCAGCGGCCAGCCCGACGCGCGCCTGGACATCGTGGCCGGCGACCTGCGCCTCAACCTGAACCGCTTCGGCCACTTCTACGGGGCGTCGTCGTACGTGAAGGCGAAGGACGTCACGACGCTGAGCCGCATCGTCCAGGTGCTGAACACGCGCGGCGGGCCGGGGCTGATCCAGAACTACCTGGGGCCGAACAGCAACGGCAACGGCAACCTGACCATCATCGGCGGCCAGTACGACCTCTCCCTCGGCAAGCTGGTCAGCTACCCGATCCCGTTCTCGGGCGACGGGCCCGACCTGTTCATCAGCGTCTTCGGCATGGTCGTGCACACCAACAGCGACGACCACTTCTACGACCAGAACGGCCGCTTCTACGACGGCGTGACGAAGTGGAAGGCGGGC
>DATBHU010000086.1:0-10161 GCA_036557265.1 Polyangia bacterium
GCTCGAGCCGGCG
Source organism: Polyangia bacterium (assembly GCA_036557265.1). Classification (GTDB taxonomy): domain Bacteria; phylum Myxococcota_A; class Polyangia; order Fen-1088; family Fen-1088; genus JADGRB01. The sequence goes on from DATBHU010000086.1 coordinate 14, forward strand.
TGCATCGAGCCAGAGATCCTCTGCGGCGTAGGCTTCCAGCACGCGCTCGCGAAGTCTCTCGGAGTCAGACTCGCGAGTCAGCGCTGCTTCGAGCGCGTCGATGTCGTGGCGTTGGTTGGGCGGCATGATTGCGCTTTCGGCCGAACTAACTCACGCTCCGGAACAAGCGCTTGCCGTCGATCTGGAAGTCCGCCGACTCGAACAGCCTGGAGTGTCCGCGATGTGTCGAGCTCACGCCGCTGGTGTCGAACGGATATCCCTCGACCACTTCGGCGCCATGTCGGCGCGCGTACGCGACGGCGCCCTTCAGGAGGGACTGCGCGACGTGCTGTTTGCGGTAGGGGCGCGCCACGAAGAAGCAGAGGATCGTCCAGGTCGACGTGGCAGGAGGGGTCGCTCGCGGCATCGTTCTCGACCTTTCGAGGCGGACGTAGGTCTCGCGTGGCGCGACCGAGCACCAGCCGACGGGCTCATCTCCTTTGCAGGCGATCACGCCGATCGGCACACCCGCGTCGACGGAGCTCCGCATGAACGCCTTCTTCTGCGCGCCCGTGAGCTCGGACGAGTTGCGAGCGCGATAGCTCGTGCACCAGCAGTAGTGCGGCGCGCCCTTCGCCTCGAACAGCCGGGCGAATGTCTCCCAATTCTCGCTCGTGACGGGGGTGATCCGAATCCCCGCCTCATCTGACGGCATTCGTCTGGCTTTGACCCTTGATCCACCGCGAGTCCGTTTGACAATCACGGCTTGTCAGTCCAGGGCGGCACCGTCGCGATCAATTCGCTGGAAGTCTTCGGTGGCGACCTCATTCCGGCAGAAATTGTACTCTGCGGGGGGCAAGCGCACCGCGGATGGATGCTCCCGAGGCGACGCCAGCAACTCCTCGCAGCGCGTACGAGGACGATGGGGCGCTGCCTTCTCGTGGCTCGCGCACGACGGCATGGCGGAAAGCAGGATCGCCGACGCGAGCAGCCCCGCGGCGCGCCCGAGGCGCCCGTCCGACCGCAACGCCGGGTTCGGTCGCCGCCGAGCGATGGTCTTCCTGACAGCCACGCGAACCCGCTAAGACCTCTTGCGCAGCGAGACCTTCCCGCAATCCTCGACAGCCCCGGAGAAGGTCGCCTCGTCGATTGATACGTCGCCGCCCAGCACGCGAACGTACCTCTCTGACCGGGGTCGAATCGCTCGAGCAGGACGCCGCGCCCCGCGAGCATGCCCCTGACCGTGACCTTCTCGGCGACGGCTCGCGACGAGCAGGTCAGACGGCCTTCCACCCCAACGTGGCGTACAGATCGAGCTCCACGACGACCCGGAACGATTCCTCGCGGGCCGCGGCCAGGCGAATCGCCTCGAGGCCGGCCGCGTACTCATCTTCCGCCAGCTCGGTCAACTGCGAGGTGAACGAGCGAGCGAGGATCCCGTTCGCGAGCGCCTGCTCGAAGCCCGTGGCGGAGCTGACGTGCTCGGCGACTGCGATGTCGATGCGGTCGAAGCCCGCTTCGTCGAACCACCGGCGCCGCTGTTCCGCGGAAGGGAACCTTTCGAGGTCCCGGCGCAACGTCGTGGGGAAGAACTGATAGACGTACCAGGTCCCCGCTGACACGGCAGGATCGAGTCCAACGGAGATGAACGCGCCGCCGTGGCGAAGGACGCGGTGTGCCTCCGCGATCGCCGCGCGTGGTGAGTGGAAATGGTGAAGCGCGTTCACGCAGAACACGAGGTCGAAGGCCCCTTCGCTCCAAGGGAGGGCTTCGGCGTGTCCGAGCCGGAGATCACCGGAACAGGACGCGCGCGTCAGCATTTCCGTCGACCGATCGATCCCGGCTATATCGAATCCGGCGCCTTCGAACTCCTTGAGCCATCTGCCCGTGCCACAGCCGACTTCGAGGACCCGTCGTCGCCCCGGGCCAGTTCTTTCGGCGAGGTCGAACAACGCACGACGGATTCCGGCGTACGCATGCAAGGAATACCGACGGTCATACGAATGGGCGATGGTGTCGTAATCCATGCGGAAACGCTCGAATCTAGCACCGCGACGTCCCGCTGACGCTGGACCTGCGGAGCGCCGCGCCCTGAGCGACCGCGCGCCCCCTCAGTGCGCGCCGGAGTCGTGCAGGTTGCGATCCGGAGGTGGCGCCTCGGGATTCCACAGTCGGTCCCGCAGCGCTTCGCGCACCCGCATGATTCGCATGCGCACCGCCTCGGGTGACTGCCGCACGATCCGCGCGATCTCGCGCGACGTCTTGCCGTCGACGTATCTCAGCTTGAGCAGCTTGCGTGACGGCTCGTCGAGATCCGCCACGCATCTCTCCAGCGTCTCGCGATCGCCCAGCGTCTCTTCGAGCGACAGCGCGGCCGCCTCGGGCGGGTTCGCGTCGGCTTCCCAGTCGGCGAACAGGTGGTTGTAGCGCCGCTCCGCGCGCCAGTGGTGCAGCGCCAGGTTGTGGGCGATGCCGCGGCACCAGTGCAGGAACTCGCGCGCGTCCGTCGGCGCGTCTTCGTGGGCCAGCACGACGACGCCGAGCTCCTGCAAGAGGTCAGCAGCGTCCTCCCGGCTGGCTATCAACGACTGTACGTAACGCAGCAGTTGCCACCGGTGTCGGACGAACTGGTCCCATGATCGAGCCTGTCCGTTCAAGGTTTCCGCGCCTCGAGCAATCAGCGTTGCGGCGCATCCGAAATTCTGCAATCAGGGAGCTCCCGCAAAGCCGCAAAGCAAACAACTGGCTGAATAAAGTCGATGAAACCCTGTATTCGAGGCACGCAAACCTACGTATAAAGATTTCGTAAAGACGCCGCCAGATAGCGCCTACGTTTCGCGGATTTACGAAATCTTCGTTACAGCCGCTCACTATCAGGGAATTACTACAGCGTGACGTTCTGTCGGAGTCACGGCTCCTAACGCGGAAAGGCGGCCTGCAATGAAACGCTATGTATTGGGCGCGGTTGTAACGTCGACCGTCGGTTTGACGGCGATGGCGGCGGGGTGGGTCGGTTGCAACTCCGTCCCCGGAGATGTGACCAACGGCACGGCGGCCCTCGGGCAGCCGTCGCCGAACCAGACACCCATCGACGGGCAGGATCTGTTCAACAAGACGGCCTTCACCACCCAGCTTCCCATCCCGAAGACCTTCGCCCCGACCGTGATCCGGAACGGCGCGGGCCAGGTGATCCGGAACGAGTACACGATTACCGACTCCCAGGTACAGGTGCAGATGCTGCCGGCCGGCTACCCGACGACGACCGTGCTGGCGATGGGCGGGCCCGCGGTCGGCGGCGGCACCGTGCAGAGCGCGCCCGGGGCGAAGTTCGAGAGCAAGCGCGGCATCCCGACCGTGGTGCACTGGCGCACGAACATCGGGCAGCCGTCGTTCCTGGAGATCGATCCGACGATCCACTGGGCCGACCCCCAGGCGATCGAGAAGCCGACGCCGCCGTTCAACCTGTTCCCGCCGGGCTACCAGAACGCGAACTACCCGATGGCGCACGTCACGCACACGCACGGGCTGGTGGTGTTGCCGCAGTTCGACGGCACGGCCGAGGAATGGTTCACGAACGTGCAGTACCGCGGGCCGAGCTTCGTGAGCGAGGACTACACGATGCCGAACGACCAGCCCTCGACGCAGCTCTTCTATCACGACCACATCATGGGCATCACGCGCCTGGGCATCTACGCGGGCGAGGTGGGCGTCGGCTACTTCATCCGCGATCCCAACGCGCCGCTCGACAAGGCGACGTCGCCGTTGCCGTCGGGTCAGTTCGAGATTCCGCTGACCATCTTCACGCGGCAGTTCTACACGGACGGCGAGCTGGCGTTCCCGCCGGATCGCGGCGAGCTGACGGCGGGTGAGGACGCACCCGACAACATCGCCTACTGGACCTACGACCAGGATTCGGACGTCGCCGTCGTCAACGGCGCCAGCTGGCCGAACCTGAACGTTCAGCCGCGGCAGTACCGCTTCCGGACGTTGATGGCGGGCAACAACGAGCTGTTCGACCTCCAGCTACAAAACAACACGACCCAGGCGCTGGTGCCGTTCACGATCATCGGCGCCGACGGCGGCTACCTGCCGGCGCCCCAGGTGGTGACGGACGTGCAGATGGGGATCACCGAGCGCGCCGACCTGCTGGTCGACTTCTCGCAGTTCCCGGCGGGCACGAAGATCACCATGATCAACTCGCGGCTCGACGCGGCGGACTCGCCCCTCCACTTCGTCATGCAGTTCACCGTCCAGGGCGGAACGCCGGCGCATCCGCCGGCGCTCAACCCGGCGCTGTTCCCGGCCAAGCCGGTGCTGACGGCGGACGCGCCCACCCGGATCAAGATCCTGCGCACGTTCAGCGACCTGCGCGTCGGCGACGACGACGTCTGCGCCGGACAATCCGTGAACTGCAACCAGCGGGCGCTCGACGGTCTCGAGTTCACGACGCCGACGACCGAGTACCCGGAGGTCGGGTCGACCGAGGAGTGGGACCTCGTCAACATCACGGGCGGCGACGAGGACGATCCCGATCACCAGTTCCATCAGATCCACATCCACCTGCTGGAGTTCCAGGTCATCAACCGGCAGCCGTTCGACGACGCGAGCTACGTCAAGCAGTGGCACCTCATCAACGGCCACATGCCCGTCTCGCGCCCGATCGTGGTCGACCCCGCGCCGTACTTCACGGGGCCGGCGGTCCCGCCCCGGCCCGTGGAGACCGGCTGGAAGGACACCATCCAGACGGATCCGGGCTTCATCACGCGCATCATGGTCCGCTGGGCGCCGCAGGAGGTGACCACCTCGACGCCGGGCGTGAACCAGTACTCGATCGATCCGTCGTCCTTCCCGGACAACGTCACCGGGCCCGGCTACGTGTGGCACTGCCACATCGTCGGTCACGAGGACCACGACATGATGCGCACGCTCGCCGTCGTGCGGGCGTGGAAGGCGGGGACCGCCTACAAGGCCGGCAACGTCATCGCCTTCAACAACGTGGACTACCGGGCGCGCGCGGCGTTCACGGCGGCGGCGGGGCAGACGCCCAACACGCGGTTCGACCTGTGGGACCGCGTGAACAACAACGACGGCAGCTGGCAGCCCCAGATCCGGTACGCGGCCAACGACCGCGTGACGTTCAACGGGCAGCTCTTCGCGGCGCGCTCGGTGTTCCAGTCCGCGAACGGCCAGACCCCGGCCGCCAACCCGAGCCTGTGGCAGACGCTGCCCATGACGGCCTGCGCGCAGCTGGCGCAGTTCTGTCAGGGCAGCTCGAACCCGACCGCGGTCCAGTGCCGCGCCGACGGTCAGGCCGGCAACGACGCCACCTGCCTGGCCGAGATCGAGCCGTGCCTGTCGTTCTGCCAGCCGCAGCAAGCTACGCCCTGCTCGGGCCTGTGCAACAACCCGACGCGCTTCAGCGTCGCCGACGGAAGCAACTTCCAGTCGGGCAATCTCGGCGCGGGGGCGAGCTGCTTCGAGACCACCTCGCGCCTGTTCCAGGGCGAGAGCAGCAGCTTCGCGGCGGGCAAGTCGCTGACGATCAACGGCCGACCCGAGCCGCTCAACGGCAACTGGAACTACCCGTTGCCGCCCATGCGCAACGACGGCTACTGCATCCAGGTGTCAGCCGGCAACAACGCGTTCGCCGCGTTCGCGGCGTGGTGACACGGAGCCTGACGGTGTCTGGGGGCAACACCAGCTGGGGTTCGGAAGTGGCCGCTCTCTCGGTCCGGCAAATACCGAGAGGGCGGCCACCCTCCGCGCTGCCCTGACGCGGAGGCGCGACGTGCCGGCGTTGCGAAAGACGACCTCCCTGGTCCTGGCCGCGCGGCTGGCGCTGCTGGGCCTGGGGGCGTTCGCCGTCGTGGCGAGCTTCAGCCTCGCCCACGCGCGCGATCGCGAGCGAGCGGCCGCCGATCGGGGCACCGGCGAACGCTACGTCTGCCCGATGCATCCCGACGTCGTCTCGCCGGTGCCCGGCGAGTGCCCCATCTGTCGGATGGCGCTGGAGCGGGCCGGGGGTGGCAGGAGTCAGGCCGAGAGCGAACGGAGCGGTACGATCGACACCGTCACGCGCAAGATCGTCACGCAGCTGGTGCGCGCGCCGGCGTGGCTGGGCGCCGGCGGCGACGTCACGGCGGTGCTGCATGAGGATGACCTGATCGGCCTCGCGCCGGACGAGGGCGCGCTGTTCTTCGGGACGGTGACGGGCAGGAACGGGATCCCGGTCCGCCGCCGCGCAGAGGCGACGAGCCCCTGGGACCCCTCGACCGTCAGGGTGCGGTTCGCCGTGGAACGCTCGGCGCGCGCGGCCGCGCCCGCCGACCGGGACACGGGATGGCTCGAGCTGCGCGCGCGCCCGCGCGAGCTGCTGGTCGTGCCCGCGAGCGCGGTGCTCTACGCGGGCACGGGGGCTTACGTGCTGGCGGCGCCGCCGGGCGGTCACGTGTTCATGCGGCGCGACGTCCGGCTCGGCCGCATCCTCGACTCGGGCTACGGGGCGGGCCTCGTCAGCGACCGCTTCGGCGCCATCGTGGTGCTTTCGGGTCTGACGGAAGGGGAGCAGGTGATCGGCGGAGACGCCTTCTTCCTCGACGCCGAGCGGCGCCTGCAGGCCTCGCACGGCAACCCCGCGGAGGTGACGCGATGATCTCGCGGCTCGTGAGATGGTGCACCCGCCGCAGCGGGCTCGTGCTCGTCGTGGTGGCGATCGTCGGCCTGGGCGGCGAGTGGGCGCGCCGCGCGCTGGCGCGAGACGCGGTGCCCGATCTCTCCGATCCGCAGGTCGGGATCGTCGTCGACTGGATGGGGCACCCGGCCACCGAGGTCGCGACGCGCATCACCCAGGTGCTGACCGACTCCCTGAAGTCGATCCCCGGCGCGACGGCGGTCCGCGGGCTGTCGATGGCGGGGATGGGCTACGTCGACGTGGTGTTCGGCGGCTCGCGCGACCTGGAGCCGGGGCGGCGGGAGATCGTGGGCCGGATGGCCAACCTGCGCGGGCGTCTTCCCGCGAACGTTCGCCTCCAGATCGGCCCGCCGGCGTCGAGCACCGGGTGGGTCTTCCAGTACGCGCTTGTCGACTCGAACCGCAGGTCTCCCGTCCCCATCGCGCGGCCGGTGCAGGAGGAGCTGCTGCGGCCCGCGCTCGAGGCGGTCCCGGGCGTGGCCGAGGTGGTGTCGGTCGGCGAGATCGCGCAGGGGCTGTTCGTCGAATCGGAGCCGGATCAGATGCGCGCCCGCGGGGTGGCGTTCAGCGACATCGTCGCGGCGGTCCGGGGCGAGGCCCGCGGCGATCCGGACGTTCAGCGGATCGAGACGCTGCCGCTCACGGGCGACCATCAACGCCACGCCCCGCTCGCGGCGGGGGCCGCTGGCCACGCCGCGCCGCCGCGCCTGCTGCCGCGCCCGCCGGGGCAGGACAGCGGTCCGCCGCCCGGATCGGTCTCGGTGGAGGTGGTGCTCCCCGACAAGGCCCCGCGCCCGCCGGACAAGAATCAGCCGCTCAAGATCGGCGACGTCGCCCACGCCGTCATCGCCCCCGACATGCCGATCGGGATCGCCGACTTCGGCGGCAGCCCCGCCACCATCGGCGGCATCGTCGTCGCGAAGCGGGGCGCCGATCCGCGGGCGGTGATCGAGGGCGTCAAACGCAAGCTCGCCGAGCTGCGGCCCCGGCTGCCGGCCCACGTCGACGTGGTCACCGTCTACGATCGTCTCGACCTCGCCAACCGGGTGGAGCGGACGTTGCTGCGCGCGCTCGGCGAGGAGGTCGCGGTGGTGGTGCTGGTCGTGCTGATGTTCCTCCTCAGCGCGCGCAGCGCGTTCGCCCCGCTGGTGTCGTTGCCGATCGTCGTGCTGCTGACGTTCGCCGGCATGCGCCTCTTCGGCGTGTCGGCGACGATCATGAGCCTGGGCGGCATCGGCATCGCGCTCGGGATGGCGGTCGACGCCGACGTCGTCGCGCTCGAAGCCTGCCACCGCCGCCTGGAGGCGCTGGGCGCCGGGGCGTCGCGCGGCGAGCGGCGGCGCGCGATCATCGCCGCGGCGGGGACGATCGCCCCCGCCATCCTGACCTCGCTGCTGATCACGGCGCTCAGCTTCCTCCCGGTGCTCGCGTTCTCGGGCGAGACCGGCCGCCTGCTGCGCCCGCTCGCCGTCACCAAGACGCTGGTCATCGCGGCGGCGGCCATCGTGGCGGTCACGCTGGCGCCCGCGCTGCGCGACCGCCTGCTGCGGGGGCGCGTCCGCCCCGAGTTCGACAACCCGATCACGCGCCGGCTGGTGCGGATCTACCGCCCGTTCGTGCACTTCGCGCTGGCGCAGCCGGCGGTGACGTTGCTGACGGCCGCGCTCGCGGTCGCCTCCTGCCTGCCCATCGTCACCCGCCTGGGCGGCGAGTTCCTGCCCCGGGTCGACGAGGGGGATCTGCTGTTCATGCCGACGACGTTGCCGGGCGTGTCGGCGGGTGAGGCGGCGGTGCAGCTGCGCAAGTTCGACCAGACCCTCGCCGCGTTTCCCGAGGTCGCCGCCGTGTTCGGCAAGGTCGGCCGCGCCGACACCGCCACCGATCCCGCGCCCTACTCGATGGCGGAGGTGACGATCCGCCTCGCGCCGCGCGCCGCGTGGCCCCAGGTCTGGCGCGATCGCTGGTACTCCCGCTGGGCGCCCGCGCCGCTGCGCCGCCTCCTCGCTCTCGGCTGGCCCGAGAGGACGGCCGAGACGACCGCCGCGCTCGTCCAGAAGCTCGACGAGGCGACGCGGCTGCCGGGCTGGACCGGCGCCTGGACCGCGCCGGCGCGCGCGCGCATGGACATGATGTCGACCGACGGCGTGCGCACGCCGATCGGCATCCGCGTCGTCGCCGCCGATCCGGCCCGGCTCGACGCGCTCGGCACCGCGCTGCAGAGTTGGGCGGCGGCGCTGCCGGGGACGCGCAGCGCCGTGTTCGAGTCGCTGGGCGGCGAGCCGTGGCTGACGTTCGAGCCCGATCCCGCCGCGCTCGCCCGCCACGACGTCGATTCCGAGTTGGCGCGCGCGACCGCCGATCTGGTGATCGCGGGCGGCCAGGTCGGCGATCTCTCCTGGCAGAACGCCGCCTTCCGCAGCGCCCGCCATTCCCGGCGCTTCGTTCCCTTCGATCACGCGCACGGGCACGCCGGCGCGGCGCCGCCGCACGGCAAGCAGTCCTACCGGTTCCGGGTGCTGCCCGACATGACCATGAAGCGCGAGGACGCCGACGAGCTGCGCGAGGTGACGGTGCGCTCCCGGGCCGGACAACCGGTGCCCCTCGGCCTGCTCGGGCATCCGTCCTACGTCACCGCGCCGGCGACGATCCGGACGGAGAACGGCGAGCTCTGCGCCTACGTCTACGTCGATCTGCAGCCCGGCGCCGACGTCGCCAGCTACGTGGCGGGCGGCCGGCGCGCGCTGGCGGACGCCCGCCAGGGCGCGGGCATCCACCTGCGGCCGGGCGAGCGCATCGAATGGACCGGTCAATACGAGCTGATGGCCGCCGGCCAGCGCCGGCTCGCCTGGATCGTTCCGTTCGTCGCGCTGTCGATGCTCGGCCTCCTCTATCTTCAGTTCCGCAGCTTGACCGAAGCGCTGATCGTGCTCGTCTCCGTGCCGTTCGCGCTGGTGGGCAGCTTCTGGACGCTGTTCCTGCTGCGCTATCCGCTGTCGGCGCCGGTGTGGGTCGGGCTGCTGTCGACGGTCGGCCTGGCGATGCAGACGGGCGTCGTGATGGTCGTCTACATCGACGAAGCGTTTCACCGCCGCGCGCGCGAAGGGCGCATCCAGACGCGCGACGACATCGTCGCCGCGCACGCCGAAGGGACGGTGCGGCGCCTGCGCCCGAAGATCATGACGGTGACGACGATGGCGGCCGGTCTGCTGCCGCTGCTGTGGGCGGACGGCGCGGGCGCGGAGATCATGAAGCGCGTCGCCGCGCCGATGCTGGGCGGGCTGGCGACCAGCGCGTTCCTGACCCTGGAGGTGCTGCCCGTCCTCTATACAATCTGGCGGACGCACCAGCTGCGCCGCGCCCGCCGCCTGGGCGTGCCGCTGGCGGCGATCGTCGGCGCGCTGCCCGCCTGGACGCGCGCGCCGCTGCCCGAGGGGCCGCCGCCGCTCGAAGGGCCGGTGATAGGTTCAGGCCATGCCGC
>DATBHU010000087.1:0-6728 GCA_036557265.1 Polyangia bacterium
TGCATCGGCATGTTCGGGATCGGCGTCGGCATGCTGTACACGCCGATCCTCGTCGATCGGCTGCAGCTCGAGTACCCGTCCGGACACGCGGTCGCCAACATCCTGCGCGCGCTCACCGACCCGCGCCTGCTGCGCCGATCGATCGGCCGCCTGGGCGGCGGCACGGCGGCCGGCCTGGCTGTCGCCGCGCTGCTCGAGCACCTCGCGCTGTTCGCGCGCTTCTTCGGCTGGCTGGCCGGCAAGGTCGGGCTGCTGCGCAGCTTCGGCCAGTGGGTGCTGTCGCTCGGCCGCTTCGGCGTCCTCCGGGGCACGGGCGAAGCGGTGGTGGCGATGGGGTCGACCGCCTCGGCGTCGACGTTCGGCGCCGGCCTGATCGTCGGCTCGCGCATCGGCGTCCCCGCCGCCGTGATGGCGGGCATCGGCTACTTCCTGACGCCGCACCTGCGCGCGATCGGCGTGCTGGGCGCGAAGGATCCGTTCCGCAAGGTCGGGTTTCTCGTCGGCCTGGCGATGATCTTCAGCGCCGGCATCGTCGATCTCACCTTCATCGCCGTCGAGGCCGTGCGGCGCATGCGCGCTCGCAGCGCGGCGCCCGCGCCGGCCGTGCAGTCGGGCGGCCTGAGCACGGGCCGGCTGGCGGCCTGGGTGGCCGGGTGGGGGCTGGCCCTCGTCCTGGTGGCGACGCTGCTGCTCGGGCAGCCGCTCGGCTACGTGCTGTTCGCGATCGCGCTGGTGTTCCTGTTCGTGTTCATCAACGGCATCTCGCAGGGGATCTCGGACTGGAATCCGATCTCGAGCGCGTTCGTCGTCACCGTGCTCCTGATGTCGGCGATCGGCCTGCGCGACCCGATCGTCGCGATGATGGCGGCGAGCGTGCTGCTCGCCTCGACCATCGTCGGCTGCGACATGCAGCAGGATCGATCGACCGGCTGGCGGCTGGGCTCGAAGCGCGCCATCCAGTTCCGCTACCAGGCCGCCGGCATCGCGATGGGCTCCGTGCTGTGTGTCGCGCTGGCGCGGTTCTTCATGAGCACGAAGCCCGTGCTGAACATCGACACCTTCGCGCACCCCGACGCGAACGTCGGCATCTGGCAATCGGCCATGACCTACAAGCTGGTCGGCGCGATCCGCGGCATCGGCCACCTGGCCGGCTACCAGCTGAAGGCGCTGGCGATCGGCGTCGCGATCGGCATCGTCATCGCGGTCGGGCGGCGCATGCTGGCGGCGTCGCCGCGCTACCAGCGCTTCATCGCGTCGGGCACGCTCGGCTTCGCGATCGGCTGGATCGTCGACGCGATCGTCCTGGCGAGCCCGTACGCGTCGTCGACGGGCGGCTTCCTGGAGCTGACCGTCAGCCTCTGGTTCGCGAGCGGCGGCGTGGCCGGCTCGCTGCTGTCACGCAAGCGGGCCGACGCGTCGACGCGGCCGACCCCGCACGAGCCGGAGAGCGCGGACGGCCTCCCGGCCGACATGAGCACGACCTCGCTGGTGGGCGGCGGCCTGATCGCGGGCGAATCGCTCTACGCGCTCGGCGCCGGCCTGGCCAGCCTGTTCGGCAGCATGCTGCTCGGCGGCAGGTGATCGCAACTTGCGATCACCTCGGCCGACTGAGGGCACCACCTGTGACCTTAGAAATCGGGCCGGTGTGCGACTAGACTCCCGTCGCCGTGCTGCTGCTGTCATCCACCCACCCGCGCTGGTTCCAGGCGAGCACCGCCGATCTGCAGGCGCTGCTGTCGGACCACCTGCACTGCGAGCGCAAGGCGGCCGAGAACGCGCTGTCGCTGGTGCGGCGCTACCCGCACCGGGGGGCGTCCGTCGACAAGCTGGGGCGGCTCGCCCACGAGGAGACCAGCCACGTCGTCCAGGTCGGGGCGCTGCTGGCGCGGCGCGGCTGGACGCCGCGCGCCGACACGCCGAACCGCTACGCGCGCGCGCTGCTCGCCGAGGTGCGCGGGCGCGAGCCCGAGCGTCTGTTCGACGCCCTGCTGGTGGCGGCGTTCATCGAGGCGCGCTCGCACGAGCGGCTGGGGCTGCTCGCGCGCGGCTTCGCGCGGGCGGGCGAGGGCGAGCTGGCGGACTTCTACGGCGCGCTGGCGACGGCCGAGGAGCGCCACGCCGAGATCTTCGTGGAGCTGGCGCGCCCGCTGCTGCCGGCCGCCGAGGGTGACGCGCGGATCGGCGCGCTGGCGGCGCGCGAGGCGGAGATCCTCGGCGGGCTTCCGCACGCCAGCCGGATCCACTAGCGGCCCCTCTCCCGCTTCGCGGGCCGAGGGAATATCTACGGCTCGAGGTGGAGCAGGAAGTTGCCGAGCATGTCGGCGCCGCCGGCGTCGAGCGGGCCGAGGCCGAAGTCGATGACCCCCGCGAAGCTGCCCGTGACCCAGGCGCCGCCGTGCCGATCGGCGGCGACGAACTGGGCGCCGCCGGCCTGGCCGCTGACGGGCGCGCGCAGCGCCAGCCTGGCGACGCCGCCCGCGACGTCGGCGACGAAGGTCTGGTTGGTCGTGGCGGTCTGCTTCACGTACCCGACGGCGAACGTGTGATCGGCGGCGTTGGTGTCGGCCTCGAAGACGATGCCGGTGCCGTCGATGATCGTCACCCAGTTGCCGGCGCCGGTGGGCGTCAGCTCGGCGACGAACGGCGATCCGTCGTTGGTGCCGCGGGTGAGGAGCCCGCCGACGGTCGCCTGTCCGCTCAGCATGCCCGCGACGCGAAGGGCGCCGGTGCTGGTCACGCTGATCGCGTTGCCGACGTCGAACGTCATCCCGCCGATGCGGGTCGCCCAGCGCGGCTCCCCCGTGCCCGGATCGAGCGCCGCGACGAAGGCGCTTCCGAGCGAAGACGACGGCAGAGGGAGCAGCGCGCTCCCGATCTGCAGCGGGTAGCCGTAGGTGCCGACGATGAACAGGTCACCGTTCGGCGCGACCGCGACGTCGGCGGCGTAGGCGGAGGTTCCCTGGCACGCGAACTCGCGGTTGAAGAGCTCATCGCCGGCAGGGGAGAACTTGGTGACGAAGACGCTGGCGATCGGCGGCGAGCCCGCCGTGTAGACCTCGCCCACGGCGTAGACATTCCCTTGCGCGTCGGTGGTCGCGTTGTAGACGGTGACCAGGCTGGGCCGCGCGACCGCGCGGGCGACGGCCAGACTGCCGTCGGGGTTCAGGCGAACCAGGTAGTACCCGTCGTTCACCGGCTGCAGCGTCGTACCGCCGAAGTCGACCGCGCGGTAGAGCTGCCCGGCGAGCCAGACGGCGCCCGAGGGATCGACGGCGAGCACACTGGGCGTGAGCGCGTTCGGGAAGATGGCGCTGTGCCCCGGGCCCTGGCGCGGGATCCAGTCGACCTGCGGGCCGGGATCGATCTCGCTCGTGACCCGGGGACCGACCACCACCGCCGTGTCTTGATCGTCGACCCCGACCATCGGCCACGCGATCGAGGCCTGGGGCAGCAACACGTCATACGTGACCTGGACCGTCGGGCCGCGCGCGCCGGCCGCCCCGGCCACGCCGCCGCCGACGCCGCCTCCACCCGAGATCCCCGCGCTGCCGCTGTGGCCGGCGTCGCCGGTGCTCCCACCCGGGCCGCCCCCCGCGCCGGCAGGCGCGCCGTCGCCGCCGCTCCCCGTCCCGCCGGCCAGGCCGGCCAGCTGACCGCCGCCGGCGCCGCCGTCGTTCCGCTGCAGCTCGCCGCGCGAGCAGGCGAGGCCGACCATCGCGAGCCACGACCACGCGAGCGCGCACCTCCTCATCGTCGGCCCCTTCAGGGTTCGAGGTGGAGCAGGAAGTTGCCGAACGTGTCGGCGCCGCCGGCGTCGAGCGGGCCGAGGCCGAAGTCGACCGTCCCCTTGAAGTCGCCCGTGACCCAGACGCCGCCGTGGCGATCGGCCGCGGCGAAGTTGGCGCCGTTGGTGTCGTCGGCGATGGTCGTCCGCAGCGGCAGCATCGCGCTGCCGTCGGGCCCGACGTCGGCGACGAACGTCTCCTTGTTCGTGCCCTGCAGATAGCCGACCGCGAAGGTGTGACCGGCGGCGTTGGTGTCGGCCGCGAAGACGATCCCCTCGCCGTCGATCACCTTCACCCAGTTCGCGCTGCCCGTCGCCGACAGCTCGGCGACGAAGGGCGACCCGATCGCGTGGGCCTGGACGGTGACGCCGCCAACCATCGCCGCGCCGCTGACCAGGCCGGAGATGCGCAGCGCGCCGGCGGCCGTCACCTCGATCGAGTTGCCGACGTCGAAGTCGGGACCGCCGAAGCCCATCACCCAGTTCGGCGCCGCCGTGTCGGGATCCAGCGCCGCGACGAACCCGCTGTCGATCGACGTCGCCGGCAGCGTCAGCAGCGTGTTGCCGAACTGGACCGGGGCGTTGTGGGTCCCGACGATGAAGAGGGCGCCGTTCGGCGCGACCGCGACGTCGTTGGCCCAGGCCGCGGTGTCCTGGCCGGGGAATTCGCGGTTGTAGATCTCGTCGCCGTCGGGCGAGAACTTGGTGACGAAGACGTTGTCGGTGAACGGGCTCGCGGTCGTGTACCGCTCGCCGACGACGTACATGTTTCCCTGCGCGTCGGCCGCCATGCCGTGCACGAAGGTGGTCGCCGCGCGCGTCACCGCCTTGCCGAAGGCCTGGCTGCCGTCCGGATTCAGCCGCACCAGGTAGTAGCCGGCGTCGATCGGCTGCAGCGTGGGGCCGCCGAAGCTGACCGCGCGATAGAGCTGCCCCGCCAGCCAGACGTTGCGCGACCCGTCGACGGCGATCGCGCTGGGCGTGACGGCGTTCGCGAACGTCGCGTTGCGCGGCGAGCCCTGCCGCGGGATCCAGTCGATGCGCGGTCCGGGATCGGTGTCGCTGGCGGCCGACGGACCGACCACCACCGCGGTGTCCTGGTTGTCGACCGCGACGAGCAGCGAGACGATCTGGACGTTGGGCAGCGCACGGTCGGACGTGACGTGAACGGGACCGCTCGAGCCGCCGGCGCCCCCGCTGCCGCCGGACGAGCCGCCGGCGCCCGATGTGCCGCCGCTCCCGCCCGCGACGCCGCCGCTCCCGCCCGCGCCGCCGCTGCTGCCGCCCGCGCCGCCCTTCGCGCCCGCGCCGCCGCCGCTCCCGCCCGCGCCGCCCTTCGCGCCCGCCGCGCCGCCGCTCCCGCTCGCGCCGCCGGTTCCGCCGGCGCCACCTCGCCCGCCGGCACCCCCGCCGCCGTTCGCGCCAGAAGCGCCGCCGCTCGCGCCGCCGCTGCCACCCGCGCCGCCGCTGCCGCCCGCGCCGCCGCTGCCGCCCGCGCCGCCGCTGCCGCCCGCGCTGCCGCCCGCGCCGGTGGTGCCGCCGGTGCCGGTGGTGCCACCCGTACCGGTGGTGCCGCCCACGCCGGTGGTGCCGCCCACGCCGGTGGTGCCGCTCGCGCCGCCGCGCGCGCCGCTACCCGCGCTACCCGCCGCCTGACCGCCGGCGGCGCCGCCGCCGTCCGGACCACCCTGGCCCCCCGAACAGGCAAGACCGACCATCGCAAGCCACGACCACGACAGCGCGAACCGTTTCATCGAAGCGACCTCCACGAAGCTAGCTGCTGCGAGGCTACTGCGAATCCGCGCGGAACGCGACCGCGCCGCCCACCAGCGTCGCCGTCACCTCCATCGCCGCCGACCAGAGCGCGAGATCGGCGCGCCGCCCGACGGCGATGCGGCCGGCGTCGGCGAGGCCGATCGCGGCGGCAGGCACGCCGCTGGCCATCGCCAGCGCGTCCTCGAGGCGCGCGCCGCCGAGACCGGCCATCATGCGCACCGCGCGATCCATCGTCAGCGTCGACCCCGCCAGCGTGCCGTCGCCGAGCCGCGCCGCCTGCCCGTCGGAGATCACCTCCGCCCCCGCGAGCGCGTAGCGCCCGGGCGGCGCGCCCGCCGCCGCCATCGCGTCCGTCACCAGCACGACGCGCTCCGGCCCCTTGGCGCGCAGCGCCACGTTCAGCGCGGCCGGGTGCGCGTGCACGCCGTCGGCGATCAGCATGACGGTCATGCGATCGTCGGCCAGCGCCGCACCGACCGCGCCCGGCGCGCGGTGGCGCAGCGGCGACATCGCGTTGTAGAGGTGCGTCGCCAGCGTCGCGCCCGCGTCGAGCGCCGCCACCGCCTGCTCGAAGGTGGCGTCCGTGTGCCCGATGCTGACGACGACGCCGGCGTCACGCAGCCGCGCGATCAGCGCGAGCGCGCCCGGGCGCTCCGGCGCCAGCGTCACCAGCCGGAGAGCGCGCGCGGCGAGCAGATCGTCCAGCACGTCGTCCAGCGTCGCCGCCGCTGCGGCGATCGCGTCGCCCCGGTGCGCGCCCGCGCGCGCGGGCGCGAGCAACGGCCCCTCGAGGTGGAGGCCCGGCATGCGCGCGCCGGCGGCGTCGCGCGCGGCCGCGAACGCGGCGGCCACGGCCCGGTAGTCGGCCGGGCCCGCGCTGACCGCGGCGGGCAGGAACGTCGTCACGCCCGTCGACGGCAGGCGCGCGGCGAGCGCCCGCAGCGACGCCGCGTCGCCGCCCACCTCCAGACCGAAGGCGCCGTTGACCTGCAGGTCGACCAGCCCCGGCGAGACGATCTCCGCGTCGAGGCGCGGCGACGGCAACGCGCCGAGCGCAGCGGCGTCGCCGGCGCCGGCGATCCGAACTTCCACGATCCGCCCGTCCTCGATCACGACCGCGCCGCGGACGAGATTCCCGTCGACGAGCAGGCGTCCGGTGACCGCAGAA
>DATBHU010000088.1:0-2731 GCA_036557265.1 Polyangia bacterium
CGGTTGTGGCTTGATCGGTAACCACCCGGTAACCACGCCATCCGACCGTGGCTCCCGTCATCCCACGTCAGCATGGACAGCGACCGCGAAAAGACGGCGGATTGCGTCGAATGAGGACGGATGGCGACGTGCGCCGACACCTACGAATCAGAAGGTCGGGTGTTCGAATCACCCTGGGCGCACTCAGTAATTCCGCGGATTTCGGTGTGATGCCGCAACCTTAGCCCGCTGTCGTTCGGACCGGTTCAAACCGGTTCCGACGCCAAGAAACCCGTTTCGACGTGTCTGGATGGCAACGAGATGGCAACGGGCTAGGTTGGTAGGTGACGCAGTTGCGGGCGATCTGGGGCCGAGGATGGTGGATGGAGGTGCGGCAGTGGTCGAGTGGTTAGTCGCGAACGCCCCGGTCGTCAGCGCAGTTGCCACCATCGCGTACACCGTCGTTGCGACCTGGCAGCTCATGGCAATCCGTCGACAAGCCGATGTTGCCGCCCAGCAGCTCCAGGCGATGGATCGACAGGCTGACATGGCGGAAGGCACCGTCACCTCCCCTGGAACGCCCCTGGGTGCTGGTGACCGTCGATACGCCGATATTCTTGACGCTGGACACGTCGTATCCGAAGCCGATATCGGTCATGGTTCACGCCATGAACTGCGGGCGCACCCCGGCCTTCATCCTCAGCCGAAGCTACGCGCTCCGTGTCTTTCCGGAGGGACTGCCAGTCGAGCCGCCGTATCCGGAGGAGTTCATCTTCAACAGCGGTTCGGGGATCACCGGCCTGAGCGTGGCTGTAAACGGGCACCACAGCGAGCGGACCGGCTTTACCGTCACGGAGGAAGAGGCGCGACTCTGTGCCGCACGCAAAGCCACGCTGGTGTGCTTCGGGAAGATCGTCTACCGCGACATCTGGAAGAAGGACCATATCACTCGGTTCCTGGTCGCATGGACCGTTATAGACCCGGCCACTCCGCAGCTAGGGAAGCTCTGCGTAAGTCGCTCGATGTGGTAGAAGAGGCGTGCGTCGAGCGACGGCGTCGGGAGGGTGGGGATGGCTGAGCAGCGGACGTTCGCCGGGATCGCGTGGAGCCAGAAGGGAAAGGTGACCCGGCGGGAGCGGTTCCTCGCTGAGATGGATGCCGTGATCCCGTGGGCCGAGCTGCTTGCGCTGATCGCGCCATACTATCCGAAGGCCGGCCAGGGCCGGCAGCCGCTGGGACTTGAGAAGATGTTGCGGATCTACTTCCTGCAGCAGTGGTTCAATCTCTCCGACCTGCAGGCGGAGGACGCGATCTACGACAGTGAGGCTATGCGGCGGTTCGCCCGGGTCGAGCTCGGCGACGACGTGGTGCCGGACGAGACGACGATCCTGCGCTTCCGCCACCTGCTGGAGCAGCACCGGCTGACCGCGGCGATCTTCGAGGCCGTCAAGGAGCTGCTCACCGCGAAGCGGCTGCTGCTGCAGAGCGGGACGATCGTGGATGCGACGATCATCGCCGCGCCCAGCTCGACCAAGAATGCGGCCCAGGCGCGCGATCCCGAGATGAAGCAGACGCGGAAGGGGAACGCGTGGCATTTCGGGATGAAGCTGCACGTGGGGACCGACCCCAAGGGGCGCGTCCACAGCCTGACCGCGACGCATGCGGGCGTCGCCGACATCACCCAGCTGCCGCAGCTCCTGCACGGCGCGGAGCACGTGCTCTACGGCGACCAGGCGTACTGGAAGGAAGGAGATCGGCAGGCCCTGGAGGCCCGGGGCGTGCGGTATCGGGTGAATCGGCGCGCCGCCAGCCCCCGCCGGCCGCTGAGCGCGCGCTGGCGCGCCATCAATCGGGCGCGGTCGCGGACCCGCGCCCGCGGCGAGCACCCGTTCCACGTGGTCAAGCGGCTGTGGGGGTTTGCCAAGGTCCGGTATCGCGGCATCGCCAAGAACCTGGCGCGCGCCTTCAGCCTGTTCGCGCTGGCCAACCTCTACATGGTCCGCCGCCAGCTGCTGCCGCCCGAGCCGACGTGCGTCCGGTGAGGCCTGCCGCCCGAGCGGGAGCGGCACGGCGGGGCTCGCGGGCCGCGACGACACGGCCAACTCCCGCTTCGACAGGCACCGATTCATGACTCAGCCAATCATCAGCCTCTGCACGAGCACCTGTGCAGAGCTTCCCTAGTGGGCGTGACTCCCGTGGGCCCCGATACGTGGATGGAATACACCTAGCCCACATCCATTGTCGGTCCGCTCGAGCCGGCGCTCGACGACCTTCGCCGCCAGGCCGCGCTGGC
Organism: Polyangia bacterium; assembly: GCA_036557265.1. Classification (GTDB taxonomy): domain Bacteria; phylum Myxococcota_A; class Polyangia; order Fen-1088; family Fen-1088; genus JADGRB01. The sequence goes on from DATBHU010000088.1 coordinate 2,273, forward strand.
TCTCGAGCGCGGCCGCCCCGCCGGTAACTAAGAACGCCCGAAGCTGCTACGCGCTACAGCGCTCGACCCAGCGATGCCCGCACGAGCAGGCGCGGTGGAAGTGATCGCCGCGCGCCTCGGCACAGTCACGATCGAAGTTCACGCGGATCAGGCGGCGGTTCCCGCAGCGAGCGCAGCGGGCGCGCATGTTGGTGAACGGCGGGAGGTCTGCTTCTTCGACGGGCGCGGTCGTCATGGACGCGTCTACCACGGCGCGGGCGACGACGAGGGGTGTTCACGCCGGCCGCCTGACACGCGCGATGCTGACGCCCGCGTCGCCCGGCTATTGCGACCGCGCCCTGCTGCGCCTCGCGTGCTGGGCGGTGCATCGTCTGCGGGCGCGCGGCCCGCTGCCCGTCCCGCTGCTCGTCGCCGTCGGCCCTGGTGCAGGTGATCGACGGCGACCCGTATCTCGAGACC
>DATBHU010000089.1:0-26891 GCA_036557265.1 Polyangia bacterium
GCCGCCGCGGGTCGCCTCGGCCTGCGCGGCCAGCAGGTCCGCGGTCGGCGCGGGCGGGGGCAGGGCGGACACCGCCGCGTGGCGGCTCGCCGAGGTCGCGAACAGCAGCCAGGCCGCGGCCGCCGCAGGCGCGATCAGCGACGTCGCGATCCAGAGCCGCGCGCGGCGGCGGCCGCGGGCGCGCCGGGCTTCGAGCGCCGCGGCGGCCGCGGCCATGACCCGCGGCTCCAGGGCGGGCGGCACGGCGGTCGGGGCGCGCGCGTGCCGCAGCAGCGCGGCCGTCTCGACGGCGTCCGCGGGCGGCACGGCGGGGGCGGCCGCGTCCGTCGCGGGGCCGCCCTCCAGCGCCTCGGCCAGGGCGGCCGCCTCGCGCAGCTCGTCTTCTGACGGCTGCTCCGGCTGCTCCGGCTGCTCCGGTTGTTCGTCGTCGTCTCTCATGCCGTCACCGGGATACGCGCGGCGCCTGGCGCGCCCGCCGCCGCGTCGGACGCCGTCGCCGCCTGCCAGCGCTCGCGGAACGCGCGCAGCGCGCGCAGCAGGAGGACGTCGAACGTCGCGACCTTCACCTCGAGCAGCGCCGCGCACTCGACGCGCGGCCGATCGTCGATGAACCGCAGCGTCAGCGCGCGCCGGTAGCGCGGGTTGATCTCGTCCATCACCCGCGCCACCGCGGCTTGCAGGCGCGCGGCGTCGCCCGCGTCGTCGGCGGGCCCGGGCGCGTGGCCTTCGAAGAGCGGGGCCGACAGCAGCGCGAACCCGCGCAGCGCCTTCCCGCGCCGCGCGCGCTCGCGCTCGAGGTCGCGGGCCCGGTTGGCGGCGATGGTGGCGATCCACGACCAGATGCTGCCGCCGCGATCCTCGTATCGGTCCAGCTTCTCGATCATTGTCCGGAAGGTCTCCGCCAGGACATCCTCGGCCGCCTGGCGATCGCCGAGCCTGGGCAACAATACCCGCGCGAACAGCGGCTGCGCGAACGCGGCGTAGAGGCGCGTGAACGCCGCGCGATCGCCGCGCCGCAGCTCGCGCAGGCATCGGCGCTCTTCTTCCAGCCAGGCGGGATCATCGAAGGTCACGAACGCTGGGGGCCCATGCTACCCCTGATGCCCGTAGAACGGCGCAGCCGGCGGGACCTTACACCCACATCGCACACCGCACACCGCGGGCGCGCCGCCTTAGTGCCGCGCTTCTTCCAGGGCGATCTGGGCGGCGTCGTGGTTGCCCAGGCCGCGCTCGGCCATCGCCAGCGCGGTCAGCACCGCGGGGCGGTCCTCGGCACCGTCGATCGCGCGCAGCAGGTGCACGCGCGCCTGGTGGTAGCGGTGCAGCTCGACGTACACGCGCCCGACCAGGAAGTTGGTCAGCGACAGGTCCGGATCGTCGGCGAGGATGCGCTCCAGCAGGCCGACCGCCTTGTCGATCTTGCCGCTCTTCTGCGCGATCTCGGCCAGCCGCGCGATCGGCAGCGCGAACGCCGGGTTCTGCAGGGCCGCCTCCTCGAACAGGCGGCACGCGTCGTCGACGCGGCCGGCGGCCTCGGCCAGCATGCCCAGGCGCTCCTGGGGCGCGCCGTAGCCGGGGGCGATGGCGCGCGCCCGCTCGAACGCGGCGGCCGCGTCGCCGGCGTCGCCCACCTCCAGCAGGCGCACGCCGCGCAGGTAGGCGGCCTGGCACGACATCGGGTTCAGCGTCTCGGCGCGCGACAGCGCCTCGATGGCGGCGGCCGGCGGCTCGATGCCGCCGAGCAGCAGCGGCGGCAGGTGGCTGCGCGGGGCCAGCCGCGCCGCCGCCAGGAAACAGCGGCGCGCCTCCGCGATCTCGCCCGCCTCCTTCTGCCGCAGGCCCTCCTCGAGCAGCCGCTCGACCTCGGCCGCGCCCAGCATGTAGTAGCGCGACTCCGGGAACGTCGTCACGCCCGCGCGCTCGTCGCGCAGCTCGGGGGGCGGGAACTCCTGGCGGCGCCGGCCCTTGATGTCGAAGCCCATCTGCGCGGCGACGGACAGGTAGAACCCGAGCCGGTCCTTGGCGTGCCGGCGCTCGCTGCGCTCGGCCGCCGCGTAGCGCGCGGCCCGGGCCGGGATCGCCGCCCGCACCTCGCCCTCGGCGAGCGCCCGTTCCAGCACCGTCTCCAGCTCGGCCGCGTCGGCGAACAGGTAGCCGGTCTCGCCCGGGCGCACGACGTCGCGGTACGGCTCGAGGTCGGCGCAGACGGCCAGCACGCCGTGGGCGGCGTACTCGACGAAGCGCGTGTCGCCCAGGCAGCGGTTGTAGGCGGTCGGGGCCAGCGGCGCGAGGCCGATGTCGATCCCCTCGAGGAACCGGTAATAAGCGGCCAGCGAGCCCCACGGCGTGTAGGAGGTGCGCCCGGCCGGGAGCAGATCCAGCAGCGGCCGCACGGCCGCGTCGCTCATCACCGCCAGCTCGACCTCCGGGTGCCGCTCCATCACGCCCGCCACCGCCGGGATCACCGCGCGCAGATCGTCGCGGTGGGCGCGCGACCCGCCCCAGCCGATGACGACGCGATCGGGGCGCCGCGCCGGCGTCGGGGGCGGCGTGTCCCACAGCTGATTGGGGAACACGGCGCGGCGCGGGTTCAGCGCCGCGCAGTGCGCGTCCAGCGCGACGCTCGACACCTGCAGGCAGTCGGCCTGGCGCGCCAGCATGGGCCGCAGGCTGCGCTCGACCAGATCGGGGGCGCGCGGCGGCGCCTGCGTGGCGGGCGGGCCGGCGAACAGGTGCCGGGTGATCTCGTAGACCGACAGCTTGCGGTGCCGGCGGCGCGCCGAGACGATCGGGAGCAGGTCGGGATCGGTGACGTCGTGAATCACCAGCACGTCGGCGTTCAGCAGCACGCGCGAATCGAACAGCCCGGGCGACAGGATCGATCCGCTGACCACCGCGACGTCGGGCAGCTCGCCCAGCGCGCGGCACGGCTGGCTTGTCCGGTAGACGGCGGCGCCCTCGTCCACCGGCGCGGCGGGGCCGACGTGCGCGATCAGCAGCCCGGGGCGATCGCCGGCCGGGGGCGGGGACTGCGGGGGCGTGACGGCGGAGGTGCTCACGGCCGCCGGTTCTGGAGGTCGCGCGTGTTGCGGGCGTCCAGCGCGCGCTCGCTGGGGGGGATGGCGGCGGCGAAGCGGCTCTCCTCGAGGCGAAAGTCCTCGCCGAACAGGGTGCTCATCAGCCCGCTCGCCTCGGCGGCGCCGCCCGCGACGTGCGGCGCCAGCGCGGCGCCGAACTCGGCGGCGGTCTGGAAGCGCCTGGTCGGATCGATCTCCAGCGCCTTGCGCACGATCTCCCCGCACGGCGCGGGGAGGGCGGCGATGCGCGCCAGCTCGGAGGGGCCCGGGCCGGTGGCGGCCTTGACCAGCAGGTCGTAGGTGGTCTGGCCCTGGTAGAGGATCTCGCCCGTCAGGCAGTAAAAGATGACGAGCCCGAGCGAGAACAGATCGGCGCGCCCGTCGACCGAGATGCCGCGGGCTTGCTCGGGCGACATGAAGCTGACGTTGCCCTTCACCACGCCGTGCTGGGTCTTGGTGACGCGGCCTTCGGCCTTGACGATGCCGAAGTCGAACAGCTTCACCTCGCCGCGCGCCGACACCAGGATGTTGCTGGGCGAGACGTCGCGGTGGACGATGCCGAGCGGCCGCCCGCTGTCGCCCAGCTTGGTGTGCGCGTACTCGAGCGCGCGCAAGGTCTCGGCGGCGGCGTACAGCACCGCGCTCGCGGGCAGCGCGCGCTGCTGCTTCTCGATCGCGCGCGCGGCCAGCCGGCCGAGATCGCGGCCGAGGATGTACTCCTGCGCCAGGTAGTACTCGTCGCCGACCTTGCCGAAGTCGAACACCGGGATGATGTTCGAGTGCACCAGCGTCGACCCGAGGTTCGCCTCGTCGATGAACTGCGCGACGACCGCCGGATCGCGCGACAGCTCCGCGCGCAGCCGCTTGACCACGAAGGTGCGGCGGAACCCCTCCGCGCCGAACGTGACCGCCGTGTAGACCTGCGCCATCCCGCCTTCACCGAGGAGGTCGATCAGGCGATAGCGGCCGAAGCTGACCGTGCGCACGCCGTCGGCGGTGGGGCGCGGGCGGCCGTCCCGCTGGTGGACCTCGGTGGCGGCCAGCCCCTCGCCCGGCATCTCACCCGTCGTGGGCGCGCGCTGCGAGCCGGTCCCGGGCACGCCCTCGCCCGCGTTCAAGTTGGGGCGGCTGCGGAAGACGCCCCCGACCGTCCGCGTATCGATGCCCGGCGCCTCGGCGATCAGCTCGCCCGTGCCCGTGGCCGGGGCCGTGGCCGGCTTTCGTCGCAGCCCGACGAACAGCACGATCAGCGCGACCAGGGCCGCCGCCACCCACAGGCCCGCCGTCTGCGCGGCGGCGGCGCTCTCGGCGTCGTGCGCGGCCGCCGCGCCGCTGGCGTACGTCCAGAGCCAGAGGCCGGGGACCAGCGGGCCGACCGCGGCCGCCCAGGTGCCGTCCTTGCTCTCGTAGATCGGGCCGCGCGTCTCGGAGCCGACGGCCGCCCGCAGCTGCTCGCGTTCGGGCTCCGGGCCGGCCTCGATCACGGCCCGCTGCCCGTCGGACAGCAGCACGCCGCCGCGCGCCTTCTCGGCCAGCTTGCGAACCGCGGCCTCGTCGATCGGCTTCGCCAGCACCAGCACCGCGGGGATCGGCCGGCCGGGCAGCTCGACCGCCGCCGCCGCCGCCGCGTACGGCCAGCCCTTGCCCATCACCACCTCCGCCACGGCGCCTTTCTGCTCGCGCGCCTCGCGGATGATCAGATCGGACGCGAACTCGGCGGTCTTCATCCCTTCGATGACGTCCAGCTTGTCGCCCTCGAAGGCCACCGCGTAGACGCGGAACGCGTTGCGGTACGGCTCCCACCACTCCTCGGTGCGGAACAGGTCCTGCAGCGTGGCGGCGTCGGCGTTGCCGCGCAGCGCGGCGACGAGCCGCGGGTTGGCCGCCGCGTTCTGGGCCTCGAGCTTCAGCTCACGCACGTGCGAGGCCAGCGCCTCCGTGGCGCGCATGCCGGCGGTCTCCGCCGCCCGGGCTGCCTCGCGCTTCACCGTGCGCGCGCGGTTGGCGTCCACGGCCTGCGACCCGAACCACGCCACGACCAGCACGGCTGCGGCGGCGAGCAGGGCGAGCGGGCGCTTCACCGCACGATTGTTCCCCGGGGACCCCCGGAACGTCAACAAGCGCCCGAGCTTACGGACCGGACGTGGCTGTCGTTTCGGGGGACGGCCTACTTCTTGGTCTCGCCGTCCGGCGCGGCGATCAGCTTCTGCGCGTCGGAGACCACCGTGCCCCCGGACGGAATCTTCGACCAGCCGGCGGTGTGCTCGGTGCGGGCGTAGAGCTCGCCGTTCGGCGCCGCGTCCTCGGAGGTGACGCCGCTCGCGGTGTCGACGCGGCCGATCTCGGTCCAGCCGACCGACTTCTTGCCGTCGCTGTACTCGACCTTGAGGACGACGTTGACCTTGCCGCCGGTCGGCTCCTCGCTCTTGCCGAGCAGCTCGCTCGGGAAGAGGCGCCAGAGCGCGTCGTTCCAGTTCTTGGCCATCTGATCGCGCTTGTCCGGCGTCTTCGCCGAGGCCAGCCCGGCTGTCTTCGGCGACTCGCGCCCGAGGACGACGTACTCCTTCGTCTTGCCGCCCGACGTCAGCTTGACGCGATCGTAGTCGGCCGGCTCGAACGCGTGCAGGCGCCGGTCCACCAGGTGGGTGGCGTTCTGCATGTCCATCAGCATGTTGCGCGGCATCAGGTAGACGCGTCCGTCGCGCGTGTCGCGCAGGAACGATTCGCCTCCGGCCTGGACCGCCGGCTGTCCGATGTCGTAGCGACGGACGTCGCCCTTGACCGTCACCTCGAGCTTGCGCTTGGGGTTGTCGAGGCCCAGCTCCTTGAGCTTGGCCGCGTCGAGGACGCCGAACGCGCGCAGCGACACGAGCGGCGCGAACTGCTCGTAGAGGTGCTTGGCGTTGTCGGCGCCCGGCAGATCGCGCGGCGGCGGCGGGGGCGGCGGCTTCACCACCTCCGGCTTCACGCCGGTCTTCGGATCGGGCTTCACGTCGGGCTTGGGGTCCGGCTTCGGCTTCTGCACCAGGTGCAGCCAGATCCCGGCGTCATCGCCGGTGTTGCCGCGCGTGAGATCGACGGTCGAGCTCTCGTCCTCGTAGTGGACGCGGGTGACGTCGGACTTGCTCGCGTCGATGACCGTCACGGCGCCGGGAGCGCGCTCCGGCTCCCGCTGCCAGGTGGCGTACATCGTGACCAGGCCCAGCGCGGCGATCCCGCCCTGTACGGCCAGCGAACGACCGGTCATTGCGCACCTCCCGAGGCGGGGGCGTCGGCGGGCGGCGGCGCCGGCGTGGGTGAGGGCGGGGCGCCGCTCTTGCCTTTGCCCTGCTTGCCCGCGCCGCGCTTGCGGCGCGACCGGCGCGTCACGAAGATGCCGGCGCCGATCACCAGCGCCGGGGCAAGGAACACCGTCGAGTAGAACCAGGCGACGTCCTGCTTGCGGGTGTGGACGATCTTGACGTCCGCCTCGGTCGAGGTCTGACCGGAGAACGCCTCGTCGCCCATCAGCCAGTGGATCACGTCCAGCGCCAGCCCGCCGTTGGCGGCGACCTTGACGGTCTCGTCGCTGCACCAGTCGGAGTCCGCGATCACGAACACGCGGGCGTCCTTCTTGACCGCGGCCGCGGCCAGCTCCCACTGGCGCTTCTCCTCGCCCGGGTCGAGCGTGTAGTTGCCGTTCTTGTCCACGAAGGTGGCGAAGTGCGCCTTGATCGCCGCGTCGACCGGGATGGCCGCGGTCCGGTCCTTCTTGGTGTTGATCCAGCCCGCGCCGGGCAGCACGATCGGCGCGCGCTGTCCGAAGCGCTGCAACGTGCTGACCGACGGGTGCGACGAATAGGTCGCCGTGATCAGGTTGGCCCGATCGCTGATCTTCTGTTCCAGCCGGCGCGCGAACACCTGCTCGTTGGCCAGCGGCTCCGCCTTGAACTCGAGGTTCAGCGGCCCCAGCACCTCGTGCATGTCGACGCCGTTCTCGGGGTCGAGCGCGATCAGCACGCGGCCGCCGCCGTCGATGAAGCGGTTGATCGCCGCCAGCTCGGCCGGCTGGAACGGCTTCCGCGGGCCGATGATCGCCACCGTCGTGATGTCCTTGGGCACCTCGGTCATCAGGCCGTCGGCCGCGCTCAGCGTGCGGACGCTGTAGGTCTGGTCGATCAGGATGTCGCGCAGGATCGCGACGCCCGGCCGCTTGTCGGTGTCGGTCTCGCCGCGCTCCCAGGTGCGCTCGCCGTGGCCGAGCGTGAAGGCGATCGCGCGCGGCGGCTTCACCACCGTCAGCAGCCGCTGCTGCACTTCCTTGTCCAGCGTCTTGAGGGCGGACTTGGCGCTCTCGATGTCCTTGGGCAGGCCGAGCTGCTCGTGCTTGCTGCCGCGGACGAACACCAGGATCCCGTTGGTGGTGACGCCGTACTCCTTCGCCTTGACCGGGTCGATGTCGAAGTCGAAGTGCGTGATCTTGAGCTGCGTCGACTCCTTGGCCAGATCGTTCAGGTAGTCGTCGACCTCGTCGCGCACCTCGTTCGCCGCCGGGAAGAACACGGCGACCTCGATCGGCTGATCCAGGTTGCGCGCGATCCGGCGCGTCACCTCACCCGGGCGCGACGTCCGGAAGTAGGCCAGGTCGGCCTTCTTGTCGCGCTCGGAGGCGACGTAGGAGAACGCGAACGCGGTGGTCAGCACCGCCGCCACGCCGAAGCCCGACAGCATGGCGGCGCGAATCCGGCGCACCTCCAGCCGGGGAGCCCGCGCCATCTCGGCGTAGGCGAGCTCGACGAGCAGGATCGGCCAGGCCGCCGCGACCCAGACCACCGGCCACAGCACGCCCAGCGTCGTGGACAGCTTGGGCCAGTTCTTCTCGAGCGGCTGGTTGAAGGCGGACGACCAGAGATCCGACTGGATCACGTACAGGAACACCGCGCCCAGACCGACCGCGTAAAGGACCAGCAGCCGGCTCTCCAGCGTGCGGCGATCGGGCGCCGCCTTGCCGGCCCGGACGAAGCGGGCCACCAGCGCGCCCAGCACCAGCACCAGGCCGCCCGCCGTGGCGACGCCGCGGGCGGAGCCGGAGCCGATCATGCGCTCGCCGAAGAAGATCGCCAGCATCCCGGCGATCCAGAGGATCGACCAGCGGCCGCTGCCGCTCAGGGGGGCGCCGCCCGGAGCGGCTTTCTTGTCGGGATTCATTTCCATCGCCGCGCCTCCATCACGCGCACCGCCGCGAACAGCGCGACGTAGGTGAGCGCCACGTAATAGACCACGTCGCGCAGGTGGATCTGGCCCGTCTGGAAGGGCGGGAAGTGTCGCGCGTACAGGGCCAGCGCCATGAAGATGTCCTTGAGCGGCCGGTCCGTCACCGCCGACAGCAGGTGCGCCAGCAGGATGACCACCGTGATCAGCGCCGAGATGATGGCCGCCAGGATCTGGTTGCGGGCCAGGGCGGAGCCGAACACCCCGATCGCCAGGGTGGCGCTCCCCACCAGCATCACGCCGAGGTAGCCCGCGAACATGTGGCCGAGCGAGATCTTGCCGTTCACCAGGATCAGCGCCGGGATGTACATGCTGACGATGGTGACGGCGCCCAGGAACGCCAGCGCCGACAGGTACTTGCCGACCACGATCTGCCAGTCGTGAACGGGCGACGACGCCAGCAAGGGGAGGGTGCCGGTCTGCCGCTCCTCGGCGATCAGCCGCATCGAGATGAACACGCTCGCCACCACGGTCGTGCCGAACGAGAAGTAGAAGTAATTGGAGAGGACGTCCGACGAGAACATCTCGCCCCGTCCCAGCGCGAACACGTTGAACAGCAGCCCCTGCAGGAGGAGCAGCACCCCGGCGATGATGTAGCCGGTCATCGTCCGGAAGTAGCCGCTCAGCTCGCGGCGGGCGATCAGCAGCGCCGTGGTCATTGCAGCTGCTCCTTTCCACCCTGCCCACCTTGTTTGTCGTCCTTGGTCAGCTTCAAGAAGATCGACTCGAGGCGGGCGGCGCCGCGGTCGATGCGCAGGAGGTCGATGCCGTTCTGGACCAGCGCGCGCACCACCTTCGGGCGCAGCTCGGGCGCGCCCTGGAGCGACAGCAGCGTCACGCCGCCGCTCTCGCGCAGCACGCTGCACTCGCCGATGCCGGTCACGGTGCGGGCCACCTCGATGGCGCGCGCCGACGGGGCGGCGATCTCGACCTCGATGCTGCCGCCGCCGCCCAGGCGATCGGCCAGGTCCTGCTCCGTCCCCTGGGCCACGATCTCGCCGCGCTGGATCACCAGCAGGCGGTCGCAGGTCTGGCTGATCTCGGAGAGGATGTGGCTGGAGAGCAGCACCGTGTGATCGCCGCGGAGCGCGCGGATGGTGGCGCGCATCTCGACGATCTGGACCGGGTCGAGGCCGCTGGTCGGCTCGTCCAGGATCAAGAGCTTCGGCTTGTGCACCAGCGCCTGGGCGACGCCGACGCGCTGCCGGTAGCCGTGCGACAGGCTGAAGATCGGTTGATCGTGCACCTCGCGCGTGGCGGTCCGCTCCTCGGCCTCGGTCACGGCCTTGCCCGCTTCGGAGGACGGCACGCCGCGCAGCTCGGCGGCGAACTTCAGGTACCGCCCGACCGTCATGTCGTTGTAGAGGGGCGGCGTATCGGGCAGGAAGCCGATCCGGCGCCGCACCTCGTGCGGGTCGCGCGCGATGTCGATGCCGTCGACCGTCACGTCGCCCGAGGTCGGCAGCAGGACGCAGCCGAGGATCTTGAGCGCCGTCGTCTTGCCCGCGCCGTTGAGGCCGAGGAAGCCGATCACTTCGCCGCGGTCGATCGAAAAATCGAGCTCGCGAATCGCCGCGAGCTCGCCGTAGTACTTGGTCAGGCCTTTGACTTCAATCATGAGGAGGGCCGTTCTTTCGTGGGCGGTGATGCCCGAAAGTCACGCGACTGGTCAAATCTGAACGCCTCGGATTTTTATTCCCGAGGAGGCTCGGATCTAAGGCAAGAACCCGATGTTGTCTACGGTATTTGCGACGGTTTGTGCTAGCCTCCCGGCGCGATGTGCGGGGTCGTAGGAGTCTTCGGACACCCTGAAGCGGCAAATCTCGCGTACCTCGGCCTGTACGCGCTCCAGCATCGCGGCCAGGAGTCGGCCGGCATCGTCGCCACCGACGGCGAGAAGCTGCGCTACGTGCGCGAGATGGGCCACGTCAACGACATCTTCACGGCGAACCGGCTGAAGGACCTGCCCGGGCGCGCGGCCATCGGTCACGTGCGTTACTCGACCGCGGGCGACTCATCCAAGAAGAACGCGCAGCCGATCGCGGTCAACTACGTGGGCGGTTCGGTCGCGGTCGGGCACAACGGCAACCTGGTCAACGCGGTCGAGCTGCGCGAGCGGCTGGAGGCGGAGGGCGCGATCTTCCAGACCACCTCCGACACCGAGTGCATCGTTCACCTGATCGCGCGCTCGCGCGAGCAGACGCTGCCCGAGCGGGCGGCGGACGCGCTCCGCCAGGTGCGCGGCGCGTACTCGCTGGTGTTCCTGACCGAGAGCTCACTGGTGGCGGTGCGCGATCCGATGGGGTTCCGTCCGCTGGTGCTGGGGAAGGCCAAGGAGACCGACACCTGGGTCGTCTCGTCCGAGACCTGCGCGTTCGAGCTGCTGGGCGCTGAATACGTGCGCGACATCGAGCCCGGCGAGATGCTGATCATCGACGAGCGCGGTCAGCGCAGCGTGCGGCCGTTCGGCCCGCAGGAGCGCCACCGCTGCGTGTTCGAGTGGGTCTACTTCGCGCGGCCCGACTCGACGATCGACGGGACGTCGGTCTACCGCGCGCGCGAGCGGATGGGCCGCCGGTTGGCGACGGAGCACCCGGTGCCCGCGGACGTCGTCATCCCGGTGCCGGACTCGGGCGTCGCCGCCGCGATCGGGTACGCGCGCGAGAGCGGCATCCCGTACGACCAGGGGCTGATGCGCTCGCACTACATGGGGCGCACCTTCATCGAGCCGTCGCAGCACATCCGCAACTTCGGCGTGAAGCTGAAGCTGTCGCCGGTGCGCGAGGTGTTGAACGGCAAGCGCGTCGTGGTGGTCGACGATTCGATCGTCCGCGGCACGACGTCGCGAAAGATCGTCGACATGATCCGGGGCGCGGGCGCGCGCGAGGTGCACATGCGCATCAGCTCGCCGCCCACGCAGGGGCCGTGCCACTACGGCATCGACACGCCGACGCGCGAGGAGCTGATCGCGTCGTCGCGCACGCCCGACGAGATCCGTCAGTTCGTCGGCGCCGACTCGCTCGGCTACCTGTCGCTGGACGGGCTGCACGAGGCGGTCAACGGCGCGGGCACCGGACCGAAAGAGGGCTTCTGCGACGCCTGCTTCTCGAACAAGTACCCGATCACCATCCAGCCGCCCGGGCGCCTGCGCCAGCTGCGGCTGATCAGCGCCTAGCCGGGGCAAGCAGATGACGACGATCGCGACGTCGGTCACCGTCGTCGACGGTCCGTTGCCCGACGCGGCGGCGCTCGACGCGCGCCTGGCGGAGCTGCGCCGGCGCTTCCCGCGCGCGATCGTCGATCGCTGCCTGGATCGGCTGCCGGCCGTGGGCGAGCGGGCGCTGATCTTCCCCGGCGCCGCGGTGGTCGGCGACGTGACGCTGGGCGAGGACGTGTCGGTCTGGTACGGCTGCGTGCTGCGCGGTGATCTGCGCCCGGTCACCGTGGGCGCGCGCACGAACGTCCAGGACGGCACCGTCGTCCACGTCGCCGACGACGGCCCGTGCGACATCGGCGCCGACTGCATCATCGGCCACCGCGCGATGATCCACGCCTGCCGCATCGAGGACGCCTGCCTGATCGGGATGCAGGCGACGATCCTGGACAACGCGGTGGTCGGCGCCGGCTCGGTGGTGGGCGCCGGCGCGGTCGTCACGCAGCGGATGGTGATCCCGCCGCGCAGCCTGGTGCTCGGCATGCCGGCCAAGGTCGTCAAGACGCTGACCGCCGACGAGGAGGCGTTCCACCGCGCGCACGCCGCGAAGTACGTGCGCCTGAAAGAGAACTACCGGCGCGACGCGCTCCGCTGAGCGCCGCGGCCTACGCGGCCTTTCGCCGGCCGACCTTGCCCGCGCCGAGCTTGTCCGCGAGGCTGCGCCGCAGCTCGGCGACGCCCTTCACGCCCTCGGCCTCGGAGATCAGGAACGCCTCGAGCAGGTCCTTCGCCTTGCGGGGCGAGCCGTCGTACGCGGTGACCATCCGCTTCAGCTCACGCGCCATTTCGTCGAGGCACTCCTGCATGATGACGTCATGGGGGATACCGCCCTCGCGGGTCATGCGTTCGCTGATGCGCCGCAACTCGCGCTCCATCGCCGGAGATCCTTTGAATCGCCTAATCTTCATGATTCCCCCGCGTCAACGCGTCATCGGTCGTCGCTGTCCCCTTGAGGATAACCCGAAGGACATGAACGATCCGTCCGTCCAGGACTTCGTACAGCACGCGGAGGTCGCCTATCCGCAGATTCCACTCTGCCTCCATGAGGTCTGGGAGCCTCGTCCGCAGGCGCTTGCGGTTTCGAGTCTCGATCTCGGCCTGATGGGCCAACTGTGCGACCGCGGCGCCGATGCGTCGTCTCGCGAAGGCGGGCAGCATCCTCAAATCGGCGCGGCTTTGGTCCGACCATCGGATCTCATACACGCATCCTTTTCGAACCGACGCCGCGCAGGTTGCGCGCAGTGGTGCTATTCTCCGCGCACCTTCCGCCATGGAAATCGGCCCCCTGAGAGAACGACTGTCGAAGCTGCAGAGCCGACTGGAGATTCTCCGGGGGCATCTTTGACATCGACGGCAAGCGCAAGCGCATAGCCGAGCTCGACGAGCAGACCGCGGCGCCCGACTTCTGGAACGCGGCTGACAAGGCGCAGGCGGTGCTGCGTGATCAGTCGCGCCTCAAGTCGGCGGTCGATGGGTTCGAGGCCCAGCGCAGGGTGGCCGAGGACATCGCGGCGGGCATCGAGCTGGCCGAGGAGATGAAGGATGAGGGGACCGCCGTCGAGGCGGCCGCCTCGCTGACGGCGGCCGAGGAGGCCGTCGGCAAGATGGAGTTTCAGCGCATGCTGTCGGGGCCGTACGACCGCAACGGCGCGCTGGTCAGCATCAACTCGGGCGCGGGGGGGACGGACGCGCAGGACTGGGCAGAGATGCTGGTGCGCATGTACAGCCGCTGGGCCGAGCGCAAGGGCTACAAGCTGGAGGAGCTGGATCGCCAGCCCGGCGACGAAGCCGGCATCAAGAGCGCGACCATCGGCGTCGAGGGGGAGTGGGCCTACGGCTGGCTGCGCGCCGAGGCGGGCGTGCACCGGCTGGTGCGCATCTCGCCGTTCGACGCGAACGCGCGCCGGCAGACCGCGTTCGCGAGCGTGTTCGTCTACCCGGACATCGACGAGACCATCAAGATCGAGATCGACGAGAAGGACCTGCGCATCGACAAGATGCGGTCAGGCGGCGCGGGCGGCCAGCACGTCAACAAGACGGAGTCGGCCGTGCGCGTGACCCACCTGCCGACCGGGATCGCCGTGCACTCGGACGGCGAGCGCTCGCAGCACAAGAACCTGTCGACCGCGATGCGCATCCTCCGCTCGAAGCTGTTCGAGCTGGAGGAGAAGAAGCGCGAAGAGAAGATGGGCAACATCCACGCCCAGAAGAAGGCGATCGAGTGGGGGAGCCAGATCCGGTCGTACGTGCTGGCGCCCTACCGGCTGGTCACCGACCACCGGACCGGGGTCAAGGTCGGCAACGTCGACGTGGTCCTGGACGGCGATCTGGACCAGTACATGGTGGCGATGCTGCTGGAGCTGGCGGGCGATCCGTCGGCGCTGGCGAAGCCCGTTACCAAGCCGGATGACGATGACCTCTGAGCACGTCACCGAACCGTTGCACTGCGAACAACTGTGGATGATTTCTGAAACCCAAAATGAAATCGCGCGGTTGGCCTGTGGGATCCTGTTGGCAACCCGTGGAGAACCATGTCGGACGAACGCGAGCTGATCGCCGAGCGCGAGAAAAAGGTCCAGAAAATCCGAGATCTCGGGGCCAATCCCTACGCCAACGGCTTCACCCCCTCGCACACGGCGGCCGAGCTGCAGGCGAAGTTCGCGGGGGCCGAGCCGCCGCCGCCAGTCGAGGACAAGGCGGCACCACCCACGCTGATCTCGGACGAGCACTTCAAGGTCGCGGGCCGGATCGCGAGCCTGCGTAGCTTTGGCAAGGCGGCGTTCGCGAAGCTGCTGGATCGCACGGGCGAGGTCCAGGTCTGGGTGCGCCGGGATCTGGTCGGCGAAAAGGCTTTCGAGCTGTGGAAGCTGATGGAGCGGGGCGACTTCGTCGGCGTGGTGGGCAGTCCGACCGTCACCAAGCCGAAGAACGGCGCGGGCGAGCTGACGATCGTCGCGGAGAACGTCGTCGTCCTGACCAAGGCGACGCGCCCGCTCCCTGAAAAATGGCACGGGCTGTCCGACGTCGAGGTCCGCTATCGCCAGCGCTACGTCGACCTGGTCGTCAACCCGGACGTGCGCGAGGTGTTCCGCAAGCGCACCAGGATCGTCGCCGGCGTGCGCCGCTTCCTCGACGGGCGCGGCTTCTTCGAGGTCGAGACGCCCATGATGCATTCGATCCTGGGCGGCGCGGCGGCCAAGCCGTTCGCCACCCACCACAACGCCCTCGATCTCGACCTCTACATGCGCATCGCGCCCGAGCTGTACCTGAAGCGGCTGGTGGTCGGCAGCTTCGAGCGGGTCTACGAGATCGGCCGCAACTTCCGCAACGAGGGGCTGTCGCGCCAGCACAACCCCGAGTTCACGATGCTCGAGTTCTATCAGGCCTACGCGACCTACCAGGACCTGATGGCGTTGACCGAGACCATGTTCCAGGAGCTGGCCCGTGAGATCGCGGGCGGCGAGACGCTGACCTACCAGGGGCAGGCGGTCAGCCTGGCGTCGCCGTGGCCGCGCATCCCGCTGAAGGACGCGGTCGTCGACGCGTCGAAGCGGGACCTGCTGCCGGGCGGCCTGGAGCGCGCGATGCTGGACGACGCCGCCGCGCTGTCGCGCTGGATCGAGGCGAGCGGCGTCGGCGCCCGCAACGACGAGCTGGGCGCGGTGCTGCGCAAGTCCGATTCGCACGGCGAGCGGGTGGGCGCGCTGTTCGACTACGCGGGCGAGAAGACGCTGCCCGCCGATCGCCCGGCCTTCGTCACCGAGTACCCGGCCGAGACGTCGCCGCTGTCGCGCCGCAACGACGCCGATCCGACCCGCGTGGACCGCTTCGAGCTGTTCATCGTCGGGCGCGAGCACGCCAACGCGTTCTCCGAGCTGAACGACCCGGTCGACCAGCGCGCCCGCTTCGCCCGCCAGGTCGACGCCAAGGCGCACGGGCGCGAGGAGACGATGGACTACGACGAGGACTACTGCCGCGCCCTCGAGTACGGGCTGCCGCCCACCGCGGGGGAGGGCGTCGGCATCGATCGCCTGACCATGCTGCTGTGCGATCAGCCGTCGATCCGCGACGTGATCCTGTTTCCGCTGATGCGCCCGGAGCGCAGCTAGGGAAGACTCGACCCGCCATGCGCGCACCGGGATTCGAATGGCTGGTCGCCTGGCGCCACCTGCGCGATCCCGATCGCAGCACCCACAAGACCCTGTTCGTCGCCTGCGTGCTGATCTGGCTGGGGGCGCTGGGCCTCTTGCTGGTCGCGCTGGCGCCGAAGATCTTCAAGACGCACGCGTCGTTCGCGCCCGCCGAGTGGCGCGAGGCGCGCACGGCGCTCTGGATCGTCTACGTCGGCATCGGCGCGAAGATCTCCATCGGCCTCAGCCTGATCGCCTTCCTGCTCGCCTTCCTGTTCGAGATCTTCACGATCTTCACCTCGCTCTCGATCCTGGGCGTGTTCTTCGGGATCTCGGCGCCGATCATCTTCCTGTCGGTGATGTCGGGGTTCGAGCAGGACCTGAAGACGAAGATCCGGTCGACCAAGGCGGACGTGATCATCGAGATGGGCGACAACCGTCCGTTCACCGACTGGCAGGGGGTGGAGGCGAAGCTCGCCGGTGTGCCCAACGTGGTCGGGATGATGGCCTACATCGAGACCGAGGTGATCATCAAGCACGCCACCAACTCCGCCGGGCAGGGGATCATCCTGCGCGGCATCGATCCGGCGCGCGCGCCGTACGTGCTCGGGATCCAGCGGATGCTGAAGGAGGGGAGCGTCGCCTACCTGGACCACCCGGAGGAGATCCCGGACGACGTCTTCGGCATCGGCGGTGAGCGGCGGGAGGAGCGGCGGGTGCTGCCCGGCGTCCTGCTGGGCGAGGAGCTGTTCCAGCACGTGCTGCGCGTGTTCGTCGGCAGCGAGGTGGACCTGGCCTGCCCGACCTGCGGCATCGGTCCCACCGGCCCGACGCCCAAGCTGAAGCCGTTCCGCGTCGCGGGGCACTTCTACACCGGGATGTACGAGTTCGACGCCAAGCTGGCGTACATCTCGCTGCGCGACGCCCAGAAGTTCCTCGGCATGGACGGGGAGGTGACCGGGATCGAGATCAAGACCACCACCCCCGAGGCCGCGATCGGCGTCGCCAAGGAGATCGCGGGGCTGCTCGGGCCCAGCTACGAGGTCCGCTCCTGGGAGGAGCTGAATCGCGCCCTGTACGGCGCCCTCAAGATCGAGAAGCTGGCGGCGTTCATCGCGCTCTGCTTCATCGTGCTGGTCGCGTCGTTCTCGATCGGCGCCACCCTGCTGATGATGGTGACCGAGAAGGCGCGCGAGATCGCCATCCTGAAGTCGATGGGCGCGCGCGACGGCGCCATCCTGCGCATCTTCTTCGCGGAGGGGCTGTACATCGGGGTGGTGGGGCTGATGCTGGGCGTCGTCACGGGCGTCGGCTGCTGCCTGGCGCTGGCCCGTTACGGCCTGCCGCTGCCGGCGGAGGTCTATTACATCGAGAAGATGCCGATCGTGATGCGTGTCAGCGAGATCACGGCCGTCGGCCTGGCGGCCCTCGGCCTCTGCTGCCTGGCGACAATCTACCCGGCGCTGCTCGCTTCCAGGATCAAGCCGGTCGACGGCCTCCGCTACGAATAGGTCGGGCGGACCCCGATCTCAGGCAACCTTCGCTAAGTCAGCCAAGTCTAGGGGTTTCGGGCCCCCGGGAGCGTTGACACCTCCGGGGGCGCCGACTACTTTGGCGCACCCCATGACGACGGCTCCGACGGCAGATTCGCGCGCGGCCGGGGTCCGTCGGGGCGCAGCGGTCAGCGTGCGTGGGCTGACCAAGGTTTTCGAGCACAGCGGCCGCACCATCGAGGTGCTGCGCGGCCTGAACTTCGATCTTCAACCCGGGGAGATGGCGTCGGTGGTCGGGGCGTCGGGGGTCGGCAAGTCGACGCTGCTGCACGTGCTCGGCACGCTCGACACCGCCACCGCCGGGACCATCACCTTCGACGGCGTCGACGTCACGGCCATGAACGCGGCGCGGCTGGCCGAGTTCCGCAACCACGAGATCGGCTTCGTGTTCCAGTTCCATCACCTCCTGCCCGAGTTCACCGCGCTCGAGAACGCGATGATGCCGGGCCTCATCATGCGGCTGCCGCGCGCGGACGCCAGCGAGCGCGCGGCGACGATGCTGCGGCGGCTGGGGCTGGGCGAGCGGCTCGCGCACCGGCCCGGCGAGCTGTCCGGCGGCGAGCAGCAGCGCGTGGCGCTGGCGCGGGCGCTGCTGCTGCGGCCGCGCCTGCTGCTGGCCGACGAGCCGACCGGCAACCTCGACACCAAGACCGGGCGCGAGATGCACCAGCTGTTCTTCGAGCTCAATCGGGAGCTCGAGATGACGATCCTGATCGTCACCCACAACGACGAGCTGGCCGCGCAGACGCCTCGCCGCCTGCGCATGGCCGACGGCGTGATCGTCGAGCAGGCGTGACGGCGCGCGTGACGGCCAGCGTGACAGCGCGCGTGACGACGCGAATGACGGGACCCCTCCGCGCGCTCCTCCTCGGCGCCGCGCTGGCGCTGGGCGTGGCGCGCGCGGGCGCCGCGCTGGCGGCGCCGCCGCCGGACGACGACGCCCCCGCCAAGGGCGACGACGCCGGCAAGGGGGGCGACGCCGGGAAGGCGAGCGACGCCGGGAAGGCGAGCGACGGGGACGAGAAGCCGACCCCACCGTCGAACAGCCTGCGCGTCAGCAAGCTGCAGTTCCGCGGCAACCGCAAGGTCGAGGACGACGCGATCAAGATCAACCTCAAGACCGCGGTCGGCGTGACGCTGACGCAGGAGATGATCCGAGAGGACGTCCGCGCCATCTGGAAGATGGGCTACTTCGACGACGTGCAGGTCGAGGTGTCGGAGGCCAAGGGCGGCAGCACGGTCACCTTCATCCTGCGCGAGAAGCCGGCCATCAAGAAGATCTACGTCGCCGGCAACGACGAGGTGGCGCTGTCGAAGATCAACGAGGTCCTCGACATCAAGAAGGAGCAGATCCTCGACCTCGCGAAGCTGAAGAAGAACGTCGAGAAGATCAAGGACCTCTACGTCGAGAAGGGGTTCTACATGGCGGAGGTGACGTACGAGGTGAAGCGCGACACCTCGTCGACCGTCGACGTCTGGTTCCACGTCTCGGAGCACGCGAAGGTCGAGGTCCGGCGCGTGAACTTCGTCGGCAACGTGGCGATCACCGACGCGGACCTGCGCGACGTCATCAGCACCCACGAGGGGAGCCTGCTGTCGTTCCTGACGTCGGCCGGCACCTACCGCGAGGACGTGTTCCAGCGCGATCTGCTGCTGATCCAGGCCCACTACTGGGACCGCGGCTACGTGCAGGTGAAGGTGGCCAACCCGCTCGTCGAGCTGTCGCCCGACAAGCAGTCGATGTACATCACCATCTCGATCGAGGAGGGGCCGCAGTTCCATCTCGGCAAGGTGGACGTGACCGGGGAGCTGCTGGCGCCGCGCGAGTACTTCCTGTCGCGGGTGTCGGTCAAGACGGGCGAGATCTTCAACCGCTCGAAGCTGTCGGACGACCTGCAGAAGCTGACGGACTACTACAAGGACCGCGGCTACGCCTACGTCAACGCGACGCCGAGCACGCCCGTCAACGAGAAGACGCGCACCGTCGACGTCGCGTTCGAGATCCAGAAGGGGCCGCTGGTCACCTTCGACCGCATCCGCGTCCGCGGCAACACCAAGACGCGCGACAAGGTGATCCGGCGCGAGATGCGCATCTACGAGGGCGACACCTACAGCCAGTCGCAGCTCGACTACTCGAAGCGGCGCGTGACGGCGCTCGGCTTCTTCGAGAAGGTCGACGTGTCGACGAAGCGCGGCGCCAGCGACGACAAGATGGACGTCAACTTCGAGGTGGCCGAGCGGCCCACCGGGACGTTCCAGATCGGCGCCGGCTTCTCGTCGGTCGAGAACTTCATCGCCCAGGCGCAGATCTCCCAGAACAACCTGCTCGGACGCGGCACGCTGCTGACCCTGCAGGCGCAGCTCTCCAGCCTCCGCCAGCTGTTCCTGCTGCAGTACCAGGACCTCTACTTCCTCGACACGAAGTGGACCTTCGGCTTCAACCTGTTCAAGCAGGACCAGTTCCTGTTCTCGTTCGTCCGCTCGTCGAAGGGCGGGTCGCTCACCTGGGGCTACCTGCTGGCCGAGGACACCCGCCTCCTGCTGACCTACACGCTGGAGGACGTCAGCGTCTCGACCAGCGGGTTCACCGGCCTGTTCTCCAGCGCCGCGCTGCAGCCGACGCCGATCGGATCGATCGCGAACCTGCTGCGCTCCGGGGTGACGTCGTCGGGGCGCGCGCTGCTCTCCTACGACTCGCGCGACAACCGCATGTTCCCGACGCGCGGCTGGTACAACACCATCTCGGGCGAGGTGGCGGACCACTTCCTGCTGTCCGAGAACGTCTTCACGCGCTACGAGGCGGTGGCGCGCTACTTCTACCCGATCTGGGGTCCGTTCATCCTGCGCCTGAAGGCGAACGCGGGCCTGATCGCCAGCCGCGATCCGCGCGGCGTGCCTATCTTCGAGCGCTACTTCGTGGGCGGCATCTACGACATCCGCGGCTTCCCGCCCCGGTCGCTGGGGCCGGTCATCCGGGCGCTCAGCGATCGGTCGCAGGACTCGTCGCTGCGCAACTTCCTGATCGGCGGCAACATGAACGTGATCATGAACGCCGAGATCGAGTTCCCGATCTTCGACAAGGTCGGCATCCGCGGCGTCGTGTTCACCGACATGGGCAACGCGTTCAACCTCGAGGAGCAGTACTGCGCGATCAAGCCGTCGGTCGTCGACCCGAGCAAGGACCCCTGCCTGGGGCCGCTCAACTGGTCGGCCTACCGCCAGAGCTGGGGGTTCGGGTTCCGGTGGTTCTCGCCGATCGGGCCGCTGCGCTTCGAGTGGGGGGTGCCGTTCAAGACCCTCCCGGGCGAGCAACCCATCGTTTTCGAGTTCACGATCGGAAACTTCTTCTAAGTGTGTTAAGCAACGGCCACTTCCTGAGGAGATGCAAATGTCACGGGTCGCACAGTTTCTGATCGCAGCGGGTTTCTTGCTGAGCACGTCGGCCGCCTTCGCCGAGGATTTCAAGATCGGCTACGTCGACATGCAGCGCGCCCTGAACGAGACGGACGACGGGCGCAAAGCGAAGGAGAAGCTGAAAAAGGACTTCGATCAGAAGCAGAAGGAGCTGGACGAACAGCAGAACCAGCTGAAGAAGGACATGGAGGACCTCGAGAAGAAGCGGACGCTGCTGCCCGCCGACAAGGTGCGCGAGAAGGAAGCCGAGCTGCGCACGCGCCTCGAGAAGGTGCAGCAGACCTACGTGCGCCACCAGCAGACGCTGTCGGCCGCGGAGCAGAAGGAGACCGCCAAGATCTTCGAGCGGATGACGGGGATCATCCAGCAGATCGCGGCGGCCGAGAACTTCAGCATGATCGTGGACAAGTCGGCGCTGGTGTTCGCGAAGCCACACCTGGACCTGACCAACGAGCTGATCCGCCGCTACAACGGCGGCCAGAAGGGCGCGACGCCCCCGGCGGCGCCCAAGACGCCCCCGGCCAAGAAGTAAGCGGGGCGGCGTTGCTCGACATCACCGCCATCGAGCGGATCCTGCCGCACCGCTATCCGTTCCTGCTCGTCGATCGGGTGGACGAGATCGGCGAGGATCGGATCATCGCCCGCAAGCTGGTGTCGCGCAACGAGCCGTTCTTCGACGGGCACTTCCCGGGCCATCCGGTGATGCCGGGGGTGCTGATCGTCGAGGCGCTCGCGCAGGCGGGCGCGCTGCTGGCGGCGCACACGGTGGCGTTCAGCCCCGAGACGCACGTCGTCTATTTCATGGCCATCGACAACGCCCGCTTCCGCAAGCCGGTCGTGCCGGGCGACGTGCTGACGCTGGACGTGGTGCCGCTGCGCAAGGGCAAGGCGATCTGGAAGCTGCGCGGCGAGGCGAAGGTCGGCGACGCCGTGGTCGCCGAGGCGGAGCTGATGGCGTCGATCCAGCCCCGGGCCAAGGAGTGAGGGGGTGAGCGCCGGGGCGAAGACGTTCGCGCCGCTGCTCGTGTTGCTCTCGCTCCCCGCCTGTCCCCGTTCGAAGCTGCCGAAGCCCGACGGCGCGGCGGTGGTCGTCGCGCCCGAGCCGAAGGAAGGTGAGGTCGCGCCCGTCGCCGAGATCGAACCCAACGATACGATCGCCAAGGCCCAGCGCCTGCTGGTGACGCCGGCCGCGCCGGCCGCGGTCACGGGCGCCGTGGCGTGGGCGCCCAAGGGCAAACCGGACGTCGACGTCTACCGCATCGACGTTCCCGGCCCGGACGGGGGCGTCGTGGACGCGGCGCCTGCGCCGGCCATCGACGCCGCGCGGGCCGACGCCGCGCCGCCGCCCGCGCCGCGCCCGAAGTGGATGGCGCGCATCGAGGTGACGCCGGAGGCGGGCGTCACCGTGAAGCTGGACGTGCTGGACGCGGCGGGCAAGAGCGTCATCGCGGCGGGCGGCGCGGATCCCGGACAGATGATCGCGATCCCGAACCTCGCGCTCGCAGCGGCGGCGCCGTTCGTGCGCGTCCGCCGCGCCGCTGCCGGCGACGAGCCGGGCACCTACCGCATCGTGGTGCGCGTGCTGCCGCTGGAGGCGGGCGCGGAGATCGAGCCCGACGACACCGCCGCGCAGGCGAACGAGCTGCCCATCCCGGGCGAGGCCATCGGCTATCTCGGCTGGCGCAAGGACCAGGACTGGTACCGGCTGCCGACGGCGGCGCTGGCGGAGGGGAGCGTGCTCGCCGTCGACCTCGATCCGATCCCGGGCGTCAGCTCGCGCCTCGCGCTGGTGGACGCGGCCGGAAAGAAGCTGTCCGAGGCGCGCGGCCGGCGCGCCGAGCGGGTGGCGCTGCGAAACGTGCTGGTGCCGCCCGGAACGGCGCAGCTCTATCTGGTGGCGTCGGCGGACTTCGGCTGGAACGCCGACCAGCGCTACGACGTGCGCGTCAGCGCCGACCTGCCCAAGCCCGGCGCCGAGGCCGAGCCGAACGACGACGCCGCGCACGCGCAGGCGGTCGCCGACGGCACGGTCCAGGGCTTCCTCGCGCGCGGCGACGTCGACGTCTACCGCTACACGGTGGCGGCGCCGATCCTGTTGACCGTCGAGATCGCGTTCCCCGAACGCGCGACCGGCAAGCTCGAGATCAGCAACGAGGAGGGCGTGGTGCTGACGCGCGGGAAGCCGACCGGCAAGGGCCGCAAGCCGCTGCGCGCGGCGCTGCGCGTGGAGGCGGGGACCGTGCTGGTGCGCGTGGTCGCCGGCAGCGGCGAGGGCAACCCCGACGAGCCGTACCGCTTGACCGTGTCGTCCAGCCCGGCCGACAGCCCCGCGACACCACCGCCGCCCGCGCAAGAATGAAGCGGCGCTGCTTCTTCGCCTCGCCCCCGCAGGGAGAGGCCGCCGAGGCGAAGCCTCGGCGGGAGAGGGGGCCCCCGGTGAAGCGCGGACCCCTCTCCCCAACCCTCTCCCCGCTTCGCGGGGCGAGGGGGATCGTACGCGCCGCGCTCCTTGCTCTTACCGCTGCCGCTTGCGCGCACCAGCCCGAAGGGCCGGCGGCGACGGTGCAGGAGTTCGGGTCCGCGCTCGCGCGCGGCGACATGCGTGCCGCGTACGCGCTGACGTCGGCCGACTTCCACAAGCCCACGCCGTACGACGCGTTCGCCGCCGGGCTGGGGTCGAACGCCGGCGACACGAAGGATCTGGGGCGGCGCCTGGCCGAACAGGCGCCGCGGGTCGCGCCGCGCGTCGACGTCCAGCTCGCGCAGGGCGACGCGGTCGCCCTGGTGCTGGAGTCGGGGCGCTGGCGTGTCGACGGTCCGGCGCCGGAGCCGTGGGGGCAGCGGACGCCGCGGGCGGCGCTGCGGACGTTCGTGCGCGCGCTGGGCGAGCGGCGCTACGACATCGTGCTGCGGCTGGTGCCGCGCCGCCACCGCGCCGAGCTGAACACCGAGAAGCTGAAACAGTATTGGGAGGCGCACGGGGAGGAGACCAAGGCGATGCTGGCGCGCCTGCAGGCGGCGCTGGCGGCGCCCATCGTCGAATCGGGCGACGAGGCGCACATGCCCTACGGCCAGGAGCTGGAGATGGTGTTCGTGCGCGAGGACGGCGTCTGGCGGATCGAGGACCCCGACTGATCGAACCGCGCCGTCACGGATCCCTGGTGAAATGGACGTTGTGCGTGTCCATACTGCCGTCGGCGCGATCGTCGTTGATGGAGATGTCGAACATGTTGATGTTCGTGTCCTGAGTCTGGCAGCCCGAGGCGTCGCACCGGCAGACCATCCCGGACCAGCAGAGGCTCAGCTTGCCGCAGTCGATCGTGACCATCTGGTTGGTGGCGGGATCTACCTGGTAACACCCCGTCGACGAGAACGCCGCGCCCCAGTTGGGAACGCAGCTGGACGCGCCCGGGACGGGGGTCTGGAGCGCGCACCAGTCTCGCCAGAGCTCGCTCAGGCTGACGCCGAACCGCAACCGCTGTCCCACCATCGTTCCGGCGCGCATCGTGTACGCGTAGCCCTCGGCGATGTAAGGCGGCGCGCCGACAGCCACCGGCTGCTGTGCCTCGTAGTCCGGGGGATAGCCGACGTTCGGGTCGGTCGCCGGCGGCGGCGGCGTGCCGTTCCCCATGACCACCGTGCCGGTCACCTGGCCCGCGCTATCGACCGTGAACGCGATCTTGACCGCGTCGGAGCTGGACGGGAATCTGTAGTTCTCGACGTAGCCGGTCCACGTCTGGGTGCCGGTGGGATGAGGGAGGTCCGGGCTGGCGTCAATCAGCGGCGTGCCACCGTCGCTCGCCGGCGGTAGCCCGCCGTCATCCGCCGGCGGCGGGCCGCTGTCCACCGCGCCCAGCACGTGGTTCGCGTCGCAGCCCGTGGCGAGGATCGCCACCGCGCCGATCACGCAGCCGCCGCCGATTCGCAGCAGCGCCTTGCCCGTCCATGCCGTGTTCATGTCCCGCCTGTGCCCTGGCCCGCGCAAACCTTTCACGAGCCGAGCGCGGCGCGCGCGTCGCGGGCGAAGCGGCCGTTCGGAAAGCGCGCCAGGTAGTCCTGCAGGTCGCGCCGCGCGCCGGACGCGTCGCCCGTGGCCGCCCGGCACGAGGCGCGGCCCCACAGGGCCCGCTCCGCCGCGACGTCGACGGCGAGATCGCCCGTCAGCAGGAGATCGAAGTCGCCGGTGGCGTCGGCGCATCGTCCGGCGGCCGCGCGCAGCTCCGCGCGCGCGATCAGCAGATCGCGTCCGCGGCCGAGCGGGGAGGGCGCCGCGCGATCGAGCAGCCGGAGCGCGTCGCCGTTCCGGCGCAGCTTGATGAGCGCCTCGATGCGCGCCAGCGTCGCCTCGGGCGCCAGCGTGCCGGCCGCGAACCGGCCGTCGTGGTCGTCGAGCAGCGCGAGCGCGCCGCGCGCGTCCCCCTCCTGCCGGAGCCTGCGCAGGGCGGCGGCGATCAGCCCCGACTCCTGCGCCAGCGCCGATTCGCTCTCGGCGGCGGGCAGCGCGGGCGGCGGGGTGACGTCAGCCGGCGGCAGGAAGGGCGCCGCCGGTCGCGCGGCCGGTGGGTTGATCGCGATCGGCCGCGCGCGCGCGGGCGCGGCGGCCGGCACCGCGGCGGCGGAAACCGGCGCGGCGGGCCGCGGCGACAAGCGCGAATCGACGGGAACCGGCGCCGACGCGGATGTCGGCGCCGACGCGGATGTCGGCGTCGTCGTCTCGGTCGGCGTCGTCGTCTCGGTCGGCGTCGCTGTCTCGGTTGGCGTGGCCGTCTCGGTCGCCGTCGGGGCCGCGGGATCCGGCGCGAGCGCGACGCGCGGCGCGCGCCCACCCGCCGTCCGGGCGTGCCGCGCGGGCGCCGGCGGTGTCGGCGCCTCCGGCGCGGCCGGGCGGGCGGGGCCGAGAAGGTGGAAATACAGCTGGGCGGCCGCGGTCAGCGCGCTGCCCGAGAGCACGAGGACGATCGCGATCGCGAGCCGCAGCGCCCAGTGCCGCTGGGGCCGGCGGACGTTGCGGCGCAGCCGCGCGCGGATGGCGGCCAGGCGGGCCTCCTCCAGCGGCGCCGTCTGCACCGCCTGGCGCAGCAGGGCCCCGGCCCGCGCCTGCAGGTCGTCGTCGCCGGCGCCGTCGACCCAGCGGTCGACCTGACGATCTTGCTGACGATCTTGCGCGCCGTCGCCCGGGTCGTCCGGTCGTTCCTTCATCGTCGTCCTTCTCCCTCGTCGCGTTGCAGCTCTTCGAGGAATTGCTTGCGTGCGCGGTGCAGCTGGACCCAGACCGTCGCCGGCTTCCGTCCGGTCAGCGCCGCGATCTCCTCGCCCGACGCGCCCTCCAGCTCGAACAGGATCAGCACCTCTCGATACTTGCCGGGCAGGCGATCGAGGATCCGGTAGACCGTCTCGACCGCGCGCCGCCGCTCCAGCTCCTCGATCGGCGTCAGCTGCGATGGCGCGACGGCGCGCTCGACGTCGGCGCTCCGCGTCCGTCCCAGCCAGCGGCGGAGCCGCTCGTTGCGGCGCCGCCCGCGCACCACGCGCTCCGTGATCCGGTACAGCCACGTCGTCACCTTCGCCTCGCCGCGGAACTCCGGCAGGCGGCGGTCGGCCACCAGGAAGATCTCGTGCACCAGATCGTCGACGTCCGCCGTCGGTCCGCCCAGATGGCCAACCCAGCGCGCCACCGTCTCGGCGTGCGACCGGTAGATCCCGTCGAGATCGGCGGGCGCCGGCGCGGCGGCGGCTGCGGCGCGCCGTTCTGGGTGGGAGAGCGCCATGCGGACCCCCACCGGTGGCGCCGACCCGGCCGGACCTTTCACGGAAACCGTCACGGCGCGCGCCCGAGGCTGAGCCCGACAGCGAGCTGGACCTCGAGGTGGGGCAGCTCGCCTTCGCCGGCGAGGCCCGCGATCTGCAGCCGGTCGTGTCCAGGCCAGTACAGCACGTCCGCGCCGATCCACGGGGTGGCGTTGCCCCAGGGCCTTCCGACCTGGAGCCCCGCGCCCACGCCCAGCTGGGTGGACGTATCCGACGCGGTGGTTGGCAATCCGACCCCTTCCACGTGCAGCAGCGCGGCCAGGGCTTGCGCGTGCGCGCCGAGCATCGTCTTCCCGATGTCGGTGCGGATGTCGGGCCCGATGCCGAACGCGACGCGCAGCCAGCGCGCGGCGCCGGCCTGGTCTCCGACCGGTTCCGTGCGGGAGGTGGCAGCCGACAGGGTGACGCCAGCACCGACGTGCCCGCCGGGCCCCGCGAGCCAGCC
>DATBHU010000090.1:0-20536 GCA_036557265.1 Polyangia bacterium
CACTGATCCTCGTCGGTTTCTCGTATTCGATACCAACGGATTCGGGCTGGCGCGCGATCGCTTGGTGCTGATCACTGGAGCCGCCGGGCCGCAACCTTCAAGCGTAAAGAACATCGTGCCGTTCGGCGGCAAGGACGGAAAGACATATGTCGAGGTCGAGCTCACCTCAGAAATCGACCTCGGGGGCGAGACCGATCCGAAAAATGTGAACGTCCAGGTACCTACGGTCAGCGCGGTCGTCACCAAGAACTCTCCGAGCCACGATCCAGAAGGCGACACCGTCGCATTCGTTCCCGGGTCGCCCGGGAAGGCATTCCTCGACAGCATCTATCGCCAACTGCATGAAGGCGACGACATCATGGTGGTCGGGGCGACCGCGCGCCTGCAGGCCACCCGCGTTCAGCGCGTCCGCGAGTCGACGGTCGAGGTGCTGTCTCAATCGACGACAGACAGCCACGGCAACGTCACCTCGACCACCAAGGCACTAGCGGCTGTCACGAAGATAACCCTCGACAACCTGTTTCAAGATACCGGGGTCTCGTTTCAGGCAATCTCGTTTCAGTTCGCATTTGTCAAAGGCGGCACCGTCGTCACCGTCGCCAAGACCGAGCTCACGCCGCCCGACTTCAACGCGCCCGGCGCCTCCATCACCGGCATCGTCCAGCCGCCGCCCGACGCGAAGGCGGCGTCGGACGGGTCGTTCCAGCGGAACCAGGAATACCTGCTCACCGACGTCGACAAGAACGGGGTCGACTTCACCGGCACGCTGCGGGTCGACGCCGCCGGGCGGGCGACGCTGACCGCGGACAAGTCGGGCGACTTCCCCGATCTCCTGCGGACGCCGATCACCGCGTTCGGGAACGTCATCAGCGCGACGCGCGGCGAGACGGTGAACGCGGAGGTGCTGGGCAACGGGGATCCGACGCTGGCGGGGCAGAAGTTCAAGCTGAAGAAGAAGCCGCTCACCTACGTGCCGGCGCCGACCGACACCGGGAGCACGAGCACGCTCCGGATCTCGGTCGACGGCGTGCAGTGGCGCGAGGTGAAGTCGTTCTTCAACTGCGGGCCGCAGTCGCAGGTCTACACGGTGCGGTTCGACGACGACCTGAACGCGATCGTCACCTTTGGCGACGGCGTGAACGGGGCGCGGCTGACGGCGGGCGTCGGCAATGTCGTGGCGACGTATCGGTTCGGCTCGGGCGCGGCCGCGCCGCCCGCCGGCGCGATCCAGCAGATCGCGCGCTCGGTGATCGGGCTGCGCGCGGTGCGCTCGCCGGTCAAGGCGCAGCCCGGGAAGGACGCGGACACCGCCGACCAGATCCGCACCGTCGCGCCGCGCACGGCGCTGCTGTTCAGCCGCCTGGTGTCGACCGACGACTTCCAGGGGTACGCCAGCTTCTACGCGGGCGTGATCAAGGCGGCCGCGGAGTTCTCCTGGAACGCCGATCTGCAGGCGCCGGCCGTGAACGTCACCGTCATCGGCGACGTCGACCCCGACAAGCTGCGGACGTCGCTGATCGCGCTCGCGGAGCAGAGCCTGATCATCAACGTCGCGGCGGCGACCGCCATCCCGATGAAGGTGGACCTGAGCGTCGAGCTCGACCCGCGCTTCGACAAGGACACCGTGCTGGCCGCCGTCACGAAGGCGCTCACGGATCCCGCCACCGGGCCGCTGGCGCCGGCGCAGGCGTCGATCGGCGGGCAGTTCCTGGCGAGCCCGCTGTTCGAGACCGTGCAGGGCGTGCCGGGCGTGGTGTCGCTGGAGGCCGCGGCCATCTCGATCGTGCAGCCGCCGCCGGCCGAGCTGGTCTTCAGCCAGACCCAGCTGGACGCGAACCTCGGGGCCGACCACGTCGTCTGCGTGCCGGAGGGCGGCTACTTCGACTTCGTCGGGCCGACGGCCGTGATCATCGCGGAGAAGGCCGACGTGCTCGGCGCGGCCAGCGCAACGACGGACAAGGGCTGCTGATGGCGGCGGACGACGGATACGAGCGGTACTACACCGAGAAGCTCTGGCAGATGCTGCCGGAGCTGTACCGCACCGAGGACGGCGGCGGCACCGACGGCGATCCGCTGCGGCAGAAGGACGTGCTGCGCCAGCTGATCGAGGTGATCGCCGGGCAGGCGGCGGTGACGCGGCGATCGATCGATCGGCTGTGGGAGGACCAGAACGTCGAGACCAGCGACGACTGGGCGGTGCCGTACATCGGCGACCTGGTGGCGAACCGGCCGCTGTCGGCGCTGGACACGCGGGCGCGGCGCGTGGACGTCGCGGAGACGATCCACTTCCGGCGGCGGCGCGGCACGCCCAGCCTGCTCGAGGAGCTGGTGCGCGAGCTGTCCGGGTGGGACGTCGTGCTGGTCGAGGCGTTCAAGCGGCTGGCGCGCGCCTGTCACCGGCTGGACGCGTTCCCGACGGCGGTCGGGCGGGTGACGCGCACGCCGGTGGCGGGGACCGCCGACCTGCGCAACCCGCGCGCCAGCGAGCTTTCGCCCGGCCCCTTCGACGAGTTCTTCCACACGCCCGACGTCCGGCGCCTCGCCGGCCAGAACGGGCGCTTCAACATCCGCAAGGTCAACTTCCACCTGTTCCGGCTGCAGGCGTTCGTGATGCAGGGCGTGGATCCGGTGCAGCTCGGCGATCCGGGGCCGGTGACGTTCACGTTCGATCCCAGCGGGCGCGACGTGCCGCTGTTCTCGATCGGGACGCCGCCCGAGGACGGCGCGCTGCAGGCGTGCGGGCCGCCCTGGGACGTGCTGCCGACGCCGACAGCGGTGCCGGCCAGCGCGGACTGCGAGCGCCACTGCGCGACGGTGTTCGAGTGGCAGGTGACGCGGCCGATCCCGTGCCGGCTGCTGGGGGAGGCGCGCTTCATCGTCGACCCGGCGGACGTCGAGGAGGCGCTGGCGTCGTCGACCAACCAGGCGACGGATCGGAGCGCGCTGGAGGCGATCGTCGGCCTGCTGTTCCCGAACGAGACGCGCCTGCGCGAGCGGCTGATCGATCAGGGGGTCGACTTCAGCGGCCTGGAGCCGCCCTGGTACCGGCAGCTGCTGCGCAGCGCGGTCACGTCGGATTCGGGCAAGCCGAACCTCTACCCGGACAGCGTCATGCTGACGTTCGAGACGCAGCCGGTGATCGAGGAGGACGCGGTCACGGCCGCGAACCTGAGCTCGCGCATCCTGCACCCGATCCCGAGCGACGAAGGGGCGCGCGTCCTGATCGATCCGGAGCGGGGGCGGTTCGCGCCGCCGCAGCCGCGCGGCCCGCTGCCGCCGCCCCCACCGCCGTCGCACATTCCGCCGGCGCCGGATCAGGGGCCGACGCCGCCGGCCATCACCGGGACGCTGCCGCCCACGCCGCCGCCCACCACCGCGCCGCCGCAGCCGACGCCGTCGAGCATCGAGCCGGACAGCGTCGCGCCGCCGGTGCCGGACTCACCGGTCGAGCCGACGCCGCCCCCCACGACGCCACCGCCGACCACGCCGCCGCCGACCACGCCACCGCCCACGACGCCGCCGCCGACCACGCCACCGCCCACGACGCCGCCGCCGACCACGCCGCCCCCCACGACACCGCCGCCGACGACGCCACCGCCGACCACGCCGCCGCCGACCACGCCGCCCCCCACGACACCGCCGCCGCCCGTCGGGATCAGCGACGTCACGCTGTTCGCCAACGGCGGCAACCTGAGCATCGGCGACCGCCGCGACGTGGTGGGACCGAACAGCGTCGGCTTCGGCACCATCGTGAACGCCGGGTCCGGGACGACGCAGCTCGGGACGGACGTCGACGTCGGCAACATCTGGAGCGTCGGTCAGGTCACCCTGGCCGATCGCGCCCACGTGCACGGGTTCGTGAAGACCAGCGCCGCCCAGATCACGCAGGGCAACCAGGTGGTGATCGACGACCCGGCGCACACGCAGGTGGGCGTGTCGCCGCTGCCGCTCCAGGCGGTGCTCGCGCCGCTCAACTTCACGGTGGCGTTCCCGGCGCCGTCCGGTGACATCAACCTCCCGGCGGGCAGCGGCGTCACCAGCCTGCCGCCCGGCTCGTACGGGTCGGTGACGCTGGGGAGCAACACGACGCTGCTCCTCACCGCCGGCTTCTACTTCATGAACACGCTCTCGGTCCCGGCGGGGACCGTGCTCGGCATCGACACCAGCGGCGGCATCGTCGAGCTCTACATCTCGAGCGGCCTGGCCTTGCAGGGGACGCAGCAGTCGTTCGGCGGGAGCCTCGGGCAGTTCCGCCTCATCTACACGGGGACGACCGCGATCAGCATCGACCTGCCGAGCCCGAACCCGTTCACGGGGATCGTGCTCGCGCTGGCCGCGCAGCTGACCCTGCACCAGACGGACCTGTTCAGCGGCGCGTTCTTCGCGCGCGAGCTGTTCGTCGACCCGAACCTGCGGGTCGTGCAGATCGCGTGGGACGGCGTGCTGCACGCGCCCCAGGTCTCATACCCGGCGGGCGGGCCCCCGTTCCTGCGGCGGGCTTCCGGGTCGTCCGCGTCCGCTGCCTCGGTCGCGGCGGCACCGGCGGCGACGTCGGTGATACGCGCGCCCGCCGCGGTCCGCCCGCGCACGGCGGCCGGACGGTTCGCGCGCGTGGCGGCGGCCGGCGACACCTTCACCATCACCATCCCGCTCCCGGAGGACGCCGAGCTCCCCGACGTCGCGCTGCACGCGGACGGCGGCACGATGGGGATCGCCGACGGCGCGCGGATCCTGAACCCGGCGACCGGCTTCGGCGTGGTGGTCACCGCCGCGTCGTTCGCGACGTCCATCACCGGCCCGGAGACGGACGTCGGCAACGTGTTCGGGGTCGGCGACGTGACGCTGGGGAGCGAGGTCCACGTCCACGGCTTCGTCCAGACGGACGGCACGCTCACCAACAACGGCGCCACCATCGACGACCAGACGCCCCCGCCGGGCCCGATCTCGCTGCAGGTCGCGCTGTCGCTGGAGATCGTCTTCCCGCCCACCAACCTCGGCCCGAAGAGCGTCAGCACCGGCACGCTGCCGCTCGATCCCGCCGCCTACACGGACGTGAGCGCGACCGGCGGGGTGCTCGAGCTCCGGAGCGGCAAGTACTGGCTCAATTCGCTGTCCGTGTCGGGGGCGGGCCAGCTGAGCCTGCGCGCCGACCACGGCCCGATCGAGATCTACGTGCGCAACACGCTGGCGCTGGCTGCCGGCTCCCAGACGATCGCCGCCGGCGACGCCAGCCAGATCCGGATCGCCTTCCTGGGCACCGGGACGCTGCAGCTCTTCGCGCCGTTCTCGGGGACGGTGATGGCGCCGACCGCGACGCTCCAGCTCAGCAACCCCGGCGGCGGCGACGACGCGTTCGTGGGCGCGTTCTTCGCGCAGTCGGTCGACGTGCAGAGCAACGTCACCGTGCAGGTGCAGCCGTTCTTCGAGGCGCCGATCCCGTTCGTGAATCAGTACGTCTACGGGTTCTCGGGGCCGGTGGGCGCGGGCCCCGACTCGCGCAACCTCCCGGTGCAAGACCCGCCCGCCCCCTTCACCGGCGGCGGACCGCTGCCCGACCTCGCGACCGCCGCCCCGCTGCTGGCGATCGCTGACAGCCGCAGCTACACGCTGTCGATCGCCTCGGCCAACCCGGTCGGCAGCGTGATCGTCGAGGCCGGCGACGGCGACCGCCCGTACGTGCTGGTGTCGGGCGACGCGGGCCCCACGCCCACGGCGGCCACGCTGACCCCGGCGGCGCCGTCGACGACGGCGGCGCCCAACCAGGTGCAGATCGACGGTCTGTGGCTGGCGAGCGCCGACGACGACGTCGGCGACTTCGTGATCGGGCGGACGGCGGCGACGGGCGAGAGCAGCCTCGACTGGGACGAGATCGTGATTCGCCACGCGACCTTCGACCCGGGCGGCGTCCGCGCCGACGGCACCCCGATCGTCCCGCTGCGGCTGTTCATCACTGGGCGGGTGCGGCGGCTGGTGATCGCGCGCTCGATCGTCGCCGCCATCGTGGTGCAGCCGGCGGACACCGGCACGCCCGGCGGGCTGGTCGAGGAGCTGATCATCGTCGATTCGATCGTCGACGCCACCAACGCGGCCCCGCCCGGCGATCCGCACACCGCCATCGACAACATCGACGGCAAGGTCACGCTCCGCGGCGTCACCGTGTTCGGCGACGTGCGCGCGGGCGTCCTCGACGCGACCGACACCATCGTCGACGGGCAGCTGATCGTGGCCAACACCCAGGAGAGCTGCTTCCGCTTCAGCGCCGCCGACCAGCCCTCCCAGGACCGGCCGCTGCCCAAGCTGTTCAACGCCGTCGTCGACGCCGACATCGACCCGTTCTTCTTCACGTCGCAGCGCTTCGGCGATCCGGGGTACGCGCAGCTGTCGCGGCTGGCGCCCGCGACGATCGCGAACGGCGCCGAGAACGCCTCCCAGATGGGGGCGTTCTCGTTCCTGCTGGACCCGATCCACCTCGCCAGCATCATCGCCAAGGTCGACGAGTTCGGGCCGGTCGGGATGCTGGCCCAGTACATCTTCGAGGACGAGGCCCCGGCGGAGGCCGGCACCGACACGGGAGCGACGACATGAGCAGCAAGGACGTCTCCCGCCTGCTGTTCCAGCCGCGCAAGCACTACGCGGCGGCGCGCCTGCAGCAGGGCCGCTCGCTGCTCGACTCGGACTACAACGAGGGGGCGGCGCTCGACGCCGAGGAGTGGCGCCGCGCCGTGCTGGACGCGGTCGGCCCGCGCGGCACGCCCGACGAGGGGTTCGGCATCGGCCAGTCGCTGCCGCCCAACGACGGTCCGCCCGTGCCGGACGACGCGCTGTCGCCGCCCACCCAGACCGATCCGATCAACGTCGGCACGGAGCTGACCGGGCCGACCGGGGCGGTGATCGGCGGCCTCGACATCGGCCTCACCGCCGTCAGCATCCGCGCCGGGACCTTCTACCTCGGCGGCATGCGCCTCGAGCTCGATCGCCCCGAGGCGATCATGTTCCAGCGCGACTTCCTGCAGATGAGCGCCGACGATCTCGACCCGGGCTCGTCGGGGCAGACCGCCCTCTACTACCTGGAGGCGTGGGAGCAGCCGGTCACCGCCGTCGAGGACGAGGAGCTGCTCGACCGGGCGCTGGGCGGACCCGACACGATGGTGCGCATGCGCCGCTTCCGGCAGGTGAAGCTGCTGGGCGTCCCGGAGGACACGAGCTGCCCGCAAGCGTTCGATCAGCTGATCGACAGCCTGGAGGCGGACGGGCGCGCGACGTTCGACTGCAACACCTCCGAGCTCGCGTCGAACGGGCGCCTCCAGCTCGTGTTCCAGGCCGGCTCCGACGGCGACCCATGCACCCCCGATCCGCCCGCCCAGTACCTCGGCACCGAGAATCAGGCGCTCCGGATCATGCTCGTCGACGACAGCCAGTTCGTCTGGGGCTTCGACAACGCCGCGCCGATCTACCGCGTGAACCTGCCCGGGCTGACCACCGCGCCCGCCGGCGCAGCCACGCTCGACGTCGAGCTCCTGACCCCCGCCAAGGACGTCGAGCACCAGCCCAGCGCCAACCGGGTGATCGAATTCCTGCCGTTCGCCGCCCTGCTGGACGGGGCCAGCCTGCCGCCGACCGACGCCAGCCGCCACTTCGGCAAGGCCGCCGCCGAGATCGGCGTGTTCGCGCGCGTCACCCAGGGCATCGGCACCGACGGCAAGACGTTCCAGGTCGAAGGCAGCGTGCTCGCCGAGCTGCGCCAGCAGATCACGGTCTGGAGCAGCGAGCACCCGTTCGCCGACCGGATCGATCCCCAGGCGCTGACCGATCCGGCGCGGCCGATGTACGCGCGGTTCTGGCACGTCGCGGAGGGCGACACGCCGGTGCTCATCCCGACCAGCGACGACGCCCGCACCGCGGCGCCGCTGGCGGACACCGGCATCATCCCCGTCTTCCATCAACCGGGGCGCCGCGGCGACTTCTGGGTGGCGGCGCTCCGCCCCGACACACCCCAGCGCATCGTGCCGTTCGACCTGCTGTCCGACGACGCCGGCGTCGCGCCGCACGGCCCGCGCCACTTCTTCGCGCCGCTCGCGGTGCTGCGCGCGCAGCAGTTCACGGGCGGCACGATCCCGACCGACGAGGGCGACGAGGGGACGGTCTTCCAGCTCAACACCGTGCAGGAGTTCCACGACTGCCGCATGCGCATGCGGCGGCTGGTCGACGCGGGCTGCACCACCTTCACCGTCGGCGACGGCCTGCACACGGTGGGCGACTTCACCTCGATCCAGGCGGCCATCGACGCGCTCCCGCACGACGGCGGGCGCGTCAGCATCCTCCCCGGCTTCTACAAGCAGTCGTTCGTGATCCGGCGCGACGGCGTCACCGTCGAGGGCTGCGGCGACGCCACCGTCATCGAGTCGCCGACCGGCTCGACCGCAGACGGGGTCGGCGCCGTCGCCGACGCCGCCCACGCGACGATCGCGAACCTGCGCTTCCACGCCGTCGACCAGCCGGGCGTCTTCGTGCGCGGGACGGACGTGGCGCTCACCGGGCTGTCGATCCAGGCCTTCGTCCCGGACGGCGACGGCGTCACGCCGGGCGGCGGCACCGGGTCGGCGGGCCTCATCGAGCTGCACGACACCAGTCACGCCAGGCTGAGCGGCCTCTTGCTCGAGTCCGCCCGGCGCCCCGCCATCCGCA
The DNA here is from genome assembly GCA_036557265.1 of Polyangia bacterium. Classification (GTDB taxonomy): domain Bacteria; phylum Myxococcota_A; class Polyangia; order Fen-1088; family Fen-1088; genus JADGRB01. The sequence continues at coordinate 8,686 of DATBHU010000090.1, forward strand.
TCGAGTCCGAGGCCGGCGCGGAGGACGTCACGGTCAGCGACTCCTCGGCGCTGGGCTCGACGGACCTCGCGCTCGCGCCCACCCCCGCGGCCATGCCCATGATCTTCGTGCAGGGGATGAAGGCGGTGACCGTCCGCCGCACCAGCCTGCAGGCGTTCGGTCAGATCGGCGTCCAGCTGAACGAGTCGCCGTCCTCGGGCACGCCGACCAACACCGAGATGACGCTGTCGGAGCTGACGATCCTGACCGGCGCGCACCCCGCGCTCGAGACCCAGGCGGCGGTCGACATCGACCAGTGCGTCGGCGTCGTGCTCGAGGACAGCGACATCACCATGGGATCGCCGGGCAGCGCCAACGCGGCGGTCATGGTCTCGGGCGTGGAGCTGACCGTGCGCGGCAACTCGATCGTCACCGAGACGGGGGGCGGCAGTCCGGCCTGGGGCGGCATCTGGCTGCGCGGCGCGAGCCGGAACGTCGAGATCCGCAACAACGACCTGCGGGGCGGCCTCGGCCACGGCATCACGGTGGGCGGCGTGCTGTGGGGCGACGTGCGCCGCCGTGAGCCGGTCGGCGCCGCGCAGCTGACGGCGCCCGACGCGGACGGCATCCGCTTCGTCACCGGCGACCTGTCGGGCGGCCTCGACGACGGGGCGACCCTGCCCGTCGCCGAGGGCGAGCTGGTCGGCATCGTCATCGCCGACAACCGCATCGCAGAGTTCCAGACCAACGGCATCTCGGCGCTGACCGTGCTCGGCCTGGGCGCGACCGGCGACACCGATCTCCTCGAGATCAGGAGCATCCGGATCGAGGGCAACGTCATCTCGGGAAACCTGCTGGGACCGTTCGCCGACGTGCGCCTGCGCTCCGACTTCCTCCCCTTCCCCGCCGCCGCGCCGCCGGCCGGCCCGGCCACGCCGCTGGACCTGCCCGTGCTGCCGTTCGGCGGCATCGTGCTGGCCACGGTGACCGACAGCGCGGTCATCGCCGGCAACACCATCGAGGGCAACGGCACCTCGCCGACGCTCGCGACCAGCGGCATCTTCGTGCTGAACGGCGAAGGCATCGAGATCGCGCAGAACAAGATCGCGCGCAACGGCGGCCTGGCCGCGCCCGACGACGCCGGCACCGACAACACGCCCGCGCGCGGGGTGCGCGCGGGCATCGCGGTCATGCTGGCGGGCAACCCGGGCGGGACCACCGGCGTCATCGAGGACACGCTGGACATCGACCCGACCACCCGGCCGCAGGCCTCGAACAGCGCGCTCGCGCTGCGTGTCTACCAGAACAGCGTCCAGCAGCCGGAGGGGCGCGCCCTGCACGCCGTCGCCACCGGCCCGGTCGCCGTCGACGGCAATTTCCTGTCGTCGCAAGGGTTCCACGGCGCGTCCAGCGCCATGGACGGGTTCGCGATCGGCGACGTGGTGTTCGTCCAGGACCTGGGCGCGCCCTGGGAGATCGTCGACGCGAACGAGCTGTTCGATGGGAGCGACATCAACAACCCGTTCCCGGGCTTCACGGCGCCGGCGGGGGCCCCGGCGGTCCTGGTCAACAACCCGACCGACAGCCCGCGCCGGTTCGTCGGCGTGGGGGGGGCCGTGCTGTTCGTCAACAACCAGATCATCTACGACTGGGACGTCAAGCGTCCGGTGCCGACGGTGGAGGCGTCCTTCCAGCCGCCGCTGTCGTACTTCGCGGTGGCCGTCCTGACGCTCGATCACCTCTGCTGCGTCGGCAACCACTTCGCGCTCCGGCTCGGCGGCGTCGAGGGGTTGACCCTCAACCCGCCCCTCACCGATCCCGCTCCGTTCCCGGAGCTGGAGGCGCTGCTGACCGAGCCGCTGCTCGCCAACGCGTTCCTGGGCGGCAGCACCGTGCAGGTGGCGCGCAACCGCTTCGCCGAGAACGTGCTGGCCACGACGCTGTCGATGATCAGCGGCGCCGAGCTGATGAACATGACCAGCGGCAACATCGGGACGCACCCGATGTTCGCGTACCAGTGGTGGGTCGGCCCCAACTTCGAACCGCCCGAGTTCTACATGGCGACCAACAACGTCGGGATGTTCGTCAAGAACGGCGTCGACTTCTCGAACTTCAAGGTGCTCCTGCGCAACCAGGCCAAGTCCTTCTTCCAACTCTTGCGGCAGCCGACATGAGCTCATCCGACATCTCACGCTTCCTGCGCCAGCGGGCGAAGCACTACGCCGGGGCGCGCCTGCAGCAAGGGCGCATCCTCACCGACGCCGACTTCAACGAGGGGAGCTGGCTGGGCGAGGAGGATCGCCGCAAGGCGCTCGCCGACTTCGGCCCGCGCGGCAGCCCGGATCAGGGGTTCAGCATCGGCGCGCCGCTCGCTCTCGATCAACCGATCCCGGCCCAGGCGGACCCGCTGGTTCCGGGCGCCATCGTCCCGATCGAGCACGTCATGCTCGGCAACGAGACGGTCTCCGTGCGTCCGGTCAGCATCCGCGCGGGCGCCATGCACCTCGGCGGCATGCGGTTCGAGATGGACGGCCCGCAGCCGATCATGTTCCAGCGCGACTTCCTGCAGATGACCAAGGCGGACATCGCGCTGACCGACCTCGCCGAGGCGCCGCTCGCCAACTTCTACTACCTGAACGCCTGGGAACAGTGCATCAGCGCCGTCGAGGACGGCGAGCTCCTCGAGCCCGCGCTGGGCGGCGTCGACACGTCGATGCGGGTGCGGCGCATGCGCCGGGTGCAGATGCGCAGCAACGGCGAGGCGAACTGCACCGACGCGTTCGAGGGCCTGATCGGGGACCTGGAAGACCACGGCCGCGCGACCTTCGATCGCGCGACAGGCGAGCTGAAGTCGAACGCGCGGCTGTTCCTGCAGCAGGTCGGCAACGCCCAGGGCGCGGACTGCGACGCCTGCAACCCGAGCCCGAACGCGCGCTTCCTGGGCGCGGACAATCAGACCCTGCGCCTGATGATGACGGGGCCGGCCACCTTCGTCTGGGCGCTGGACGACGGGGCGCCGATCTACCGCGCCGAGGTGACCGGGCTCGACGAGCAGTCGCCCACCGAGGTGCGGGTGACGCTGCTGACGCCGCCGCGCGACGAGGAGCACTTCCCGCTCACGGGGCGGGTGGTCGAGATCCTCCCGTTCTCGGCGCTGCTCGACAAGCAGCAGGTCGGCGACTCCGTGCTGGACGCGCACTTCAACAAGGCGGCCGCCGAGCTCGGCGCCTTCACGCGCGTCGCCACGCCGTTCGATCCCGCCACCGGATCGTTCACGGTCGACCTCGACGCGCCCGGCCTCGCCGCCGCGCGCGACTTCGTCTACCAGTGGCCGATGAATCACCCCGACGCGGACGAGCTGATGTCGCCCGTCCCGCCCCCGCCCCCGCCCGGCCACGTCCGCTCGTTCTACGTCCGCTTCTGGCACGTGGCGGACGCCAGCAAGGGCGAGCCGATCGAGATCCCGCTCTCCGACGCCCTGACCGCTCCCGCGCTCGGGACCACCGGGCTCGTCCCGACCTTCACGAACCTGGGCCTGGCAGGCGACTTCTGGATCGCGACCCTGCGGCCGGACTCGCCCCAGCGGCCGGTGGTGCCGTTCGACCTGCTCGCCAACCCGAACGACCCGTCGCCGTCCGGACGCGCGCCCGACGGCCCGCGCCACTTCTACGCGCCGCTGGCGTTCGTCAGCGGCGACGCGACCGGCAGCGAAGGCGAGAGCACCGTCGAGGAGAACGACGACTGCCGCCTGCGGATCCGACCGCTCGCCGACGACGCCTGCACCAAGCTGACCGTGGGCGACTGCCGGACCAGCATCGGCCAGTTCAGCCGGATCCAGGACGCGATCGACGCGCTCCCGCCGGAGGGCGGCCTGGTGATGATCCTGCCCGGCTTCTACCAGGAGGACCTGATCATCCACGATCGGCCGGGGGTGATCCTCGAGGGGTGCGGCGCGGACACGGTGATCCAGTCCCTGGAGCTGAGCAACGACCTGATCAGCATCACCGGCCAGTCGCCGGGCGTGCGCATCCGGTCGCTGACGCTGATCGGGCCCTCGAACGAGATCGGGATCCTGTGCGAGAACCAGCAAGATCTGAAGCTGTCGGCGCTGCACCTGGCGGCGCTTCCGAACGCCGCCAGCACCCCGGCCAGCCTCCTGTTCATCACGTCTTGCACGGGCGTCACGCTGGAGGGCATCCAGGTCGACACCGGCGGCCGCACCGCGATCGAGGCGGTCGCCAGCACGGGGATCGAGGCCAGCGGGCTCACGGTCACGGGGAGCACGAGCACGAACCAGGTCGACACGCCGGCGATCCTGCTCATCGACGACACCGGGGTCAGGCTGCGCGATTCGTCGGTGCACACGTTCGCGCAGACCTGCCTGCAGTTGAGGTCGGGATGCGAAAACACCGTGCTCGAACGCCTGACGCTGACGTCGGAGCCGTTCCTGAACGGACCGCTGCCCGCGCTGGCGGCGATCGACGCCGAGAACACCTTCACGGCGTCGATCTCGGAGTGCCGCATCCAGCAAGTGAGCCTGCCGGCCGCGAACATCACGCTCGACACCGTCGGCATCGACGCCGCCGTCGTCCTGCATGGGCGCGACATCCTCTTCGAGAAGAACCAGATCACGGCGCCCGAGTTCGCGTTCGGGCGCGGCGCGGCGGTCTGGGGCGGCGTGCAGGTGCGGGGCAGCTCGACGGGGATGGTCATCCGCGAAACTGACATCTCGGGCGGCGTCGGTCACGGCATCACGCTCGGCAGTGTGCTCTGGCAGGACAGCGGCAGCGTCTCCTCGCCCCAGCGGTTCGGCGCGGGCAAGGGACAGATCGAGGGGGCGCCGGCGACCGGCTTCGGCGCAACCGGCGCGGTCTTCATCGACAGCAGCTTCCAGCAGCGGACCCCGATCAGCGAGGGCAGCCTCGCCGACGTGGAGCTGACCGGCAACCGGATCGAGAGCATGTCCTCGAACGGCATCTCCACCTTCGCGATGCTCGGCGTCCCGTTCGAGGTGAACAACAACGCCACCGAGCTGATCCAGCTCGACGGCCTGCGCATCGAAGACAACACCATCAGCTCCAACCTCCAGCACCCGGCGACGACACGTCCGGCAGATTTCCTGATGATCCAGCCGGCCGTCGAAGGCACGCCCGCGCAGGTCCAACTGCATGCGCTCGGCGGGATCGTGCTCTCCGATATCGGGACCGGGGCGGAGATCCGGGGAAACATCGTCGCGAACAACTCCCCCCAGAACAGAGCGCTCCCGGTGAGCGGGATCTTCATCGTCGTGGGCGAGGCGATCACGATCTGTAGCAACAAGATCGTCGACAACGGCTTTGCGCCGCTGGCCACCACCACCCAGGACGTGGGGGTGCGAGGCGGCGTGGTCGTGCTCTACGCGGGCACCGGCGCGCCCGCCGCGCTGAGCGACCTGCAGAACGACATCTTCCAGCACGGCGGGAACACTCTCCCCAACGACGGCTCATCGCTGCGCGTGCTCAACAACGCCGTCCGCCAGCCCGAGGGCCGCGCCCTCTACGTCATCGCGGCGGGGCCAGTGGCGGTGGCCGGCAACTTCCTCTCGTCCACCGGGTTTCACGGCTCGCTCCAAGACGAGTTCGCGCTCGGCGACGTGATCCTGATCCAGGACGTCGGCGGCCCGTGGGAGCGGTTCGATATCGCGGAGCTGCAGACGACCGACCCGATCTTCTCCTTCATCGACTACGCCACGCCGACCCCGACGGCCCGCTATCTGTTCAACACCATCCCCGAGAGCCCGCGTCTGTTCGTCGGCGTGGGGGGCCAGGTGTCGTTCCTGAACAACCAGGTCACGTATGACTGGCTGCTCCAGCGTCAGCCCGTGTTCGGGGCGCCGCTCGCCATCTTCCCCGTCGCGCTGATGACGCTCGACCATCTGGCCGTCACCGGCAACCAGTTCGCGTTCCGCGTCCGCGGCAACATCGGCGAGACCGCCTCGCCGCTGCCGGCGGGCGACACGCCGATCGTCGAGCCGGTGCTGGCCCACCTGTTCGCGGCCGGCGCGACCGCCGACGTCACGGGGAACCGCCTGTCGGAGACGTTCGGCCTCGTCAACAGCTCGATCTGGTCGCTCTCCGAGCTGGTCAACTTCACCAACTACAACCAGACGACGCACCGGAACTTCACCGAGGTGACCAAGGAGTCGGGCCCGGTGCACCCGACGCGGGTCTTCGAGGGCAACCAGGTGATGTTTCCCCCCAAGGACCCGGGCGGCGCCGGCTTCGACGAGTCGCTGCACCTGTTCTTCCAGCTCCTGTTCCGGACCAACCTCAACACCTCCGACCCCAGCGACATCCCCCCGCCCCCCGGTGACTAGGCCCGCCGTCGAGGATCATCCCCATGCCGAACCAAGACATCTCCCGCTGGCTGCTGCAGACGCGGAAGCACTACGCCGCCGCGCGCCTGCAGCAGGGACGGGTGCTGCTCGACTCCGACGCCAACGACGGCGGCAACCTCGGCGCCGAGGTGCGGCGGCGCGCCCTGGTCGACGTCTTCGGGCCCAAGGGGAGCCGCGACGAGGGGTTCACGCTGCGCCGCCCGCTGGACGGCACGGGCGCCGAGCCGGCGCCGCTGCGGAAGGGCGACGTCATCCAGTCCCTGCCGGTGTCGTTCAACCATGCGGCGCCCGTCGACGTGCTGCCGCTGGGGATCGGATCGGGCAGCCTCATGCTCGGCGGGATGCGCTTCGACATGGACCAGGCGGAGAGCGTGGTCTTCCAGCGCGACTTCCTGCAGGCGACCGCGGGGCCCGGCGGGATACCGGAGTTCGCGCCCGCCTTCCGCCAGCTCTATTACCTGCGCGCCTTCGAGCAGGGGGTGAGCAGCGTCGACGACCAGGAGATCAACGAGGCGATGTTGCGCGGACCGGACAGCTCGTTCCGGATCCGGCGCATGCGGCGGGTCGAGGTGTTCGACGGCTTCCTCGAGGAGGCGACGACGTGCAACCAGGCCTTCGCCGCCCTGGTCGACGACCTCGAGGATCTGGGCAACGCCACCTTCGACGAACGGACCAGCGAGCTCGTCTCGAACGGGCGCCTGCAGCTCGTGTTCAAGGGGGGCGAGGCGGCGGACGCCTGCGCGCCGCCCGATCCGTTCGGCAAGCGCTACCTGGGCGCCGAGAACCAGACGCTGCGCGTGCTGCTCACCCACGCCGCCACCTACGTCTGGGCGCTGGACAACGGCGCGCCGCTGTTCAAGGTGCGGGTCGACGGGCTCACCGATCCCAGCGTGAACGGCGTGAAGGTGACGATCCTGAACCCGCCGCGCGACGAGCGGAGCATGCCGTTCAAGAACCGCGTCGTCGAGATCGTGCCGTTCGGCGCGCTGCTGGACGGGGGCGATCTGCCGTTCGACGGCGACCCGCAGCTCCGCAAGGTGGCGGACCAGCTCGGGGTGTTCACCCGCGCGGCCAGCGCCTACGATCCGGTGGCGCACACGTTCACGCTGGAGGCGCCCGATCCGAGCCCGGTCCTGGATGCGCTGCGCCTGCTGGTCTACACCTGGGACGACGCGAATCCGTTCGCCGGCGAGCTGAACGTACCGACGGGCGGGCGGGACGAGCGCTTCTTCTACATGCGCCTCTGGCATGACGCCCCGACCGCGGACGACGTCGAGCTCGAGAGCTCGACCGACCCCGACGGCGCGCCGCTGGGCGACACCGGCCTGGTCCCCGTGTTCGCGAACGACGGCCAGCGCGGCGACTTCTGGGTCGCGACCCTGCGGGTCGACGTGCCCGATCGCATCCAGCCGTTCGATCTGCTGAAGGTCGGCGGCGTCCCGCCCACCGGGCCGCGGGTGTTCTTCGCGCCGCTGGCGCTGATCGCCGGCGAGGCGGTCGACGGCGCGCCCGACAGCACCCGCATCACCGAGGTCCAGGACTGCCGGCCGCGCATCCGCCCGCTCACCGATCGCGGCTGCACGACGTTCATCGTCGGCGACGGCCTCCACAGCTTCGGCGACTTCACGACCATCCAGGAGGCGCTGGCCGCCCTCCCGCCCGAGGGGGGCGTGATCTCGGTGCGGCCCGGCGTCTACAAGGGCCCCATCACCATCACCGGCCACGACATCACGCTGGAGGGGTGCGGCGACGCGACGGTGATCGACCACGGCACGGACAACGCGCTGACCGGCCTGGTGTACATCACGCGCGCAACCAACGTCCGCGTGACCGGCTTCAAGGTGCAGGCGGCGGACGAGCGGGCGCTGATGATCGATCTCGTGTCGCAGGGGATCGAGATCAGCGGAATGCACTTCGTGTCGGGCAGGATCGAGAACGGCGTCTACCAGCTGGACGGCAGCCCGGACTTCGCGCAGGTGCAGATCACCGGAAACAGCAGCGACATCAGCCTGCGCGACAGCCTGCTCGAGCCGAACCGTCAGGCGTGCGTGCGGATCGCGGACGCCAGCCGGGTGACGATGAGCGGGCTCGACCTGGTCGGCTCGCCGAGCTTGCTGGACCGGGACAACGCGCCGCTCGTCTGGATGGACGCGGGGGCCACCGACATCGCGCTCAGCGACAGCACCCTCGATACGCGCGGCCAGCAAGGGGTGCACGTCAGCTTCGGCGCGCAGCGCATCGAGCTGGACCGGCTCTCGATCGCGATCCACGTCCAGGAGGGGAGCGCGAACGGCGGACCGATCACGCGCGTCGCCCCCGCCCGCCCGGGCGTGAACATCGACGCCCTCCAGATCGACTCCAGCGTCGAGGTCGCGGCGAGGCTCCGGCGCAGCCGCATCGTCAGCGACGGGACGGCGACCGAGCACGCGGCGGTGGTGGTGGGCGGCTTCGGCGTCACGATCGAGGACAACGAGATCGTGACCCCGGCCCCCCCGACGATCGGGAGGCCGATCGCCTGGGGCGGTGTGCAGGTCCTGTCGAGCTCGCAGAAGATCCGGATCGTCGGAAACCGGATCCAGGGCGGCTACGGCCACGGCATCACGCTGGGCAGCGTGATCTGGTTCAACGAGAACGTGGGGAGCCTGCTCGGCTTCCAGCGGCAGGGGGCGGGCGCCGGCCAGACCGTACAGTCGGCGACCAGCGGGGGAAACGTCGTCACGGGCAGCGTGGCGCAGATCGAGCTGCCGCCCCACTCCGGCATCGACTATTTCCCGACCGGCCTCGACCTCAACATCTTCGACCTCGTCATCGCCGACAACCGGATCACCGACATGTCGACCAACGGCATCTCGGCGATCACGGTCCTGGGCGTACCCGACGGCACCCTGCCCGAGATCGCGAGCGTGCGCATCCAGCGCAACGCCATCACGGGCAACCTGAACCAGCTGTTCGACCAGGTCTTCACCTTCCAGGCGCTGCCTCTGTCGGCGGCGGCCAACCTGTCGCGGATCGAGATCCCGATGCTGCCGTTCGGCGGCATCGTGCTGGCGACCGCGATCGACACGCAGATCCGCGACAACGACATCTCCGGCAACGGCATCACCGACGTCCTGCCCGTGAACGGGATCTTCGTCCTGATCGGCGACGCCATCGAGATCGACGGGAACGGCATCTCCACAAACGGCGCGCGGGCGCCCGCCGACACCAGCACCGTCGTGCACGCGGGGCCGCGCGCCGGCATCGCGGTCATGCTGGCCGGCACCGAGAGCGCCAGCTCGGTGGGTCAGGTGTTCGACCTGCTGAACAACGCGACCCCGCTCGACAGCACGGGGTTCTCGCTGCGGATCACCAACAACACCGTGCGCCAGCCGGAGGGGCGCGCGCTGGAGGTGCTGGCCACCGGCCCGGTGCACATCCAGGGCAATTACCTCATGTCCGAAGGGAACGCCGGCGGCGACGCGCCCAGCGAGCAGCTGCAGGTCGGCGACCTCGTCTACGTCCAGAACCTGGGCGCGCCGTGGGAGCAGACCGGGCTCAGCCGCCAGGACGGCCGGCTCGCCAACTTCAACGTCGTCGACCTGACGCTGGAGACGCTGATCAAGGAGCACCCGGCGCTCAGCCCCTACCGCTACGTCAGCACGGGCGGCCCGATCCTGTTCAACAACAACCACACCGTCCTGGACTGGGACGTCACGCGGCCGCCGACGCAGGCGGACGCGCCGCTCGCCTTCTTCCCCGTCGCCCTCCTGACCCTCGATCACCTGGAGATGCTCGGCAATCACCTGGCGCTGCGGGTCGAAGGGGTGCCCGCCGGCCTGCCGCCGCCGATCACCGGCCTGCCCGCGCCGGTGACGGAGCCGATCCTCGCCCACCTGCTGGCGCTCGGGGTGACCGTGAAGATCGAGCTGAATCGCTTCTCCGAGAACCTGCGGAGCGTCTTCCTGTCGGTGATGGCGCGCGCGGAGATCATGAACAACACCGCGTTCAATCAGTGCACGCACGAGATCTTCGCGATCCGGCAGGTGAAGGAGCAGCACCCGGCGTTCAGCCCGAGCACGAACAGCCCCACGAACTCGATCCAGAAGGTGAACAACCAGATCCTGTTCGTGCCCGTGCCGCCGCTGAACCTCGACGATCCCGACGATCCGACGTCCCTGGGGCTGCGGAGCAACCTGATCCACCTGTTCGGGCTGTTGTTCCCGATCGGGGCGTCGTGACGAAGGCGAGCGTGAACGCGCCAGGACGAAGACGAGGACGAGGAGAAGACCAAACGTGACCAACAAGAGCATCGAGCAACGGAGCGCCGAGGCGCTGGTGGCGACGTTCATCCAGATGAGCCGCTCGGCGGAGACGGCGCGGGCGATCCAGCGGCTGCGGCAGCGGACGCTGGAGAACCGCGTGCGGCGGACGACCGACGCGCGCGAGCTGGTCAAGCTGCAGATGCGCCTCGACGCGCAGCAGAGCCAGGCGGCGGTCCTCGAGGCGGCGACCGACCGCTTCCGGTACCAGGCGCCGAACCTGGCCCAGTTCTCGAAGTCGGGGCTGACGATGGCGGACTTCGAGCGGCTGGGCGCCCGCCACGTGATCGAGCCGTCGCGGCTGGCGGCGGAGATCGAGAAGGTGAAGCTGGGCGTCAGCGTGCCGGTGCCCGACGCGACGCCGCGGCAGATCTCGCGGCTGCAGGCGTCGGAGAGCGCGGAGCCGGAGCCCCACCCGGCGACGGCGCCGACCGGGCGCCGCGCGAAGCCGCCGGCGAAGGCGCGGGCCAAGGGGCACGCCGCCGGCGCGGCGGCGGCCGCGACGGCGCCGCGGGAGAAGTCGAAGCCGCACGTCCGCCACGCCGGGACGGCGCACGCGGCGCATCCCGCGCACCCGGCTCACCCGGCGCGCAAGCGCGCCCCGCGCAAGCGCGGCCCCCACAAGAAGGACGACGAGTAGCGGAGGCATGGGCAAGCTCGCGCACGCGGCCGGCAGCAAGGCGGGCTCGGTCACGAAGCCTCGGGGCGCGGCTCCGAAGGCGGCGGCCAAGCCCAGGCCGCGCGCCAAGGCGAGCTGGACCTTCGGCGGCTTCGACGGGGGCGCGAGCCTGGCCGCGGTCGGCGCGCAGCCGAAGATGGAGGTGAGCAAGCCCCATGACGCGCTGGAGCTGGAGGCCGACCGGATCGCGGACCGGGTGATGCACGGGCACGCGGGCGGCGCGAGCGGCGCGCGCCACGACGGCGACGAGACGCACGGCGGCCACGTGATGCGCGCGGCGGAGGACGGCGCCGCCGGGAGCGTGCAGCGGAAGGCGCAGTCGCAGGAGGAGATCGAGCGCGAGGAGCGGCGGGGCAGCGCGAGCGACGATCCGATGAAGCACGCCCAGCGCAAGGCAGAAGACCGCGAGGAGGACAAGAAGAAGGTCCACCGCATGGCGATGGGGATGGAGGACGACAAGAAGGTCCATCGCATGGCGATGGGGACCGAGGACGACAAGAAGATCCATCGCATGGCGAT
>DATBHU010000091.1:0-5165 GCA_036557265.1 Polyangia bacterium
GCTCGAACGGCACGAACTTCGCCTCGATGTCGCGGATCGACGCGCCCGCTTCGATCGCCGCGCGCACCTCGCCGCTGCCCGTCAGCAGGTCGATGGCCGGCGGATCGGCGACGAATTCGTACGGCTCGCTCCGCCAGCGGAAATCGTCGCCGGACAGCTTGCGCGCCGCCGCGATCAGCGCGACCCCCGTCCGGTACGGCCTGAACGCCGCCGCGTCGACGACGTGCAGCTGCACGCCGCCGCAGGCCTTGCCCGCGAACTTGTGGAACGTGGGCCGGAACGCGATCGGCCGCAGGCGCAGCCCGGCGGGCGCCAGCTCGGCGAGCGCCGCCGCCCAGGCGTGCCCGTCGAGGAACGGCGCGCCGACGATCTCGAACGGCCGCGTCGTGCCGCGCCCCTCGGACAGGTTCGTCGCCTCGAACAGACACTGCCCCGGATACACCAGCGCCGTGTCGGGCGTCGGCATGTTCGGCGACGGCATCACCCAGGGCAGCCCCGTCTCGGCGAACGTCATCGCGCGCCGCCAGCCGCGCGCCGCGACGACGGTCAGGTCGCAGTCGAGCGGCCGCGCGAAGCGCGCCCCGCCCCAGGGCATGCCGGCCGCGACCAGGCGCGCCACCTCGCCGATGGTCAGGCCGTGGCGCACCGGCACGGCGCCGAGCCCGACGAACGACGTGCACGCCTCCTCGACGGTGCCGCCCTCGATCGCGACGCCGCCCAGCGGGTTCGGCCGGTCGAGCACCACCACCGCGACGCGCGCGCGCGCGGCTGCGCCCAGCGCCAGCGCCATCGTCCAGACGTAGGTGTAGTAGCGGCTGCCGACGTCCTGCAGGTCGACGACCAGCACGTCCAGCCCCTCCAGCTCGGCCGCCGTCGGCGTCAGCGACTCGAACGTCTCGCCGTAGAGGCTGGTGACCGGGATGCCCGTGCGCGTGTCGCGCCCGTCGGCGACGCCGACCATGTCCTGCGCCTCGCCGCGCACGCCGTGCTCGGGCCCGAACAGCCGGGCCGGGCGCACGCCCGCGGCGATCAGGCGATCGACGATGTGAACGAGCTCGCTGGTGACGCTGGCCGGATGGCACAGCACGCCCACGCGCCGCCCGCGCAAGAGGTCGAGACGATCGCCGACCAGAACGTCGAGACCGGTTTCCACGCGCACGCCGCCATCATACGCCGATGGCGGCGACGCGAGCCGAGTCAAACGTCCGTCAGTTGATCGGGACGGGCTTCAGCGTGACGTGCTCGCCCTGCGTGTTGACCTTGAAGCGGACCATGCGGCACTTCCACTTCTGCTTGAGGCCGCCCTCGATGAGGCGCAGCTTCGCGGTGAACGCCTGCACGGTGATCCCCTTGGTCGGCTTGTTCTGGCTGCGCAGCGCCGCGACGTACTCGTTGAAGATGCGCGCGTAGTAGATCGGCTCGCTCTCCTGGCCCAGCGCGTTCGCGTCGGGCGGCGTCGTGCCCGTCGGGCCCGAGGCCTCCTCCACCTGCATCTGATCCGAGCGCCAGCGCGCGCTCTCGTCCTGCTCTTCCTCGGGCTCGTCCTCGTTCGGCTCCTCGCGCCCCAGCAGGCGCGCCAGCATCACGTTCAGCCCGTTCGACAGCCCCTCGAAGTCGGGGCCGACCGGACGGAACTGGTAGTCGATGTTGCCGTTGATGATCTCGGCGACGCCCAGCTCGATCTTGTCGAGCGGCTTGATGAAGCGCTGCGACGTCATCACCACCGCCCCCAGCAGCACCAGGATCGAGAGCAGGCCGAACCCGATCAGCTTGGCGCCGACCGCCGACACCGGCTCGAGCCCGTCCGTGATCGACGCCAGCGTCACCACGCCGCTGGTCTTGTCGAACGCGTTGCCGTGCAGCGGCGCCGCGACGCCCGTGTACTCGCGCCCGTCCAGCGTCAGGTGAAAGACCTCCGTCGGCGCGTTCTTCGACAGCGCCTGCTGGCCCCACGCCTCGGGCGAGCCGAACAGCACCTGGTTCAGCGCCTGGGTCTTGTTGCCGTCCTCCTTGGCGTTCTCCCCCGTCCCTTCGGAGATGAAGCTGGAGGTGTGCACCTTGCCGTTGTGGAAGTACGCGACCTCGGTCCCGAGCAGGTCGTGCTTCACCTGCGCGTCGCGAGCGGTCAGCACGTAACCGACCAGCAGCGCGCCGCGGATCGTCCCGTCCGGCTGCGCGATCGGCGCGACCGCGACGCGGTTCATGCGGCCCTGCAGCGTCCAGATGTCCTTGGTCGCCTTGCCGCTGAGCGCCGTGCCGACCGCCGGGAACTTCGACCGCAGATCCTCGCCGTACATTGCGTTGACGTTCAGATCGCGCGCCAGCACCTTGCCCGACGAATCGATCACCGCCACGATGTCGGCCTTCGGCTTGCCGCCCGTGCGCAGCTGCGTGTTGATCTGCTCGCACTGCTCGAACGCCGCCTGACGCCGGCCGTTCTCGTCGGCCTTGTCGAACGCCCCGACCACCGCCGGGCGGTGCGAGAACTCGGCCACCTGGTTCTCGAACTCCATCGCCTCGAGCCGGGCGACGTCACCGTGGATCCGCTGCGCGCGCGAAACGGAGGTGTCCAGTTCCTGGACGACCGACTCCCTGAGCTCGCGGGTGACCACGGCATAAACGCCCGCGGTGAGCGCGAGTAACACGATCGCTGCGACAAGCCCGATCTTCATGCGGTGCATCCCTGGCTCCTCTGGTCGGCTGTGGGGTGGGGCAACTGGGGCAACTGGGGGGAAAAAGAGGGCAAGCTTGGATTGCTGGCTGCGTTAAGCGAAGGAGGGACGCCCGCAGGTGGCAAAACTTGGAAGATCCGAGGCAAAAGCGCGGGGCAAACGGGATTTTCGAGCGGGCGCGATTATCAAGAGTTGGCCCGCCGCAGTCAATTGCTCGGAGGGCGCACCGCAACATCGGCGGACAGGTGAAAAATTTGACCCCGAACGCACCTACAACTACATGTAGGACAATCGTCGCCAATCTCGGCGACAGGAGGGTCCCATGCAGCTGCCCACGCAGAGCTCACATCGCGTTCTCGATCGGCGCCAGAGGGGACGCCATCACGGCACCGACCGCCGCTACAACAAGCGCGTCAACGTCGACATGTTCATCAACCGTTTCCTGAACGGCCAGCCGTACATGTGCCGGATGGTCGACATCAGCCGGACCGGCATCCGCCTGGCGCCGATGATCGAGCCGGACGGGAGCGCGACGCCGCGGTACATGGGCCTCCAGTTCCAGCTCCCGGATCGGAGCGACGTCCTGACCGCGTCGGGTGAGGCCATCACGCGTAACGGCAAGACGGTCGGCGTGCGCTTCACCAGCCTGCCACCCGACTCGGCCTGGGCGATCGAATCGTTTCTTTCGTTCACCTGAAAGCGATCGGGCCGCGCGCCAGTCGGTTGAGCTCGGCGCGCGCTCGGAGGTCCTCCGCATCCAGCGACCGCGCATTCGTGAACCTTCGCCACAAACACGCTGTGTTTTGGCGGGGTTCGCTTGACAGTCTTGGAGCGCGTCAGTATGGTCCGTGCTTCGTCAGTTTCAGTGTCGGCATTTGTTTTTTTTGATCGCCACACCTCGCCCGAACAGACGTAGCGCGCGTGCCCTAATCACGCCGGAGGAGTCTCGTGGATCAGAATCGTAAACCTGGCGTTCCCCCGACCAAGGACATCAGCGATCTGAAAGCGCGTCTCGGTCTCAAGCGACCCGACGGCGCCGCGCCCGCTCCCGCAGGAGGCCCTGGACCCGGCCCCGCGGCAGCTGGTCGCCCGCAGCCGGCCGGATTCCCGCAGGCGCAGCCCGGACGCGGCCCGGTGCCGGGACCGCACGCGGCGGCCGCCCCGCAGCATGCGCCCGCCCCGCAGGCGCAGCCGCCCGCCGGAATGAACCCCTACTCGAAGATGAAGGCGCCCACGGGCGGCTTCGATCTGCGCTCTGCGGACGACGGCATCCCCGCCGCCAGCGTGCGCAAGGGCCGCTCGACGGCGGTGCTGATCACCGCGGTCGTCGTCGGCGTCGGCGCGTTCGTGCTCGGCGGCTGGGCCGGCGGCATCAGCATGGCGCGCAACAACTTCAACACCGCCAACAGCGCGGCGCGCTCGGTGAAGGCCGAGCTCGAGGGGATGAACAAGACCCTCGAGGAGATCGGCAAGACGATGGGCGGCAGCCAGGGCCGCCTGGCGAAGGAGCACAAGGACCCGCTCGCCTACGACCCGCAGCTGATCTCCGACATGGAGAGGATCAAGCTCGATCCGCGCCCGAACACGGCGAAGATCTTCCGCGTCGACTACTTCCGTCTGCCCGACGCCGACGTGGACAAGCTGTTCAACTACTACTACGACTCGATCGCGCTCTACGCCGAGGTCGAGCGCCACATCAAGCGCTCCAAGGCCGACGCGGAGTCGCTGAAGACGTTCACCGAGAAGCAGGCGGCCGCCGGCGCCGAGAAGCACTACGGCATCGTGTTCGACAACAGCCAGGGCAAGCTGATCGTCTCCAACCTGGTCGAGATCGGCGATCCGGTGTGCAAGGGCGGCGGCAAGGACTGCCCCGCGGCCGACATGACCGGCTTCAAGGTTCGCTCGAACACGGGCGCGCCTTGGGTCGATCGCAAGTCCGGCTCGAAGCTGGATCTCGGCAACGTGGTGCCGGTCAAGCCGACGCCGCTGATGGACGCCGTGATGAGCGGCTCCCCCGACCAGGTCCGCATGGAGAGCTACAAGCAGCGCGTCGGCAACATCCGCTCGCTGCTGGCGCGGGTCACCGCGAACAAGAAAGAGCTGATGGAAGGCATCCAGAAGGACGCCACCCGTCCCGACATCTGGACGATCTTCTAAGCCCCTTCTGACCGCTTTCGACCAAAAGGCGCGGGCTCCTGCCCGCGCCTTTTTTTGTGCCTTCTTCCGCTGACGCCCCGCCCCCGCCCGGCCCTGCTCCACCGCTCCACCGCGGGCGCCCGCCCGCCTTGCTCCGCTTCCCCGCGGCGCCCCCTGCCGCGCCGCCCCCTCCTCCGCTCCTCTTGGGGCGCCCTGCCCGCCTTGCTTCCGCCCCGCGCGTCGCACCGCCCCGCGCGTCGCACCGCCCCGCGAACCCGCTTCGCGCGGCAAGCGCCTCGCCTCTCGAGCGCGCGCCGTCTGCCGCTTGAGAGCTTTTTCCGGCGCGCGGCCGGCGCG
>DATBHU010000092.1:0-15571 GCA_036557265.1 Polyangia bacterium
GACGGCGACGTCATGGAGGGCGTCGGCGCGGAGGCGGCGTCGCTGGCGGGTCACCTGCGGCTGGGGCGGCTGGTGGTGCTCTACGACAACAACCACATCACGCTGTCGGGCACGACGTCGATCACCTTCAGCGAGGACGTCGGCGCCCGCTATCGCGCGTACGGCTGGCATGTCGACCACGTCCAGGACGGCAATGACCTGGCGGCGATCGACAAGGCGCTGCGCGGCGCCGTCGACGAGACGGGACGTCCGTCGCTGATCATCGTCGACACGCAGATCGGTTACGGCGCGCCCACCAAGGCCGGGACGTTCGAGGCGCACGGCTCGCCGCTGGGCGCCGAGGAGACCGCGCGGACGAAGGAGAACCTCGGGTGGCCGCAGAAGCCGACGTTCTTCGTTCCGCCGTTCGCGGCCGCCCACCTGCACGAGATCGCGGAGCGCGCGCACGCGGCCGCGGACGCCTGGCGGGCGCAGTTCGACGCCTACGCCCGCGCGTACCCGGACCTCGCCGGGGAAATCGCCCGGCGGTTCGAGGGGCGGCTGCCCGATCGGTGGTCGAGCACCCTGCCGCAGTTCGCGCCCGACGCCAAGGGAATGGCGACACGCAAGGCCTCCGAGGCGGTGATGCAGGAGCTGGCGAAGACCGTGCCCGAGCTGATCGGCGGATCGGGGGATCTCGACCCGTCGACGTTCACCTGGCTGAAGAAGAACGGCGACTTCGAATCCGAGGCGGTGCTGACGGACGGCGCGCAGGGCACGGCCGGCGGCAACTGGAACTATGCGGGGCGCAACATCCACTTCGGCGTGCGCGAGCACGCGATGGGCGCGGCGGTCAACGGGCTCGCCTACCACGGCGGCTTCATCCCGTTCGGCGCGACGTTCCTGGTGTTCTCCGACTACATGCGACCGGCGATCCGGCTGGCGGCGCTGTCGCGCCTGGGGTCGATCTTCGTGTTCACGCACGACAGCGTCGGGTTGGGCGAGGACGGCCCGACGCACCAGCCGATCGAACAGCTGGCGGCGCTGCGCGCGATCCCGAACCTGCTCGTGATCCGGCCCGGCGACGCCAACGAGACGCGCGTCGCCTGGCAGGTGGCGGTGGAGTCGCGCGAGCGGCCGACGGCGCTGGTGCTGACGCGGCAGGCGGTGCCGACGCTGGATCGGGCGCGCTTCGCGGATCCCGAGGGGCTGCGGCGGGGCGCCTACGTCCTCGATCGCGACGCGGGCGGCGGCGCGCCGCAGGTCATCTTGATCGCCACCGGCTCGGAGCTGTCGGTGGCGGTCGCGGCCGCCGAGAAGCTGCGGGCGGCCGGCGTGCGCGCGCGCGTCGTGTCGATGCCGTGCGACCGCCTGTTCGAGGAGCAGGGGCGCGACTACCAGGACGCGGTGCTGCCGCCGGCGGTGACGGCGCGGGTCGCGGTCGAGGCGGCCGCGTCGTTCGGCTGGCACCGCTTCGTCGGGCCGGCGGGCGGCGTGGTGGCGATCGATCGCTTCGGCGCCTCCGCGCCCGGCGAGGTCGTGATGCGTGAGCTCGGCATCACGGCGGACCACGTCGTCGAAGTGGCGCGCGGGCTGATTCGCTAGCGAATCCAGGGTGGGGGGCCGAATCTCCCCGTCCGCCCAGCGCTTTTTTTGATCAAAACGCGATGGCTGGCGGCACTTCGGGACATGAACCGATGCGCCGTGCAGACGAAGCTGCTGATCTGCCTGTCCGCCGTCGTCCTGACTGCTTGCGGCTGCTCATCCGGCGGCGCCGGCGACGGCGGGCACGGCGGGTCCGGTGATCGCGGCGGAACCGGCGGCGGTGGCACGGGGGTCGGCGGCGGAAGCGCGGGCGCATCCGCCGGCGCGAATGGCGGAGCGGGCACGGGTGGCAGCATCGCCGGGTCCGGCGGCACGGGCGGCGGCGTGGCCGGGACGGGCGGCAGCGCGGGAACGAGCGGCGCGGCCGGCACCGGCGGGTCCGCCGGCACGAGCGCCGGTGGCCGCGGTGGTTCTTCCGGCGCCTCGGGCGCAGGCGGCGCGGGCGGCCGCGGCGGCAACACGGGCGCGGCGGGCGGCGCGGGGCGTGGCGGTTCGGGTGGCGCGAGCGCGGGCACCGGCGGCGCGGCAGCCGGCACGGGCGGTAGCGCAGGCGGTTCGGGCGGGACCGGCGGCACGACGGCGTCGCGCTGCAACGCCACCACGCCCGCGGCGGGAACGTACTTCGTCGACGCGACGGCCGGGCGCGACACGAACGACGGCGCGACGCCCGCGACGGCCTGGCAGACGCTGGCGAAGGTGAACGCGATGACGTTCCAGCCGGGCAACGCCGTCTGCTTCAAGGCGGGCGGCAGCTGGACGGGCGCGCTGGCGCCGAAGGGCTCGGGCTCGGCCGCGGCGCCCGTCGTCGTCGACATGTTCGGACAAACCGGAAATGTCGCCAAGCCGCGCATCGCCGCCGGCACCGGCGATCTGCAGCCGCTGCTGCTGCAGAACCTGCAGTACTGGGAGGTGAACAACCTCGAGCTGACCAACAACAAGGGCGGCCCGGGCGACTACCGCGGCATCTCCGTGCGCGGCCGCGACGCCGGCGTGCTCAACCACGTCTACATCCGCAACTGCTTCGTCCACGACGTCACCGGCGAGGTCGACTGGATCGGCGGCGACACCGCCGACAACCAGCCGCCCTGGGTGACGTTCCAGGCCGGCTGGGACGCGTCGAAGCGCACCGGCGGCATCGTGTTCGAGATCGAATCCGCCAGCGGCACCAAGACCTGGTTCAACGACGTCGTCATCGAGAACAACGTCGTCCAGGACGTGTCGTTCGGCGGCATCATCTTCAAGCAGCTGGACGGCGGCTACGGCTGGGGCGTGCGCGCGTCGAAGACCGACGCGAAGTTCACCCCACACACCAACGTCACCGTGCGCGGCAACTACGTGTCGCAGACCAACACCCAGTACGGCTGCAACGCCTTCTACATCACCGGCGTCCAGCACGCCGTCGTCGAGCGCAACGTCAGCAAGGACGCGGGCACCAGCGCCATCGAGATCTACAACTCGGACGACGTGAAGGTGCAGTACAACGAGACCTTCGGCACCGTGAAGAAGGCGGGCGGCGCGGACTCGAACGGCATCGACACCGACCGCGCGTCGACCAACACGATCGTCCAGTACAACTACGTCCACGACAACGGCGACGGCATCCTGGTCTGCCAGATCGCGTTCGGCGATTCGATCATTCGCTACAACCTGCTGGTCAACAACAGCCGGCACGGCATCAACCTTCACTCGGACTCGTCGGCGACGAACCAGACCTACAACAACCTGATCTTCATCGACGGGCTCTCGAGCGCGAACCTGATCGCGACGTCGGGCACGGCCAGCGAGACCCTCGCCGCCAGCTACACGATCCGCAACAACATCCTCCGCTCGTCGCGGGCCGCTGCGATGGTCGTCACGGGTGGCGGCGTCACCTACAGCAACAACCTGTTCTCGGGGGTGACGGCGGTCGGCGGCGCGCCCCAGTCGGGTGATCCGATGTTCGTGAGCGCCGCCTCCCACCCGAGCGGCGGCATGGCGGGCCCGGCGCTCTCGCAGCTGACGGGGTTCCAGGTCAAGGCCGGCTCGCCGGCCATCGACCACGGCGTGTCGATCAGCAACAACGGCGGCGTCGACTTCTGGGGCGGCACGCTCTACGTGCGCACCGCGGACATCGGTCCCTACGAAGCGCCGTGAACCGGCGCGGCCCTGCGTCCGACCGGCGCGCGGTCGGGCCGGGGCGGCGCG
This sequence comes from Polyangia bacterium, assembly GCA_036557265.1. Taxonomy (GTDB): domain Bacteria; phylum Myxococcota_A; class Polyangia; order Fen-1088; family Fen-1088; genus JADGRB01. Next base: position 3,769 of record DATBHU010000092.1, read on the forward strand.
CCCTGGTCGCCGCCATAGGCCGCGGCGAAGCCGTCGCGCCACGACGGGTAGCGCAGCGTCCACCCGAACGCGCGCTTCGCCTTGGCGTTCGAGGCGCCCCGCATCTCGGTCATGAACATCACCGCCGCCTCGCCCGCCAGCAGCCGCGCCAGCAGGCGCGGGACGTGGTGCGGCGGCCGCGCGCCCAGCGTCGACGCCAGCACGGGCAGCCACTCGCGCGCGCGCGCCGGCTCGTCATCCACGATGTTGTAGAGGCCGGGGCCGCCGCGCTCGAGCGCGAGCACCGTCGCGTCCGCGGCGTCGTCGAGGTGGACGAACGACCAGACGCCGCCGCCCCGGCCGACCAGCGGGAAGCGGCGCCGCCGCACCGCTTCGACCAGCGGATCGTCGGGCGCGCCATAGAACTGGCCGTAGCGCAGCACCAGGCCGCCCGCGCTGACGGCGGTCCGCTCGAGGTACTCGATGGCGGCCAGCGACTGGCGCATCCTCGCGAGCGGGTGCGGGTCGAGCGGATCGTCCTCGGTCTTCACGGAGGTCCCCGTGCGGGTGTTGGGCCAGCCCGTGTAGCTCTGCGCGATGAACCGCGGCGTGCCGAGGGCCCGCGCCGCGGCGAGCAGCGCGTCCGTCCCCTTGGTGCGCAGCAGGTTCGTCCCGGCAAAGCCGCGGTCGGGGTTGTTGAGATCGCGCAAGCCGGCGAACGCCGTCCCCTCGTCGATGATCGCGTCGGGATGACAGCCGAGCACCGCGCTCCGGACCGCCTCCGGCAGCAGCAGATCGACGACGACCGGCGTGGCGCCGTGCGCCTTCAACCACGCGCAGTTGTCGGCCGAGCGCACCGTCCCGAACACCTGGTGTCCCTTTTCGAGCAGCTTCGGAACCAGCCGCCTGCCGATCGCGCCTGTCGCGCCCGCCAAGAACACCTTCATGGTTTCTCTCTGGCTTCGCGACGTCGGGTTGGCAAGACGTCGGTTGCACGGCGCGGCCCGATGACCTGGTAGAGTCGCGCGATGGGCGACGCCGACTCGGCCAGGCTCACGCGGCAGACGGTCGCCGCCGCGGTGGCGCTGATCGCTGTGGTCGCGATCGCGGGCGGCCTGCTCTGGTGGCGCCGGCCGCGCCTCGAGCCGATCGAGGTGTCGCAGCAAACGACCTACGTCATCCAGCCGACGCGCGCCGACGGCTGGGTGGACTATCCCGGCGCGGTCGACTGGATGAGGCGCGCCGGCCTGGACGCGGGCGGCGCGAACGCCGCGCCGGCGCTGGCGCGCGCGCTGCCCGCGCTGCCCGAGAGCCTGCAGGGTGAATCCGTCGATCCGGGCGCCGCGCCGAGCGAGGCGCTGCCGTCCGAGACGCGCGCGTGGCTGGCTGAACGCTGTCCGGCCTTCGCCGGGAAGCAGCCGACGCTGGCCTCGGTCCGCCGGTGGATCGCGCGGGCGGAGCCGGCGCTCGCCAGCCTGCGCGAGGCGTCGGGCGCGAAGGCCCTCTACGTTCCGATCCCGCGCGCGGGCGGCGCGCGCGGCTTCGGCCAGGTCGGGGCGCGGTCGGACGAAGCGGCGCGCGCGCTCAGGTGCCGTGCGGCGGTCCGGCAGCTGGAAGGCGAGCCCGCGGCCGGCTGGGCGGACGTCGAGGCGCTCTGGAAGCTCGGCGCGTTGCTCGCGCGCTCGGCCACGCCCGCTGAGTACGCCTCGGGCGCGAACTTCTGGAAGGGCGCGATGGAGGCGACCGTCGATCTCGCCGCCGACGATCGCGCGGGCGCCGAGCTGCTGGCGGCGATGCAGGCGGGGCTGCGCGCGCTGCCGTCGTTCCCACCGGCGACCGAGTCGCTGTCGATCCTTCGCCTCGAGACGCTGCACCGCGCCGCCACCGCGCTGGTGACGGGCGCGCCGGGGTCCGGCCCGCTGGCGCCGCCCGGCACGGGCGCCCGACTGGTGGAGCTCAACCGGCAGTTCGACGCGCTCGAGGCGGCGCTGCAGATCGCCGAGCCGAAGCAGCGGCTCGCGCGCGTCGACCAGGCCGCGGCGGGCGCGACGGCGGGGGAAGAGGCGGCACGCCGCCTGCTGACGGACGAGATCCGGGCGCGGTCGTATCAGCAGCTGGCGGCGATCGCGCTCGCGCTGGCGAAGCACAACCGCGAGACGGGCAAGCCGGCGGCGTCCCTGGCCGAGCTCGGCGCGCTGCCGAGCGATCCGGGGAGCGGCCAGGCGTTCGCGTACGCGCCAGACGCGCGCCGCCTGCGCCTGTTCGGCGTGGGCGGCGACGGCCGCGCCGACGGCGGCGATCCGCAGCACGACGTCGTGGCGCTCGGCGTCGCGCCCGCGCGGCTGCCCGCGCCCTGACCTTGCCCGCTCGGGGATCGCTCCTACCTTTCAGTTCGGGGGTGGATCATGGCTGAGCCACGATCGCCGTCGACGCCGGAAAGCGACCCGACCGTTCCCGAGAACGCGTCGGTCGAGCCGCACATCCGGGGCGACGAGGAAGAGGACGAACGGGCGGCGCGTCGCGAGGACGAGCAGGAGCACTCGCCGCGCACGATCTGGCCCGACGCGGACTATCCGTGGCGGCAGGGCGGCGAGTCGTCGCCCGCGCCCGGCAAGCGGCATCACTGAATGACGCCGATCAGATGTTAGTCTCGCCGGCGTGATCCCCACGCCCGCCGCCACCCGCGCCGTCTGCGCCCGGTGCCGCCGGCCCCAGTCCGTTTGCTACTGCGCGCACCTGGTGTCGCTGTCGACGCGCACGCGCGTGCTGCTGCTCCAGCACCCGCGCGAGCGCCACGTTCCGATCGGGACGGCGCGGCTGGCGCACCTCTGCCTGCCCGACTCCGTGCTGCACGTCGGCGTCGACTTCGACGACGACCGTGAGGTGCGGGCCGCGCTGGCGGCCGCGGGCCCGACCTACCTGCTGTTTCCGGGGCCGCGCGCCATCGATCTGGCGGAGGCCAGGCCGGCGGGGCCGATCACGCTGGTGGTGCTGGACGGGACGTGGTGGCAGGCGCGCAAGCTGCTGAAGCGCAACGCCGTGCTGGCGGCGCTGCCCCAGATCCGCTTCACGCCGCCCGCGCCGAGCAACTACCGCATCCGGCGCGAGCCGGCCGACCACTGCGTCGCCACGGTCGAGGCGCTGGCCCAGGTGCTGGGCGCGCTCGAGGGCGATCCGGCCCGCTTCGCGACGCTGCTGCGCCCGTTCGACGCGATGATCGACACGCAGCTCCACTACGCGCGGACGGTGCGCGGCGCGCGCCAGCGCCACGCGGCGCACCGCGCGCGCCGTCCGCCCCGGCCGCGGACGCCGGAGCTGCTGCGCGCGCGCGCCCGCGACGTCGTCTGCCTGCACGGCGAGACGAACACCTGGCCGGCGCGCGGCCCGGTCGAGCAGCCCGCCGAGATCGTGCACTGGTTGGCCCGGCGGGCCGGCACCGGCGAGACGTTCGAGGCGGTGATCGCGCCGCGCCGGCCGCTGGCGCCCGCGATCCCCGGACATCTGCGCATCGCGCGCGAGCGCCTCGAAGCCGGCGAGAGCTGGGATTCGTTCCAGGCGCGCTGGTCGGCCTGGTCGCGCGCCGACGACGTCGTCTGCGCGTGGGGCCGCCACCCGGTCGACGCGCTGGAGGCCGAGGGCGTGCGGCTGCCGGCGGCGCGCGTCGACGTCCGCCAGGCGGCGGGGACGTTCATGGGGCGCCGCACCGGCTCGGTCGAGGACTGCTCGGCGCGGCTCGGCGTCGACGTCCCGGATTCGTTCGCCGCCGGGCGGGGCGGCGCGCGGCTGGCGGCGCTGGCGGCGATCGTCGATCGGATGATGGCGGCCGCGTGAGGGACGCGCGGCGCGGGGCCGGCGTCAGCCGCGCCCGAACGCGACCTCGACCGAGCCGAGGAGCATCTTGCCGTCGGCGACGAAGTAGCCAAACCACTCGCCCTCCGATTGCAGCGGGACGACGGCGCGGGCGCCGATGCCGACGCTGAGCGCCGGACGATCGACGAACAGATAGCGGGCCGCGAACGAGATCGTCCAGCCGGCGCCGCCGACCTGGCAGGAGCCGTCGCAGCCGGTCGCGTACTTCATGGCGAGGCCGCTCAGCCCGAAGCCGATCCCGAGCTCGAGGCGGCGATCGGTGCGGGGGACGATCAGGCCGCCCTCGGTCTCGACATGGGCGAAGATCGTCCGATTGTCCGAGGTGACGTAGACGCCCGCCAGCAGCGGGGTGACGTAGTAGTTCTGCCAGCGGTGGCGAAACAGGCGGAGGCCGCCGCCCGGTCCGGCCTGGTAAGTGTCGACGTGGCCCTGCCTGCCGCAACACGGGGTCCCCGCAAACGCGACGGACACCGGCGTCAGCTCGAGGCCGACCCATTCCTGGGTCATGGTCGCGGGCGGCGCCGCGACGTCCGCCTCGGCCGCGCGCGCGGTCCCCGCGCCGCTGGCCGCCACGGCCACGGCGAGCGACGCGAACGCGATCGGAAGGCGCGCAATCCCGGGCATGACCTGGGGGATTGCAGCCGTCGTGCCACGGGCCACGGCGCCGATTTCCCGCGCCGTGCGGGTTCCGGCGCGCCGCCAGCGACGAAAATTCTGCGCAACCAGCGTCCAGGATCTGACGGCGCGCCGGGGCCGGCCGGCTCGCGATGTTAAGCTGCCGCGCAATGAGCGAGCCCGACCCGACGCTGCGGCCGATCGGCCGGATCGCCTCCGCGCTGACGTCGCTGGCGGACGCGCCGATGCAGGGTTTCGAGGGCGCGCCCGACGCCTGGCTGGAGGTCGACGCCGCGTTCGCGGACGCGCTGCGCGGGATCGCGGCGGGCGACGAGCTCATCCTCATCACCTGGTTTCACCGCGCCGATCGCGCGGTGCTGCAGACGCACCCGCGCTCCGATCCGCGCAACCCGCTGACCGGGGTGTTCGCGACGCGCTCCCCCGATCGTCCCAACCCGCTCGGCCTTCACCCGGTCACCGTGCGCGCCGTCGAGGGCCGGCGCCTGCGCGTCGGGCCGCTGGAGGCCATCGACGGCACGCCGGTCGTCGACATCAAGCCCGTGCTGAAGTAGCAGCCCGGACAGATTGGGGTGAGGCCCGCATCGCCTTCGCCCGGCGCCGGCCCGACAATCCGACATTGGGGCGGTCGTCGTGGTGGCGCTGCGAGGTCTCGTGATCGCTGCGGTCGTCGCCGCCCTGAGCGGGCCGGCGGCGGCGGCGACCGGCGCGCCCGGCGGCCGCGAAGACCCGTGGCGGATGCAGGTCAACGTCTACACCTACGTGATCCCCAACCAGCCCGACTTCGCGATGGCGGTCCTGCCGGTCGACTTCCGCCGCCTGCACCTGGAGGTCCGCTACAACTACGAGGCCGTCGGCAGCTTCTCCGCCTTCGCCGGCGCGAACGGCGCCTGGGGCGACCGGGTGAAGCTGACCCTCACGCCGATGTTCGGCGGCGTCGTCGGTGAGGTCCGCGGCCTGGTGCCGGGGCTGCGCCTGACGCTCGCCTGGTGGAAGCTCGATCTCTTCAGCGAGTCCGAGTACGTTGTCGATCTCGACGATCGCGACGCCAGCTTCTTCTATCAGTGGGCCGAGCTGGGCCTGTCACCGCTCGCCTGGCTGCGGCTCGGCGTCGTCGCCCAGCGCAGCCGCGTGTTCGACACGCCGCTCGACGTCCAGCGCGGCCTGTTCGCCGGCGTCACGATCCGATTCGTGACCGTGACACTGTACGAGCTGAACGCAGGCTGGACGACGCCGACCTGGGTCGTCGCCGCCAGCCTCACCTTCTGAGTTCTGTCGGGATGACCGCAGCCCACTCAGCTGGGCATCACGACCTGGGTGTTCATGATCGAGTGCGGGCTCGGCGTCGTCACGTTCGCGCTCGCCTCGGCCGTCACCATGACCGTGAAGTCCTTGAACCCGGTCCGCGTCTCGAGCTCGCCCTTCAGGTCGTTGCCCACCTTGAGCACGCCGACGTTCTGAGCGTCCCCGGTCTGCGGCCGCAGCCACACGACGTAGGTCTTCGCGTCTTCGAAGACGGTCGACGGCTGGGCCAGGTGCTCGACCTCCACCTTGACCCGGGTATTCCCGTTCTTCTCCGGGGCGACCTTCACCTCGCCCTTCGCCGACGGGATCTTGTCCGTCGTGTTCATCGTCCAGGTCTGCTCTTTCATGCGCGAGTTCATCGAGCTGCAGCCCCCGAACGCGAGCGCGCCGACCAGCGTCCCCGCCACACCCATACGCATCCACATTGCAGTTTTCATCTCGCACGCCTCCCCTCTCTAGGCTGGGGACAGTGACTGATTCCACAAGCGGAAGCGCGCCCGTTGTCGCGGCCGATTAAGCCGACGGCGCATCGACTCCGCCGTGGGCACGCCTCAGTTAATGAGGACACGACCGGAGGTGATCATGGCGAAGAGCGAGCGCAAGAAGAAGCCGAACATCCTCGTCATCTGGGGCGACGACATCGGGTGGTTCAACCCCAGCTGCTACCACAACGGCGTCATGGGCTATCGCACGCCCAACATCGACCGCATCGCCGCCGAGGGGGCCCGCTTCACCGACTGGTACGGCCAGCAGAGCTGCACGGCCGGCCGCGCTGCGTTCATCACCGGCCAGTCGCCCATCCGGACGGGCTTGACCAAGGTCGGCCTGCCGGGCGCGAAGCTGGGCCTGCAGGCCGAGGATCCGACGATCGCGGAGCTGCTCAAGCCGCTCGGCTACGTGACCGGCCAGTTCGGCAAGAACCACCTCGGTGATCGCGACGAATACCTGCCGACGGCGCACGGCTTCGACGAGTTCTTCGGCAACCTCTATCACCTGAACGCCGAGCAGGAGCCAGAGAACGAGGACTACCCGCAGAACCCCGACTTCAAGAAGAAGTACGGACCGCGCGGCGTGCTGCACACGTGGGCCAACCCCGACGGCACGCAGCGGATCGAGAACACCGGCCCGCTCACCGTCGAGCGGATGAAGACGGTCGACGAGGAGTTCCTGGCGGCCGGCCTGGAGTTCATCGAGAAGGCGCACGACGACGACAAGCCGTTCTTCGTCTGGTTCAACTCGACGCGCATGCACATCTTCACGCACCTCAAGGACGAGTCGAAGGGGAAGACCGGCCTCGGTCTCTACCCCGACGGCATGGTCGAGCACGACGGCCACGTCGGCGTGCTGCTGCACAAGCTCGACGAGCTCGGCATCACCGACGACACGATCGTGATGTACTCGACGGACAACGGCGCCGAGGTGATGAGCTGGCCCGACGGCGGCACCACCCCGTTCCGCGGCGAGAAGGACACCAACTGGGAGGGCGGCTGGCGCGTGCCGTGCGCGATCCGCTGGCCGGGGATGATCGAGGCCGGCACGGTGTCGAACGAGATCTTCTCGCACACCGACATGCTGCCGACGCTGCTCGCCGTGGCCGGCGAGCCCGACATCGTCGAGAAGCTGAAGAAAGGGCACAAGGCGGGCAGCAAGACCTTCAACGTCCACATCGACGGCTACAACCTGCTGCCGTTTCTCAAGGGCGAGGTGAAGGAGAACCCGCGCAAGGCGTTCCTCTACTGGAGCGACGACGGCGACATGATGGCGCTGCGCTACCAGCAGTGGAAGGTGGTGTTCAGCGAACAGCGCGCCCACGGCCTCGATGTCTGGCGCGAGCCGCTTTCGCCCCTGCGCGCGCCCAAGATCTTCAACCTGCGCAGCGATCCGTTCGAGCAGGGCGAGGACTCGACGCTGTTCTACGACAAGTGGATGGTCGACCGCGCCTTCCTGCTGGTTCCGGCGCAGGCGATCGTCGGTGAGTACCTGAAGACGTTCGAGCAGTTCCCACCCCGGCAGCGACCGGCGAGCTTCAGCATCGATCAGGCGCTGGCGCGGGCGCGCGAGAAGCAGGCGCAGATGGAGGCGGCCTCGTCCGGCGGGACCGGCGCCGTCGAGGCCGCGCACGACGGCTCGCAGCCCGCCGCGCCCTAGCCGCCGGCGGTCGGTGTGGGGGTCCGTCGGCAGGTCTGGCTGACCATCGGCGTCGCCGCGCTCGCCCTGCTGGGCGGCGCGCGGCGCGCCGCGGCCTTCGGGCTGGACGGGCACTTCGTCATCGAGGCCGCCGCGTACAAGCGGTTGCTGGCGCTCGCCCGCGTGCCGGAGACGGACGTCTCCGGGCGCCAGCTCCTGGGCGCGCTGATCGCGGACGGCCTGCTGCTCGCGCCGCCCTGCTTCGACGGCGTGCGCGCGGGCGGCGCGTGCGATGCCCAGGCGCGCCGGGAGCAGCCGCTGGCGTTCTGGCCCACGCTGCGCGCCGGCGCGGCCGACATCATCATCGATCGGCAGCTGAGCGCGCGCGGGCAGTGCCAGCACTTCATGGCCGAGACCGACGACGGCTTCTCGCCGATCGATCCGCGCTTCGGCGTGCCCGCCGCGCTGGTGACGACGGCCTACAGCCGCTGCGTGGCGATCCTGGGCGCCGCGTACGACAGCCTCCTGCGCGATCCCGCCCTGGCGCGCACGCGGCTGGTCGGCACCTACGCGCTGATCCACGCGATCCAGGATTCGTTCTCCGCCGCGCACGTCGCGCGCGACGACCAGGGCCGCATCATCCACCTGCTGTCGTGGACGCTGATCGACTGGCCCGGCTACCTGGCGCGCGGGACGCTGTCATTCCCTGCCGCCATCCACCACGCGATCACCGACGATCGCGACGCCGACTACCTGCGCGCGGACGCGACGCTCGCCGACGGACGGCGCTGCGCCGAGCTGGGCAACCCGTACGCGGTGCCGGAGGCGTGCCTGACGCCGCGCGCGCGCGCCGCCGTCGACGCGGTCGAGGACTTCCTGGTGCTCACCTATCGCCTGCGCGCGCGCGCCGCCGCCGCGGGCGGGCCGGCCTCGCTGTCGTCGCCGGAAGATCGGGCGCTCTGGAACGCGTTCCTCGGCAAGCACCTGCCCAGCGTGGCGGTGACGGCGCCACCCCCGCCGTTGCAGGTGGCGCAGGTGGGAAACCCGCGCCCGGACACGTTCATCGGCGTGCAGGGGACGATCGCTTCCGACGGCGGCGGGGCGGGCGCCTGGGGCGGGCGCCTGTTCTACGGGCCTGCGGTGCCGTTCGCGCTGTCGCTGACGGGCGGCGCCGGATGGAGCCGCGGCGACGCCGGCGACCGCCTGGTCGCGGCGGCCGCGATGGGGCTCTACCTGCCTCTGGTCCGCCGCTTCGCCGTCGGCATCAGCCCCGCCGGCGTCGCCATCGCCTGCAATACCCATTTTCATGACTGCAACGCGACGCTGTTCGCGACGCTCGGCGAGCTGCTGGTGCCGCTGCCGCACTCGACCTGGTTGGGCGTGCAGGGGCCGCGCTGGTCGTGGAGCGAGCGCGACCTGCGCGGCCCGCTGCTCGGCCTGGCCGTCGGCTGGTCGCACGAGCAGACGCCGGAGCGCGCGCCCGCCGCGCCCGCCGCGATCGCGGGGTGGGATCCGCCCGCGCCGGACGACGTCGCCGCCTACCGCGCCGCCGAGACCAGCTGGCTGCTGTTCCTCGGCACCAGCGCCGGTTCGACGGCCGACAACCGCTGGACCAGCGGCGGCGCCGAGGTGCGCCGCGAGCGCGATCGCTGGAACCGGCGCGCCGGGTGGGCGCCGGCGCTGTCGCTCTCGGTCGCGGCCGGCACCACCGACGGCGTCGGCGGCGGAACGGCGACGCTCGCGCCCGCGATCCGCTTCTACCTCGCGCCCGATCGCCTCTGGCTCGGCGCCACGCCCGCCGCCTTCCGCGTCGGCGTCGGCGAGGGTCAGTCGTCGCGGACGATCCGCGCCGACGTCGCGGGCGCGCTTGCGATCGGCGTCATCGTCGGGCGTCTGGAGCTGTCGATCGCGTCGCCGCCGCTGTCATACGTGTCGCGCGATCGCTGGCACGCGCTGCCGATCTCGGCGCGGCTCGGCTTGCTGTTTCACTGACGCGACGGATCTGGATCGACGTCGAGGGGAGGAGAGAAAGTAGGCAGCGGCGCGCCGCGCGACAATCGGGACGCCGCTCGATTCGCCGAACGCGCTGAAATGCGCGTGGTTTTCCGGGCTGCGCGTGCCCGAGCTCGCGTCTTCGTGCGTGCGAGATCCTCCGCATTCGATCGCCTCCTCTCCTCCTGCGACATGTCGGACCCAGATTCGTGGATGGAGGAGAGGGAAGCCATGCGTGTGAAAACAATCGGTTGGGTTGTGGGGTCGCTGGGCCTGCTCATCGGAGCGGGCACGGCGTGGGGTAACGAGCAAGGCGACACGGCGTCGGGCGCAGCGAGCTCGAGCTCGGACATGGCCACCAGATCGGCGGGCATGGCCGAGTGCAAGGACGCGGGTGTGACCGTCGCATTCAAGACGGGCTCGGCTGAGCTCGATCAGAATGCGCGCGGCGCGCTGGACGGCGTCGCCACCTGGATGAAGGCGGACGACAAGCGCAACATGCACCTGGAAGGCTTCGCTGACACCACCGGTGACACCGAAGCGAATCTGGTGCTGAGCGCGAAGCGCGCCGAGGCGGTGAAGAACTACCTCATCGAGCACGGCGTAAATTCGTCCAACGTCATCACGGTGGGGCGCGGCGAGGAAGCCGATCACCTGCCCGCCAACGGGCGCGCGGTGACGTTCCTGGCTTGCCAGCCGGCGAAGCCGACGGTGGCCGAGAACGAGCCAGCCGCTCCTGCACCAGAGGAGACGGCGCCGCCGCCTCCTGCACCGGAGCCCGCGCCTGTGGAGGCCATGCCTCCTCCGGCTCCCGCGCCGGTGGAGGTGATTCCGCCGCCGCCTGCGCCGAAGCGCTTCGGTTCGACCGTCGGCTTCGCGCTGATGGCGGGCGGTAACTTCCAGGACTACACCAACAGCACGATGCGCGCGGCGACTCAGGGCGCCGGCGGTTGGGACGCGCGACTGGTCGCGGGCCTCAACTCGATCATCGGCATCGAGGCTGCCTACATCGGCTCGGCCCAGCAGTTCCAGGGCCTGGGCATCACCAACAACACGCCGCTGCTGGTGTCGAACGGCGTCGAGGGGACTGCGCGTCTCAACATCCCGCTGCATGTCGGCTACCACCTGATCGAGCCGTACGGATTCGCGGGCGTCGGCTACGCGCACTACAACATCTCGAACTTCAACAACAACGCGCAGGCGCTGTCGAGCTTCTCGTCGAGCGACGACGTGATGACGGTGCCGGTGGGCGGTGGCTTGGCCTACGGGTTCAAGGGCTTCATCGCCGACGCGCGCGCGGGCTGGACCGCGACCTACTTCCAGAACCTGCTGAACGGCTTCAGCGGCAGCAGCACGCTGGACCACTGGCAGGTGGGCGGCAACGTCGGCTTCCGCTTCTAGCGGCCCGACAGACCGCGTTCATCGAAGAACGTCAGTATCGGCCGGCAGCTCGCCCCACGGGGCGGGCTGTCGGCTTTTTTTCGTCCGGGGGCGGGCGGAGCAAATGGCGATGCCCGCGCCGAAGCTTCAGTCGATCCTTCGCGGTCGCCACTTATGCAATGTCGCTAGCCACTTATGCAAACTCGCCAGTTCTGCGCAATGCCGTTCCATACGGCGAAATGCGGCGTGGTGTGAGATCGGCTCACGCGTGCGCGGGAATCTGGATCAGGCGGGAAGCCGCCGCGCCGCGCAGCCCAGCCGCGGCGGCGTGGTGCGTCCTCGAGCCAACTGCCCCAAAGGAGTCCCCCATGTCCTGGAAGCAACTTCCCTTCTTGGCACTCGCGTCGGTGTCGCTGGTTCTGTCGGCCTGCGCGGGCGGCTCCAGCGAGCCGGAGACCGGCACCGGCGGCTCCAGCTCGGGCACGGCCGGCACGACGGGATCGGGCGGGACGACGGG
>DATBHU010000093.1:0-20623 GCA_036557265.1 Polyangia bacterium
GGGTACCCCCAACCGCTGAATGCGGGCGAGACCATTATCCCGGGCGGCGGTCTCGACATCGGAAGCGACAATATACCGACGATTGGGCCCGACGGGATGCCGGTGCCGGGTTCTGCAGGGACCTTCCGCAGCCTGCGGGTGCGCAGCGGCTTCGTACCCAACGTCCTCGGGATCGGCCTGCGGTCGAAGTTGACGGAGTGGACGACCCTCAACGTCTACCTCGCCGTCTGGACGACGATCGGCGCGCAGGGGCAGCGAAAGACGGCGATCCTGCAGCCGGACGCGCGTGAAGGGTACGCCAAGCTGGAGGGCCCTTGGGGAAGCTTGCTCGTGGGGCGCGCTCTCGATCTGCTTTCGCGCGGTGCCACCGAGAACGACTATCTCTACCTGCACGGTTACGGGGTGGGCTTTCCGGGAAACATCGACAACACAGGTCCCACCGCCGGGCTGATCGGCTTCGGCACCCTGGCGGCTTTCTTCTCACCGGGTATCGTCTACGCCACCCCTCAGAAAGCCGGCCTGCAATTGTCCGCCGGCGTCTATGACGCCGTCACCGTGGCTGGCGCCTGGGAGGCGACGCGCTACCCGCGTCCCGAAGGAGAGCTGACATGGGACCTGAACAAGGGCTCATTCAAAGTTCACCTGTTCGGAAACGGCGCCTTCCAGAATCTGTATCGACCGGCGGAGACTCGTTCGGCGACCGCCTGGGGCTTCGGCTATGGCGGCCGTATGGAAATCGGCCGTTTCCACATGGGCGTGGCAGGCCACTACGGAAAGGGATTGGGACTGAGCTACGCGCTCGAGGATTCCGCCACCACTTTCAGCCAGAGCTATGCGTTACGGACCTTCGACGGATACTCGGCAGTGGCCCAGGTCATCGCAGGACCGTTCGATCTCAACGCGGGAGCCGGGATCTCGCGCGTCTATCTGCTTCCCGAGGATCTCGTGAACACGATGGCGAGCGTGATCAAACGCCAGATCGGTATCGCCGGCGCCATCGTTTACCACTACAACGCCCACCTTCACTTCGACATGGACTACCTTCGCGGCGACTACGCCTGGTTCCTGGGTGAAAAGCAGATCGTGAATTTCCTCAGCACCGGCATGACCGTGACCTGGTAGTTCGCCGGCCACCGGCAGCGCGGACGATTCGCACGTCGACACGCCGGCAAAGTCGGATCCAGGCTTGGTCACTGGATGCGAAAGTCGTCGAAATATACGGTGCCAACCCACGGCTTGTTCGACGTATCGAGCATGATCTCGATGTCGGTGATGGACGTCGTGCCGGCCGTGGCAGGCGGCGCGAGTGATGCAGAGCGCATCAACCACTGCCCGGCGGGAAGCGGCATACCATTGTCGAGGTAGGGGTAACCGAAGCCGTTGGCTCCGCTCGACAGTTGGTATTCGAACTCAGAGTTGGTCCCATCGAGATCGCCGCCGATCCTCGGATCGAGGTAGAACCAAAATGTAAGCGACTTCGAGCTGAGGTCGATTGGGACTCCCGTGGGGCACAGATGGATCTTGATGGCCGACACGGCGAACGCGCCGGTGGGGTTGTCATGAGTGATCGCGAGCGAGTGGGTTCCGGTGAACGCGCGTTCTGTGCTCACGACCAACATGCCGTCGGAGCCGTCCTTGCTCCAAGTCGCTGAGTTGTTCGTCCAGCCCTCCGAGGTGTCTGATTCGAAGTCCCACGTGCCGCAGACGACGTGGCTGGCCGTGCCGGGGCACGCGAGGGTCGTGCCGTTGCAGATGTTGGCGCATTGGGTGCCGGTGCAGACGGGGGTGGCGTTTGGTTGGCGGCAGTCGGTGCAGCTCGAGCCGCAGTGGGTGACGTCGGTGTCGTCGTAGCAGGGCGCCGGCGTTCCGTTGCACGCGTGGTTGCCCGAGTTGCACTCGACGCCGCACGTGGAGCTGGCCGAGCAGGTCGCGAACGCGTTCGCGGAGGGCGTGTCGCAGCAGGTGCTGCCGCACTTGAGGTGGCCGGGATCGCACTGGATCCCGCAGCCGGCGGCGGCCTGGCAGACCGCGTGGCCGTTAGCGGGGGGCGGCAAGCAGACGTTGCCGCAGGTGGTGCAGTTGTTGGCGTCGGTCGCCAGGTTGGTACAGGCGTTGGGGCACTGGGTGTTGGGCGCCGAGCACGAGCTGGTTCCGCCGGTGCCGCTCGCTCCGGATGTGCCGCCCGTCCCCGCTGTGCCTCCCGCCCCGCTGCTTCCTCCGGCGCCCGCTCCGGCCGCGCCAGCCACGACGGATCCGCCGGCGCCACCCGTCCCGCCGGCGCCGCCTATCCCGCTCGTGCCTCCGTGCCCGCCGGCAACCACACCTGTGGCGCCCGCGCCGCCTGCGCCACCCTTCTGCTCAGCTCCGGCGCTCCCTGCCGATCCGCCGGCGCCGCCGTGGCCCTTGCCGTGCGTGGGCGTTCCGTAGCAGCCGGCAGAAAGAATCGTAGCGAACACCGCCGTGGCCGAGAGCCACTGCACGAAAGAACCCGAACACGCGAACGCAGATGATTTCATGCTCCCTCGCCGTCTCATGGTCGCCGGTGTATCGGCGCGCCTGCCCGGCGGTTGCTGATCGACGCGCAGAAAGCGCCGATCGCCAAGCTACGCAACACACGGACGAGGCCCACGCGACGTTCCCTCCCAGTACGGATCCGCGCGTACCGTAGGTGCGCCGGTTCGGCCCTGTCAAGGCAGCAAACCGACGCCGGAACGCCGGAAAATCAGGGACAGGAGATCGGCGCGGTCGAGACGACCCAGGTCGGGTTGTTGGCCGCACTGTTCGCCATCAGCGTCCCGGGATGCGCGGTGTGGCCGGCGCTGGTGACCGAATCGGCGGCGCTCGCTCCCGTCGTTTCGTCGAACTTGTAGTAGGCGACGAGGCCGGCCTCGTTGCCGACGAGGGTCTTGTTCATCGTCGCCTGGATCTCGGTGGCGGTGCGGGCGACGTTCCAGACGCGGAACTCGTCAAGCTGGCCGTTGAAGTCGTTCGGCGGGTAGCCGCCGATGATCAGCGGCGCGGTCGTCCCGGTGTGCAACATCGTCGTGACCGCCACGGTGTCCTTCTCGACGCCGTTGACGAAGCCGCGCACGTTCGTGCCGTCCCACGTCATGGCGAAATGAACCCACTGGGCCATGTTCGCCATGATCCCGCTTGCCTTGTTGTCGCCCATCGAGTCGCTGGAGCCGTTCGTGAACGGGTCGATGGTGCCGATACCGGCCGTGGTGGTGGTGCCGAAATCGAAGCCGAAGCCGTCGTTGTTCCGGTTGTTCGTGCCGTAGAAGAAGAGCGAGTTCGCGTCGCTGGCCCAGCTGGTGGTCAGCATGTAGGCCCAGCACTCGATGGTGCGGTTTGCGTTGCCGCTCGGCAGATCGGCGTTGAACGGGACGTTCACGATCGCCATCGCCGGATCGTTCTTGCCGGCGACGTTCGTGTTGAACGAGATCGCGTGGCCTGCGCAGTTGGTCCCGGCGCCGCCGCCCGTGCCCGCGGTGCCACCGCTGCCGCCACCACCGCCGCCACCGCCGGTGGCGCCCGCGGCGCCGCCGCTACCGCCCGCACCGCCGCTGCCCGCGCTGCCGCCACGGCCGCCGGTGCCCGCCGCGTTGCCGCCGCTGCCGCCCGTCGTCCCGGCGCTGCCACCGGTGCCGGCGCTGCCGCCAGTGCCACCACTGCCCGCGCTGCCGCCGCCGCCACCGCTGCCGCCTGTGCCGCCGGTCGCGCCGCCCATACCGACGGTGCCGCCCGCGCTCGTGCCGGCGCCGCCACCCGCGCCGCCCGACGTGCCCGCCGTGCCGCCGCCGCCGCCGCTGCCGCCCCGGCCCGACCCGTCGCCGCCGCCGCTCGAGCAGCCCGCGATCGCCAGCAAGCCACCCAGGGTGAGACCGCTGATCCTGCCGATGAGCGCCGCGCTTCGTCGATTAGTAATCATGGTTAATTAAGCGGCAGGCTGGACCCGCGCGCGCGAATTGTCAACGTCAGCGCACCAGCTCGCGTAGCCGCTCGGCGGCGGCCTCGGGCGTCAGGTCGCGCTGCGGCTCGGCCAGCAGCTCGTAGCCGACCATGAACTTCTTCACCGTCGCCGAGCGCAGCAGCGGCGGGTAGATGTGCGCGTGCAGCTGCCAGTGGTCGCGCATGCCGGCGTCGAAAGGCGCGCCGTGCCACCCCATCGAATACGGGAACGACACGTCGAACAACTTGTCGTACGCCTTCAGCAGCGACGACAGCAGCGCGCCCAGCTCGCGGCGCGCGTCGGGCGCGACGTCGGGCAGCCGCGCCACCGGCGCCGTCGGCAGGATCAGCGTCTCGAACGGCCACACCGCCCAGAACGGGACGACCGCCACCCAGCCCGGGGTCTCGTGCACGACGCGCACGCGGCGGTCGCGCTCGTGGCGCGCGTAGTCGACGAGCAGCGGCTTGCCGTGCGCCGCCGCGTACGCCCGCTGGTGCTGATCCTCGGCGGCGACCTCGTTGGGCAGCGCGTCCGACGCCCAGATCTGCCCGTGCGGGTGCGGGTTCGAGCAGCCCATGATCTCGCCCTTGTTCTCGAACGCCTGCACCCACGTATACCGGCGCCCGAGCGCCGCCGTCTCCGCCGCGAAGGTGTCGATCACGCCGGTGATGTCGGCGGGGGACATCTGGGCCAGCGTCAGATCGTGGCGCGGCGAGAAGCAGACGACGCGGCAGAGGCCGCTCACCCCCTCGCTGCGCAGCAGCGGACCGTCGTGGCGCGACGTCGCGATCCCCGTGTCCGCCGGCGTCAGCGCCGGGAAGTCGTTGTCGAACACGAACGTCCCACTGTAGCCGGGGTTGGTCTCGCCCCCCGCCCGCTTGTTGCCGGGACAGAGGTAGCAGCCGGGATCGTAGGCGGGGCGCGCGCCGCCGGCCGCCGCTTCGTTGCGCCCCTGCCACGGACGCTGCGTGCGCTGGGGCGACACCAGCACCCACGCGCCGGTCAGCGGATTGAACCGCCGGTGCGGCCGCGTGTCGTCGCTCAACGACTCACCCTGGGTACCAGACGATGCGCGGATCGTCGGCCGCGCGCTTGTAGTCGTAGGCGGCGTCGATCAGGCGCGCCAGGTCGTAGCGCGGGCGCCAGCCGAGCAGGAACTTCGCCTTCGTGTTGTCGAGCCAGGTCGATCGGAACGGCGTCTTGATCGGGACGGTCGGCAGCTTGCGCGTCTTCGCCAGGTACGCCCCCAGCTCGCCGTAGTCGACCGGCTCGTCCATGCAGACGTTGAACGTCTGCTTGCGCGCGCGCGGGTTGTCGAGCGCCGCCAGGATCGCCGCGCACAGATCGTCGACGTGGACGAAGTTGCGCTTCACCGGCACGCCATCGGGATCCAGCATCACCGGCACCGCGCCGCTCTTCACGTAGCCGTCGGCCGCCTCGCGCCCGACCAGGTCGCGCCAGCGCGGCCCGCCGAACACATCGTCGCCGAACGACAGCTGGTAGCGGAAGTCGTCCTTCTCCATGATCCACGGCGCGCGCAGGCAGCAGCCGTTCAGGTCGTACTGGATGTAGTACTGCTCGAGCATCACCTCCTCGAGCACCTTCGACAGCGCGTAGCACCCCGGGTAGGCGCTGTGCTTCTGCGTCTCGGTCACCGGGATCGGGTGCGGATAGAAGAAGTGGCCCATGCCGGCGTCGCCGCCGATCAGCACGAACTGCTTGAACGCCGCGCTGGTGCGGCACGCCTCCAGCAGCCAGAACAGCCCCTTGACGGCGACGTCCATGATCGACTCCGGCGTCTCCTTGGAGGTCGCCAGGTGCAGGACGTGGGTGACGCCCGCCATCGCCTCGGCGACGCTGTCCCGGCTCTCGATCGATCCGGTGAACACCTCCAGGCGCTCGCGCGCCGGCAGCTTCCGGTTGTGGCAGAGCGCGCGCACGATCGTGTCGCGGTGGTCCGCGTCGGCGAGCAGCCGCGCGATGAACGCCTGCCCGACCTTGCCGGTCGCTCCGGTCACCAGGATCCGCTTGCTCATGACTGTCCCTCCACCAGCGCGCCCGCGCTCGGGCTGGGCGACGCGCTCGGGCTCGTGCTCGGCGACTTGCTGGTCGGGGTCGTGCCCTTCGCCCCGGCCAGCCCGCGGCTCTTCTCGAACAGGCGGTCGACGATCACCGCCGTCAGGATGACGGCGCCCGCGACCACGTTCTGCCACAGCGACTGCCCGACCAGGTTCACGGCGTTGAAGGTGATCTGCAGGATGCCGGCGCCGATCAGCACGCCGAACACCGTCCCGCGCCCGCCCTGCAGCGAGCAGCCGCCCAGCACCGCCGCCGCGACCGCGTGCAGCTCGAACGCGTTGCCCAGCGACGGCGTCGCCGTCGGCAGGTACGCGACGTACAGCATGCCCGCGACGCCGGACAGCACCGCCGCGCCGATGAACGTGAACAGCCGCACCCACACGACCGGGATGCCCGACAGGCGCGCCGCCTCGGGGTTGGAGCCGATCGCGTAGCAGTAGCGCCCGAACAGCGTGCGGTGCATCAGGAACGCGACGAGTGCGATCGCGCCGACCGCGAACCAGAACGGCACGGGCAGCCCGAGCGCTACCCCCTCGCCCAGCGTGCGGAAGCCCGGGTACTTGCCCTGGAAGCCGACGTCGCTGCCGCCGGTCAGCACCTCGGCGACCCCGCGCAGCAGCAGCATCGATCCCAGCGTCACCACGAACGGCGGGATCTTGAAGCGAGCGATGATCACGCCCTGCGCGACGCCGACCGCCAGCGCGATGCCGAGCGCGATCGCCACCGCGGCGCCGATGCCGAAGCCGGCGTACATCGCCAGGTAGCTGGTGGTCACGGCGGTGACGCAGATGATGGAACCGATCGACAGGTCGATGCCGCCCGCGATGATCACCATCGCCTCGCCCAGCGCGAACAGCGAGATCAGCGAGATGTGCCGGATGTTGTTGCGCAGGTTGTCGCCGCCGAGGAACAGCGGGTTCAGCACGGCGGTGATGATCGCCAGCGCGATCATCACCGCGAACATCGTGAGCTCTTTCTTGAACGCCTTCATTCGTGCGGCGCGCCGCGCGCCTCCTTCCTACCTACTTCGTGCCTACTTCTTCAGCTCGCGCAGCTCCGTCCAGAACGCGGTGAGGTTGCTCTTGTCGATCTTCTGGATCGTGGTGTCGATGAAGGTCGGGATGGTCTTGCCGTCCTTCACGTCCTTGAGCGCCTTCATCGACTGGTAGCCGAACTGGAACGGGCGCTGCACGATGGTCGCGAAGATGACGCCGTCCTGCACGGCCTTCAGCGTCTCCTCTTCCTCGTCGAAGGCGACGATGAGCGGCTTCTTGGCGCGCGTGGACGCCTTCACCGCGTCGACCATGCACGGGCCGTTGTACGACCACAGGCCGATCGTCATCACCAGGTCCGGGTAGCGCGCCAGCGCGTCCTCGACGTTCTTCTTGGCCTTGTTGCGGTCGGCGCCGTCCAGGAACACGGGCAGGATCTCGATCCCCGCCTGCTTGCCCAGCGTCTCGTCGATGCCGCGCTTGCGGTCGATCGAGTTCTGCATGTCGATGCGCCCGACGAACATCGCCACCTTGCCCTTGCTGATGTTGGCCGCCTTGAGCGCGTCGATGGCGGCCTGACCGGCCAGCTTGCCCGCCGCGACGTTGTCGGTGCCGACGAACGCCTTGCGCTGCGACTTGGGCGCGTCCGAGTCGTGCACCACCACCGGCATCTTGCCGGCCACGCGGTCGAGCAGCGGCGTCATCGCGTCCGGGTTGATCGCGCAGATCGCCATGCCGTCGAAGTTCTGCACCAGGATGTCCTCGATGAAGCGCTGCTGCTCGGACACCTCGGTCTTGAGGGGACGGAACACGTCGGCCTTGATGCCGAGATCCTTCTCCGCCTTGCGCACGCCCTTCTCGGCGATGTTCCAGAAGTCCGACGAGTTGTTGGTGACGAACGCGAAGTGCAAGGTCTTCGCGCCGCCCGCCGCGGCCGCAGGCTCAGCCGTGGCCGGCGCGGCCCCGGTGGCGGCCGGCTCCGACTTCTTGCAGCCCGCGCCGGCTGCGGCCAGCACAACCGTCAGCGCCATCATCACCGCATGGCGAACGCTCTTCATCGGCATCGTCTCCTCCTCTTAACAGAGTTCCGCGCGCGCGAACAAACGCTGACTTCCGAGAATCACCGCGCGAAGGGGAATTAATATAGAGAACTTACAAATTCGCAAATCGACGCGCGCCGCGACGATTCCGGAAGTGTCGACGAAGAATCTGCGCGCCTCGCGCGCCGCGACACGATCAGGGAAAAAAAGTTAACTCGGATCGACGAAAGACGCGTCCGCCGGTCATTAACCAACGTACCTGACCTGTCAGGTCGCCCCCGGCCATGATGCGCCAGCGAAATCGCGCCCTCGTGGGCATCGCGCTGTCCGCCGCCTGCGTTGTGGCGGCGTGCGCCGAGAGCGAGTCGATCGACATCGACGGCGCCGCGCGCACCAGCGGCAGCGCCGGAAGCAGCGGCAATGCGAGCGGGCTCGCCGGCGCGGGCGGACCGGGGATCGCAGGCTCCAGTGGTGGTGGGGCTGACCCCAGCGGTCTCGGCGGCGCGACCGGCGGGACCAAGACCGCCACCGGGAGCGCGGGCCTCGACGGCAACAACACGACCACGTCGGGATCGGGCGGCACGACCGGCAGCGGAGGCAACGTTTCCGGCCAGGGCGGCAGCGCCGCCGGCGGAAGCTTCGGCGGAAGCAGCGGCGGAAGCTTCGGCGGGAGCAGCGGCGGACGTGGCGGCACCACCGGATCCGGTGGGCGCGGCGGCAGCGGCGGACGCGGCGGCAGCGTCAGCACCGGAGGCAGCGGCGGATCGACGGGCGGCGCGAGCGGGCGCGGCGGCGCCGGCGGATCCGGCGGTCGCGGCGGCGCCGCCGGAACGACGACCAGCGGCACGGACGGCGGCACCGCCGACGGCGGCGCGGCGCCGACGTTCACGGACATCTACACGAACATCCTGGTCCCCTACTGCTCGGGCAGCGCCTGCCACAACCCGGGCACCCAGCACAACGTGATGTTCTCGACGCAGGCGAACGCCTACAACTCGCTCAAGTCGCGCGTGGTCGCCGGCAACGGCGCGGGCTCCAGCTTCTATCAGATCGTGAACTCGGGCTCGATGCCGCAGAACGCCGCCAAGCTGTCGTCCGCGAACCTCGCCAAGATCAAGGCCTGGATCGACGCCGGCGCGCTCAATAATTAGCGCGCGCGCGCGCGCGATCAGCCGACGTCGTCGGCGCCGGGCAGATACTTGAGCACGTGCACGGGCTCGATCGTCACCAGCCCCTCGCCGATCATCTCGTCGAGGATCGGCTTCAGCCGCTCGACGTGCTCGGCGGTGTCCACCACCTCGACGATCATCGGAAGATCCTCCGACAGGCGCAGGATCTGGTCGGTGTGAATCACGCTGCGCGCGCCGAAGCCCGCCACCGCGCGCGTCACCGTCGCCCCCGCGAACCCCTCGCCGCGCAGCCGCTCGAGCAGCGCCAGGTGCAGCGGGCGGTGATGCCAGTGGTCCGACTCGCCGATGAAGATCCGGACCAGCAGCTGCTCTCCCTCGATCGATCGCATGGGACCTCCCGTGTTCGTCAGCCGATGGCGCGGCAGATCAGCACGCCCAGACCGCCCGCCAGCAGGCAGACGGTCACGGTGGTCGCGACGTTCAGCGCGCCCAGCGCCAGCGCGCCGTCCTGGAACAGGCGGATCGTCTCGTAGTTGAACGTCGAGTAGGTCGTGAAGCCGCCCATGAGGCCGGTGGTCAGGATGACGCGCAGGTCGGGCGAGATCACGCCGCGCTGGATGCTGAGGTGCATGATGATGACGATCAGCAGCGACCCCAGCGCGTTGATGATCAGCGTTCCCCACGGGAAGCCCGTTCCGAGCGTGCGCTGCGCCCACCCGCCCAGCAGGTAGCGCGCGCCCGTGCCGAAGGCGCCGGCCGCGCAG
Organism: Polyangia bacterium; assembly: GCA_036557265.1. Classification (GTDB taxonomy): domain Bacteria; phylum Myxococcota_A; class Polyangia; order Fen-1088; family Fen-1088; genus JADGRB01. The sequence goes on from DATBHU010000093.1 coordinate 9,958, forward strand.
ACCAGTAAAAAGCGTGCCATCGCCGCCAGTTATCCCGCGCGCGCGCACGCCACGCCAGATCGGAGTTACCATCTGCGCCCGGAGGCGATCATGGACCGTCGTCGAATGACGTACCCGTGCGGGACGCTCCGTCCCGAGTTCCGGCCCACGCGCCGGCAGTTCGTGCAGGGCGTGCTCGGCGCCGGCGCCGGGGCCGTCGCCGCCGGCTGCGCCGCCAAGAACCCCATGCTCGGCCCGTACGACGCCGCGGTCGGCGACAACCCGTCGGTGCACAAGACCGCGACCGATCGCGTGACGCTCGGATCGACCGGCATCGTGACGTCGCGCCTGGCGATGGGCAGCGGCACGCACGGCTCGAACGGCGCGTCCGATCAGACGCGCCTCGGGATGACGGCGTTCGTGAACCAGTTCACCTACGGCTACAGCCAGGGGCTGACGTTCTTCGAGACCGCCGCCGACTACGGCGCGCACCCGTTCATCGCCGAGGCGGTGCGCCAGGTGGGACGCCAGAACGTCGTCATCCTGACCAAGACCGAGGCGCAGACGGCGGCCGCCATGCAGGCGGACCTCGACAAGTTCCGCGCCGATCTCGGCGTCGACATGATCGACATCGTCCTCCTGCACAACAAGCAGAGCGCCACCTGGACCACCGAGTGCGCGGGCGCGATGGACGTGCTGTCGCAGGCGCAGCAGAGCGGCGTCATCCGCGCCAAGGGCGTCTCCTGCCACACGCTGTCGGCGCTGCAGCTCGCCGCCGCCACGCCCTGGGTCGACATCGACCAGGCCCGGGTCAACCCGGACGGCATCCTGATGGACGCCGACCCGGCGACGGTGATCTCGATCCTCCGGCAGATGAAAGCGTCGGGCAAAGGCGTCATCGGCATGAAGATCCTGGGCGAGGGCCAGCTGGGCAACGACCTGGACCGCGCCATCGCGCACGCGGTGGGGCTGGACGCGATCGACGCGTTCACGATCGGCTTCACCAGCAACGCGCAGATGGACGAGGTCGTGCAGAAGATCGCCACCGTTTAGAGGAACGCGCCTTATCCTCTGGGCGCATGAGCTCCGCGCCTGGCGAACCCAAGCACACCAACCGGCTGATCCACGAGACCAGCCCGTACCTGCTGCAGCACGCCCACAACCCGGTCGACTGGCGGCCGTGGGGCGACGAGGCGTTCGAGGAGGCGCGCCGGCTGGGGCGGCCGGTGTTCCTGTCGATCGGCTACTCCACCTGCCACTGGTGCCACGTGATGGAGGAGGAGTCGTTCGAGAGCGAGGAGATCGCGGCCGTCATGAACGAGCTCTACGTCAGCATCAAGGTCGACCGCGAGGAGCGCCCCGACGTCGACGCCGTCTACATGAGCGCGGTGCAGGCGCTGACCGGATCGGGCGGCTGGCCGATGAGCGTCTGGCTGACGCCCGAGCGCGAGCCGTTCTTCGGCGGCACGTATTTTCCGCCGCGCGACGGCGCGCGCGGCGCGCGCCACGGCTTCCTGACCGTCCTGCGCGACGTGCACGAGGCCTACGTGTCCGACCCGGCGCGCGTCGGGCGCGCCACCGCGGCGCTGGTCGGGGCGATCCGCGAGCGCATGGAGGCGAGCGGCCCGGGCGCGAGTGGCCCGCAGGCGAGCGGCCCGCAGGCGGGCCCGGACGGGCGCCCGCGCGCGTCGCTGATCACCGACACGGTCACCGTCTTCAAGCGCATGTTCGACGACCGTGACGGCGGCGTGCGGCGCGCGCCCAAGTTCCCCTCGAACCTGCCCATCCGCCTGCTGCTGCGCGCGCACCGCCGTACCGGCGACGACGTGGCGTTGATGATGGCGGGCGTGACGCTCGGCAAGATGGCGGCGGGCGGCATCTACGACCAGCTGGCGGGCGGCTTCCACCGCTACTCGACGGACGCGCTCTGGCTGGTGCCGCACTTCGAGAAGATGCTGTACGACAACGCCCTGCTGGCGGTCGCGTACGCGGAGGCCTGGCAAGTGACGGGGCGGGCCGACTTCGAGCGCGTCGCGCGCGACACGCTGGAGTACCTGCTGCGCGAGATGGCCGCGCCCGCGGGCGGCTTCTTCTCCGCCACCGACGCGGACTCGAAGCGCCCCGACGGCAAATCCCAAGAGGGCGCGTTCTTCGTCTGGTCGGAGGAGGAGATCCGGCGCGTGCTGGGGGCGGGGCCCGAGAGCGAGCGCTTCATCCGCGTCTACGGCGTCACCGGGGGCGGGAACTTCGAGGGCGCGAACATCCTGGCCGTCGCCGCGCCCGACGAGCGCGAGCACGAGGTGCTGGCGCCCCAGCGGGCGGCGCTGTACGCGGCCCGGCTGCACCGCTCGCCGCCGTTCCGCGACGACAAGATCCTGGCGGCCTGGAACGGCCTGGCGATCTCGGCGTTCGCCGTGGCCGGGCGGCTGTTCAACGAGCCGCGCTACGTCGACGGCGCCGCGCGCGCCGCGCGCTTCGTGCTCGACGAGATGCGGCCCGGCGGCCGGCTCGCGCGCAGCGCCAAGGACGGGCGCGTGGGCGGCGCCGGGTTCCTCGACGACTACGCGTTCGCGTGCGCGGGCCTGATCGACCTGTTCGAGGCGACGTTCGAGCCGCGCTGGCTGCGCGAGGCGATCGCGCTGGCCGACGAGGGCGAGCGGCTGTTCGCCGATCCGGCGGGCGGCTGGTTCATGACCGCCGCCGATCACGAGCGGCTGATCGCGCGCGAGAAGCCGACCTACGACGGCGCCGAGCCGTCCGGCACCTCGGTGGCGCTGCTCAACGCCATGCGCCTCGCGACGTTCACGTCCGACGACCGCTGGCGCGCCGTCGCGGACCGCGCGTTCGCGGCGATCGGGCCGACGCTGGCGGAGAACCCGCTGGCGCTGACCGAGGCGCTGCTGGCGCTCGACTGGGTCAGCGACGAGGCCAAGGAGATCGCCATCGTCTGGCCGGCGGGGGCCGGACCCGACGCCGCCCGCCCGCTGCTCGAGGTGGCGCGGCGGACCTTCGTCCCGAACCACGCGCTGGCCGCGGCGTCGGACGCCGACGTCCCCGCGCTGGGCGCGCTGATCCCGTTCATCGCCGACAAGACCGCCATCGACGGCCGCGCCACCGCCTACGTCTGCGTGCGTGGCCGCTGCGAGCTGCCGGTCCACGACGCCGACGCGCTCGCGCAACTGCTCGCCGGCCGCCTCCCCTACCCGGCCGCGTGAGGTCTGGCTAGAACCAGTCCTCGACGGTCAGACCGGAGATTCGCCCGAGGTGGCGCACGTTCCGCGTCACGACGGTCAGATCGGCCACCAGTGCCGTCGCACCGATCAGGACGTCCTCGATCCCGATCGGCGCGCCCCGCGCTTCCAGATCGGCCAGGATCTCGCCGGCTCTCGCCGCCTCCCGATCGCTCAGGGCGAGCACGTTGATCCTCGCCAGGACGTCACGACGTATTCGATCCCAGAGCGCCGAGCCGTGCGCGCTTCGCGCCGCACCGTAACGGAGCTCCATCACGCACACCGCCGAGGTGTAGAGCGCGGTCGCCGCCTCGGCGCGCATGCGTTCGACCACTGCGGGGGATGGTCGTTTCTTGATGATCTCCGACAGAACGTTGGTGTCGAGCAGGTAGCCACTCACCGCCCGCGCCGCCCCGTCTGCCCCAGCACCCGGGGAACGTGACGTGCTCGCGCCTCGACCACGTCATCCACCGACTGGAAGAAGGGATGACCGTCGTCCAGCCACCCCGCTACATCCGCGAGGTGAGCGGGCCGCTCGCCGGCGTTCGGCGGCACCAGCTTGGCCATGGGCCGCCCCCGCCGGGTGATCAACACGGTCTCGCCTCCGAACGCGACGCGCCCCAGGAGCTCCGAGAAGCGACCCTTGGCATCGGCGACCGTGACCTCTTCCGGACCGTCGGAGCGCTTATTAGCCATCTTGGCCATGATGGTCATTATGACCCATTCCTGACCAAGGGGCCAGCGACTACAGCCGGTAGGGCGGCGGGCGGCGCGGCGGGAACAGCGTGGCGGCGATCATATCGGCGGCGACGCCGAAGCGCGCGCCGAGCTCGCGCAGCACCTTGACGTTCAGCCGCCCCTCGGGCGCCGGGACCGCTTCGCCCCGGGCCCGCGCCGCCAGCTCGCTCGCCATCAGCGTGTGGTAGGCGGCGATCCAGTCCATCCACGGCTCCTGGGGACCGCCCGCCGCCGCCGCGGCGGCCGCCCCGGCGCGCCGCGCCAGCTCATCGGGACCGAGCGTGTCCAGCTCACGCAGGCAGCCGGGAAACTCCCTCGCCAGGGCCCGCAGCTCGTCGCGCGTGGCCGGCGTGCCGCCCCCGTCGCGCCGCGCGCGCAGCGCCACCAGAGCCCGGTACTTGCGGGCCAGCGCGTCGGGCCCGGTCTCGGCCGGTTGGTCCACTGGCCTCATTCTTGTCGCCGCCGGCCGCCGAATGGCGCGCCGCCGCCGAGACGTTACAATGGCAGGGCCTGGGATGCCCGTTCGGCCAATCTCCGTCGGCAGTCTGATTCTGATCGTCATGACGATGCTGGCGGCAGGCGGCCGCGTGGCCGTGGCTGCGCCCCGCGCCGATCCGACCGAGGCCGACGAGGACGCGGCGCCCGCGCCCAAGACGAAGGCAAAGGCGAAACCGAAGCCGACGGCCGACGAGGAGCCGGAGGTCACGCCCGCCGACGACAGCGCAAACCCGCCCGCCCCGCCTCCTCCCCCGCCCGCGCCCGCCCCGGCCGCCGACGTCGAGACGCCCGGCGCCCGCCCGACCGAGACCGTCGGCTTCTCCGACCGGCTGTTCGTCCGCACGCCCGGCGACGAGGTGGTGGTGTTCCCGGGCGGGCGCGTGCAGGTCGACGGCGCCGCGTTCCCGCGCCAGACGCCGAAGAGCGGCGTCTTCCTGCGCCGCGCGCGCGTCGAGCTGACCGGCTGGCTGGGCCGCATCTTCTACTTCGACGCGTCGGCGGACTTCGCCCCGTCGCCGCCGCCCGGCGGCGAGCCCCCCGCCCCGAGCGCGCTGCCCGCGACCGACAACTACGTGGCGCTGGCGCCGTTCCGCGATGCGTTCATCCTGCAGGCCGGCCAGTTCGACGCGCCCTTCACGCTCGAGAACCGCACCTCCGACGCGTACACCACGTTCATCGAGCGCTCGTTCGCGGTGCGATCGCTGGGCGTGCCGCGCAACAAGGAGGTCGGCGTGATGGCGCACGGCCTCGTCGGCGACGTCTTCTATTACTCGGGCGGCGTGTTCAACGGCGACGGCCCCGACTTCCGCAACTTCGACAACCAGGTGGACGCCATCGGGCGCGGGACGGTGGCGCCGTTCGCCAGCCGCGAGGGCCCCTTCCGCCGGCTGTCGCTGGGCGGCTCCGGCTGGTTCGGGCGCCACGTGCTGGGGCCCACCTTCCCGCTGCAGGCGACCACCGGCGGCGTGCAGTTCCTGAACCCGGTCTGGACGACCGGGCAGCCGGCGCGCACCTACCAGCTGCTCGAGAACGGCTACCTGGTCGCCTTCGCGGCCGAGCTGTCCCTGCCGCTGGGACCGCGCTTCGGCCTGCGCGGCGAGGGCGTGTTCAAGCAGCAGGAGCTCGCCGAATCGGAGGTCGTCACCGGCACCACGCCCGTCACCGCGGCCGGCAACGCGACGCTGACCGGCATCGGCGGCTACGGCGAGATGTGGTTCTGGCTGGCCGGCGACGAGCGGATGCTCCCCGCGCCCGGCCTGCAGCTCCCCAACCGCACGGACAAGCGCTACCGGCGCGCCTTCGACGACGGCCTGATGCTCGCCCTGCGCGGCGAGTTCATCAAGGAGGACCTCACCACCGGCGCGCCGACGCTGGGCGATCCGACCCGCGCCACCACCCGCGTCATCTCGGGCACGGCCGGCGCCAACTATTGGCGCGGCGCGTTCGCGCGCATCTCCATCAACTACGTCGTCAACATGTGGAGCGGCACGTCCGAGACGATCAAGGCGCTGCGCGCGCAGGAGCTGCTCGAGCATGAGCTGCTGGTTCGTTTCGCGATTTCCCTCTGAGTTTTGCCTCTGATATACAGACGCCCGCATGAGGCTGCTGCCGCACGACGCATCCTTCTTCGCGCACTTCGAACACCAGGGTAAGAAGACCGTCGAAGGCTGCCGCGCCTTCCTGGAGATGGTCGAGCAGGCGAACGACCTGGAGGCGCGCGCCGAGCGGGTCAAGCAGATCGAGCACGAGTGCGACGAGATCACGCACGCCGTGGTCGAGGGTCTGCACAAGACGTTCATCACGCCGATCGACCGCAACGACATCTACAGGTTGATCACGAAGATGGACGACATCATGGACTTCGTGGAGGCGGCGGCCGACCGCGTGGCCCTCTACGAGATCGGGAAGATGACGAAAGAGGCGGGCGACCTGGCCCGCTGCCTGGTCCAGAGCGCCGAGCACGTGCTGGGCGCGGTGTCGAGCATCCGCGACCTCGGCAAGCCGAACGGCATCCTGCAGCACTGCATCGAGATCAACCGGCTGGAGAACGTCGCCGACGGCATCCTGCGCAGCGCCCTGGCGCGCCTGTTCCGCGAGGAGAAGGACCCGATCGCGGTGATCAAGTGGAAGGAGATCTACGAGACGCTGGAGTCCGCCACCGATCGGTGCGAGGACGTCGCCAACATCATCGAGGGCGTCGTCCTCGAGAACAGCTGAGCGATCAGCCCGGCGGAGTGAAACCGTGAAGCAGGCGCAGCCATGGTGAGCGTCGTCGCGATCGTCGTGATCGCGCTGGCCTTCGACTACATCAACGGCTTCCACGACGCCGCGAACTCGATCGCGACCGTCGTGTCGACGCGCGTGCTGACGCCGCGGGTGGCGGTGGCCTGGGCCGCGTTCTTCAACTTCATCGCCTTCGTCGTCTTCCCCCTGCACGTCGCGCACACCATCGGCAAGGGGATCATCGATCCGAAGATCGTCGACGACGCGGTGCTGTTCGGCGCGCTGGGCGGCGCCATCGCCTGGAACCTGATCACCTGGTTCTACGGGCTGCCGTCCAGCTCGTCGCACGCGCTGGTGGGCGGGTTGATCGGCGCCGGCTTCTGCAAGGGCGGATCGGCCGTCATCGAGTCAGGCGTCGCGAAGACCGCCCTGTTCATCGTCATCTCGCCCGTGCTCGGCATGATCCTGGGCGGCGGCATGATGGTGCTGGTCGCCTGGCTGTTCCGCCGCATGCAGCCGGGCAAGGTCGACCGCTGGTTCCGGCGGCTGCAGCTGGTGTCGTCGGCGCTGTTCAGCCTGGGCCACGGCGCCAACGACGCGCAGAAGACGATGGGCATCATCATGGCGATGCTGATCGCGAAGGGGCACCTCGGCCCGAAGTCCGACGTGCCGATCTGGGTGATCCTGTCGTGTCAGCTGGCGATGGGCCTGGGGACGCTGTCGGGCGGCTGGCGCATCGTCAAGACGATGGGGATGCGGCTGACCAAGCTGAAGCCGGTCGGCGGCTTCTCCGCCGAGACCGGCGCGGCGGCGATGCTGTTCATCGCCAGCGGCCTCGGCGTCCCGGTGTCGACCACGCACACCATCACGGGCGGCATCGTCGGCGTCGGATACGTGACGCGGCCGTCCGGCGTGCGCTGGCGCGTCGCCTTCCGGATCGTGTGGGCCTGGCTGTTCACGATCCAGGCGGCGGCGCTGATCGCGGCCGGGATCTACACCGGGCTGCGCGCGCTCGGGCTGTAAAAGGCGCGCGACAAGGGGCGCGGCCGATCGTCTGGACCCGGTGAACCCGGATTCCAAGACGAAAGGACCGACCCATGAAAGCTTCGCGTCTCCTCGACCTCGCGCTCGCCCTCTCCCTGGGCCTGGCTTCCGTCGCGACGATCTCCTGCTCCAAGTCGAAGTCGGGCGGAGGCGGCGGGGGCTCTGTCCCGGTCGCGCTGGCCGGCCTCGGCGTCACGGCTCAGGTTCCCGAGGGGACGACGGCCGACAAGGCGATCGTCGGCGACGGCCTGACCTTGCAGGGGCCCGACCTGGTGGTGGGCGTCCAGCTGGCCGGCAAGGACCGCGCGAAGACCCTCGCCGAGGCCAAGGACAAGAACAGCATGTACTCGCCGACCGACGTCAAGGAGGAGACGCTGGCGGACGGGTGGGCCCTCAGCTTCCAGAACAAGGGCGGCATGGGGACGAACTACTGGGTGCAGGTGCGGCGCACCGTCGGCGGCAAGGCGATCTGGTGCGACACGACCGCCTCCAGTGCCGAGCAGCAGGCCAACGCGCTCGCCGCGTGCAAGAGCCTGAAGTAGCGGGCCGCCGGCTGTCATTCCATGCCGGGTCGGGCATGCCAGGTCGGGCGGCAGCTCGACTTACCCGAAGCTGATCACGATTTGACGACGCGCAGGGCGGTCGGCCGGCGTGTGGATCCGCCGCCACCGCCGCCGCGCGCCGGAACCGAGGCCGGCACCGGCTCGCTGCGCCGCGGGCGCTCCTCGCGGTCGCGCACCTGATCGACGGCGAAGCGCAGCTTGCGCTCGCTCAGCTCTTCGAACAGATCGCCCTTGCGGCGGGCGGCCCAGATCTCGAGCTCCGGATCGCCGTCCGCGTCGATGCGGACGTCCACCGTGCGCGCCGAGACGGAGCAGCGGACCGCGCGCACCAGCCGCGCGTGCGTCCGGTCGAGCGCGTCCGCGATGCGCAGGATCGCCGCCAGGTAGCGGACGCGGCGGCGATCGGTCTTGGACAGCAAGCGCATCAGCCCGCGCCCGCGCCGCGGCTCGACCTTGCGGTGGTGGCGCGCCGCCAGCGCCATCACCCGCACCTCGGACCGGGAGAACCCGGTCATCGCGTGGTTCAGGATCAGGTAGGCGCTGTGGCGGTGATGCCGGTGGGGCGAGATGTAGAAGCCGATGTCGTGCAGCAGCGCCGCGTACTCGAGCAGCTCGCCGTCTCCCGCGGAGAGCTTGTGCAGCCGGCGCGTCTGGTCGAAGATCGACAGCGCCAGCCGCGCCACGTGCGTGCCGTGGTCCTCGCGGAACTGGCAGCGGCGCGCCAGCTCCATCACGGTCCGGCGGCGCAGATCGGGGAACTCGTCCACCAGCAGCATACCGGGGCGGTTGCTGGCGACGTAGTCGGCGATGATCCCCTCGCGCAGCGCGGTCTCGCACAGCGTCGCCTCGCCGGCGCCGGCCAGCTCGAGCGCCGTCCGGAACACCACCGCGCCCGCGTAGATGGTGTCGACGCGCCGGGCGTCGAGGCCGGTCAGGCGCGCGCGCCCCGCCATCGACATCGTGCCGAGGCGCTGCTCCAGCGCGACCAGGTCCTTGAGCGCTATTGCCGACTTGCCGCTGGCGTTGTCCTTGTCGGCGCGCAGCACGCCCGCCAGCGCCGACGCCGTCCCCGACGTGAACGCCATGAAGTCGAAGCCCATGGCGCGGACGCGCGCGATGACCGGATCCAGCATCGAGCGCACCCGCTCGGCCAGCTGCGCGCGCTCGCGCGGCGTGGGCGGATCGGAGCAGGGGCAGGTCTCGGCCAGGCGGATCACGCCCAGCTTCAGGGACGCCGTGTAGTACAGCTCCTGCGCGTCGGCCAGGATCACCTCGAGCGAGCCGCCCCCGAGGTCGAGCAGCGCCACCCGCTGCTTGCCGAGATCGAGCGAGCCGCGCGCGCCCAGGTAGATGAGGCGCGCCTCCTCGTCGCCGCGGATGACGCGGATGTCGATGCCGGCCTCGTCGCGCGCCGCGCGCACGAACTCGCCGCCGTTCTGGGCCTCGCGCACCGCGCTGGTGGCGACGGCGATCAGCGCGTCGACGTTGTGGCGATCGGCGATCCGGCGCAGCGCGCGCAGGGCGTCCAGGCCCCGCCGGAACACCTCGGGCGGAATCACCCCGTGATGCAGGGTCGAGTCACCGAGCCGCACCATCTCCTTCGAACGGTCGAGCACGCTGATGTGCCCGCCCGTTCCGACGTCCGCCACGATCAGGTGGAAGGAGTTCGAGCCGACGTCGAGCGCGGCAATCCGCATCGACCCTTACGGTAATCCGTTCGCCGCCTCTGAGCGAGCGACATCTGAGTCAATCTTCACGTGCTTGCGCCGCGCGTACAGCAGGAGCGCGGGCAGGCCCAGCGCGACCGCGAACCACAGCGTCGCCGCCCGGGTGACGAACGTCGCCGCCGCCGCCGTTCCTTGCGCGATACCGAATTTCCCCACCAGCAGGGCGAGCATGCCCGCCTCCGTCACGCCGAGGCCGCCCGGCAGGAACGACAGCGCGCCCGCCACCGTCATCGCCGCATAGACGAAGGTCGCGCCCTCGACGCTGATGTCGGCGCCCGGGAACCCGCGCACCACGACCAGGAACGCCAGGCATTCGAAGAACCACGAAACGGTCGCCAGCAGCGTGGTCACGATCAGCGACAGCGGCGACAGCAGGATCGCCGTGTGGGCGTGGGCGTCGTCCAGGCGGTGCGCGAACCGCCGCAGCACCGGCAGGCGGCCCGCGATCGCGATGGCGGCCTTCGCGAGCGGATCGACGGAGACGACGGTGAGGCCCGCGACGACCAGGATGCCGCCCGCGATCAGGAAGCGCGGGTCGACGTCGTAGCTGAAGACGCCAACCAGCGCGAGCAGCAGCAGCGCCACCAGATCGGTCACGCGCTCGGCGATGACGATCGGCGCCGTCTTCGCCATCGGGATCCGGTGCGACGCGCGCAGCAGCACG
>DATBHU010000094.1:0-1506 GCA_036557265.1 Polyangia bacterium
GGCGGCGGTCGACTCCGTCACGCTGCCCGGCAGCGAGGGCGAATTGACTATCCTGCCGCGTCACGCGGCCCTGATGACCGCCCTCAAACCGGGACCGCTGACCTTCCGCCATGGCGCGGTCGAGACCGACGTGGCCCTGTCGGGCGGTTTCGTCGAAGTGCGCGACAACCAGGTCATAATCCTCGCCGACACTGCCGAGCGCTCGGACGAGATCGACGCCGCCCGCGCCGAAGAAGCACGCCGCCGCGCCGCGAACATGCTGGCGACCCGCGAGGGTGACATTGACGCTGCCGCGGTCATAGCGTCGCTGGAGCGAGCTACCGCGCGCCTGCGCGTCGTCGAACGACGCCGCCGCCGCGGCGGTGGCGCCGCGCCGCCGCAGCCGCGCACCGACACTTAGATCCGTACGACTGCGACGACTCGAAGGCCGAAGCTCAGGCTTCGGCCTTTCGCTTGGCCCAGCTCCTGCCCAGGAACAGCGCCGCGGCAATCAGGACCACGCCGCCGCCGAGCATAATGAACCACCACGCATGTGACCCCGGCGGCTTCTCCTGCGGCACCGCGACCGACGCCACGGCGGCGCTGCCGGACGCCCCGTCCGCGCCCAGAGCCAGCGTGAGCAGGTTCTTGGGCACCGGATAGTACTGCTGGGCCACGTAATCGACGAGGACGTCGGCGCCGGGCACGTACAGCAGTCGCGCGTCGCGGCCCTCGGGCAGCAGGAACGTAATCCAGGTGGCGTCCGCGGGCATTCCGGCGTCGGGAGTCGCCGGTGCGCCGCCCGGGGCCGGGAACGAACGTGGGTTCACGCCTTCCAGGGCGGTCCAGAGCTTTCCTGCTTCGGTGGCGCCAAAGTTGCGGGCACCCGCCGTTACGCCGACATCGTCGCCGGTCGCCGCTGCGTCGCGCAGGATGTCGAGCTGGCTCGGGTCGGCCGATATCAGATGCTTTTCGCCCAAGGAGACATAACGGTCGAGGATGGCCCGCTGGCGCAGGTCGAGCACGATCCACGCATCCTTGCCGCCCTGGCTGGCCCGCACGAAACCACCTTCCGGATAGTAAGCAGCTTCGTCGCTGGCTGCAGGGCGGTCTTTGCCGTTGCCGGGCAGCACCTTCGGCCAGTACGGCGACTTCACGGTGTAGGACTTGCCGGAGACCTCCGGTGCGTCGTCCAGCTTCGGTGGCAGGTTGATGCGCTGAAACAGCGCCGCCTCGTCGACCGGCGTGAGGCGAATCGCCTGCGCCAGCGCACCGCCGGAGATTGTTGTGTCCGATGAAGCGGCACCGCCGACCGCTGACACTAATGCGAGTGTGATCGCCGCAATCACTATCGCCGGAATGCTGGTGCGCATGTCACCTCAGGTTAGCGGCTCGCGAGGGTAGGCGAAACGCGGCCTGCTGCTACAATCGGCGACTGAAGGCAGACTTAGACCGCATCCCAGAAAGCGAGAATCGCCATGCGCAGGGTCCACTTCGGCGTCACCGTCCCCCAGATCCGGCGCACGT
>DATBHU010000095.1:0-57923 GCA_036557265.1 Polyangia bacterium
AGTCGGTGACCTTCGGCACGGTCCTCGAGGGCGGGCGCGAGTATCCGCTGCTCGGCCTGACGACGGCCGGAGCGCGCTCCGTCGTCATCACGGCCGGTTTCCACGGCGACGAGAAGGCGGGGCCGCTGACGCTCCTGGAACATGCTTCCGAGATCGTCGCCTACGCCGCCGAGCGGGGCGTCGGCCTCGCGATCTATCCGTGCGTGAACCCTTCGGGTTTCGAGGCGCACACGCGCTACAACGTCACCGGCGAGCGCCCCAACAACGACTTCCTCCGCTACGAGACCGTGCCAGGGACGTGGCGCGGCGAGCTGCGCGACGGCGAGACGTTCCTGCGCGTCGCGCCCGCCGGTGACGGCATCCCGAAGGAGACCGCGGCGCTGGCGCGCGAGCTGGACGCCCAGCCGATGCCGTACGCGGCGCTGGACCTGCACCAGGACAACTTCATCCACGGATCGCTGTTCTACGCGTACATCTTCGGCGACCGCGCCAGCTACCGGCCGCTGGTCGCCCGGTCGGGCGCGCTGGTGCCCGTCCTGCGCAGCAGCATCGTCGATTCCGGACACGAGCCGGGCACCGACGTGCGGGCGGACGCCGAGGGGTTCATCGTCTGCCACGACGGCAGCGTCACCGACCGCTTCCACCGGGCCGGCGTCCCCTATACCGCGGCCATCGAGACGACCACCGAGACCCCCTGGCCGCTGGCCGACGAGATCAACCTGATCTGGATCCGGGGCTTCATCGACCTGGCGGCCGAGGCGGCCTGAACAGCCCTCCTGCACGGCCGGCCTAGGCAAACCGGGCACTTTGGGGTAAATACCCGCCCTTCGCAGTCAAGCGACGAAGGAGAAGCGTGGCCCCATGGCGGCAGCAGCAGAAGCAGTGAAGACGAGCCCGCTCGCGCGGGTGAAGGAAGAGTTCGGCGGCAAGGACAAGCTGGTCGACAAGATTGTCGGCGTGCTCGATTCGGACGAGAGCAAGGACGAGCTGCGCAAGCGCCTCCTCGGCGTCGCGAACTCGAAGCTGATCCGGCTGTTCTCGGTCGCGACCAAGACGAAGCAGGCCGGCGGCCACGACAAGCTGGTGGTGGCCACAGCCGAGAAGCTGAATCGCGCCAAGGACAAGGACTACGTCGCCAAGCTGGGCGAGTACTCGGACGGCCGGCTGCTCGACACGCTGCAGGCGGCGGAGCGCCGCAACGGCGGCGGTGCCGCGGCGGCGAAGGCCGACGGCAGCAAGCCGCCGGTGGCGAAGGCGGCCCGGCCGGCGCGGCCTGCGGCGGCGAAGCCTGCCGCCAAGGCCGAGAAGCCGGCCGCCAAAGTGGATAGGAAGCCCGCGGCGAAGGGCCGAAAGCCGGCCGCGAAGAAGAAGAAGCGCTAACCGCGGGTCGGGCATGTTCTTGGGCCGGGTCGTCGGGCGGCTCTGGGCGTCGCGCCAGGCGGCCGGCCTGGCCGGGCGCAAGCTGCTGCTCGTCCGGCCCGAGACGGCGACGGGCGGCGAGTCGGCGCGGCTGGTGGTCGCCGTGGACGGCCTGGCGGCTGGCCCCGGCGACCGCGTCATCGTCGCGCACGGAACCCGCGTTCGCGACCTGACCGTGGGCGTCGACGTCGCCGACAAGGACATCGTCATCGGCATCGTCGACGGTCACGACCTCGACGCCGGCAGCGCGGGCAACGTGGGTCGCCAGCGATGATCCTCGGGCGCGTGATCGGGGAGGTCTGGGCGACGCGCCGCGATCCGCGGCTGGCGCGGGCGAAGCTGCTGGTGGTGAGGCCGCACGCGATCTACGAGCCGGCGTTCGCGACCCGCCACTTGGTGGCGACCGACGACGTCGACGCGGGCGTGGGCGACGACGTGGTGATCTGCCTGGGCGCGCCGGCGCGCGCGTCGCTGGGCAGCAACGACATGCCGGTCGACGCGGCCGTGCTGGGCGTCGTCGATCGCGTCGAGCTGTCCGCCGAAGCCCAGGCGGCGCCCGGCGCCGCGCCCGGGATCAAGCGCGCGCTCGGCGTGCCGGGCGGGACGTCGCGATGATCCGCGGGACGGTGATCGGGCAGGTGTGGGCGACGCGCAAGGCGCGCGGGCTGGAAGGCCAGACCTTGCTACTGGTGGCGGCGCGCGACGCGGACGGGCGCGCGACCGGCCGGCTGGTGGTCGCGAGCGACACGCTGGACGCGCGCGAGGGCGAGGACGTCACGGTCGCGTTCGGCTCGGGCGCGCGCAACGTGCTTCGCCCCGGCCCCGACAACCGCGATCTGCTGTGCGATGCGGCGATCGCCACCATCGTGGAAGGAGCGGGCTAGCATGTTTCTCGGACGCGTCGCGGGTACGGTCTGGTCGACGGTGAAGTGGCCGGAGGCGAAGGGCGTGAAGCTGTTGCTGGTCCGCCCCTACCGGCTCGGCGATCTGCCGCCCGGCGTGGTCCCCGCCGCGCCACCCGGCGGCGGCGCGCCGTCGGAGCCCACGGACGATCTGGTGGTCTGCGCCGACACGCTGGACGCCGGCCCGGGCGACGACGTGATCGTCGCGTTCGGGCACGCGGCGCGCGTCGCGGTCAGCGATAAGCTGCCGCCCGGCAGCAAGCCGATGGTGCCGATCGACGCGGCGGTCGTGGCGGTGGTCGACCGCGTGGAGATCGCGCGGTGAGGGACGCCGATCTGCGCCGCATCGTCGCGGAGATCACCCGCGAGATCACGGCACGCGAAGGCACGGCGCGGGAAGGGACCGCGCGGGAAGGGACGGCGCGCGCGAAGGCGACGGCCGCCGACGCACGGCGCGGCGGGCGCGCGGTCGTCACCACCACCGGCAAGAACCAGCGCGGCATCGTGGCGCGGATCGCGCAAGCGATCGCCGACGCGGGCGGCGACATCGTCGACATCTCCCAGACGCTGGTGTCCGACTACTTCACGATGATCATCATCGTCGACACCAGCGCGCTGTCGGTGCCGTTCGCCGAGTTCAAGGCGCGGCTCGAGCGCACGGTGGCGGCGGCGGGCGCCGAGTGTCTGGTCATGCACGAAGAGGTCGTGAACGCCCTGCAGCGCGTGTAGCGCGACCGCTCCTGCGGCGCGCAGCGGCTAGCGGACAGCCGCGCGGTGTCCGGGGCTCCACGTCTCGAGCGCGTCGGCCGCCGCGGCAGCCGGTAACGGCCAATCCTTTCCTGATGTTGCGGGGCCCTGCCCGTCGACCTCCGGGATTCTGGTCGCAATGGTGTCCGGACCGGCCCCGGCCGGAGCGGCATTTTTTTGCCGGTCGACCGGCGATCCGTCGCCGGGGGGCCGGGACTGAGCACTTTGCAGCGCGGGTCTATCGCGCTATCTAGGAAGGACGGACGGACCCGCCGGCAGCCCGGATTCCATGAAATACAGGCTCACGGAAAAGATCGGAAGCGGCGGGATGGCCGAGGTGTTTCGGGCCGTGGGCATCGGCCCCGAGCGGTTCGAGCGGCCGTTCGTCGTCAAGCGGATCCACCCGCGGCTGTCCGGGGCGCCCGAGTTCGTGCGCATGTTCGTCGACGAGGCGACGATCTCGGCGCGGCTGATCCACCCGAACATCGTCCAGGTGTTCGAGTTCGCGCTTCACGACGGCGCCTACTACCTTGTGATGGAGCCGGTCGACGGCATCGACATGGGGTGGTTGCTGCGCCGGCGCATCGAGCGGCCGAGCGAGCAGCTGTCGCCCGCGTTCGTCGCGGAGGTGGGGCGCCAGGTCTGCCGCGGCCTCGAGTTCGCCCACACGCTGGCGGACACCGACGGCAAGCCGCTGGACATCGTCCACCGCGACGTGACGCCGCCGAACATCATGGTGGCCTGGAACGGCACCGTGAAGATCCTGGATTTCGGGCTGGCGCGCGCGGCGGAGGCGCTGCGCCTGCATCAGAGCGACGCCGGGATGATCCGGGGAAAGATGTCCTATCTGGCCCCCGAGCTGCTGCAGGGGGCGCAGGCGGACGCGCGCTCGGACCTGTTCTCGCTCGGCGTCGTCATGCACGAGCTGCTGTCGGGCCAGCGGCTGTTCGTCGGCGGCAACGACTTCGAGACGCTGCAGCAGGTGCAGTCGATGGCGATCCCGCGGCCGTCCAGCCGCAACCCGGGCGTCAAGCCGGCGCTGGACGCGGTCGTGATGCGCGCGCTCGAGCGCGAGCCCGCGCGGCGCTACAAGTCGGCGGCCGAGATGGGGGACGAGCTGGAGGCGCTGGTGCTGCGCAAGAACTACTCGCCGCGCGCCCTGGCCCGCAAGGCGCTGGAGCTCGGGGAGCAGGACACGCCGGCGCAGAAGGCGCGGCCGACGCCGCTGGCCGGGGCGGCGCCCGAGGAGATCGGCCGCGAGGACTCGACGGCGGTCGTCGACGAATCGCGCAGCGCCGAGGTGATGGCGGCCGCCCCGACCGGGACGGGCGAGGCGCGCGCCCAGCGCGGCCTGCGGCGCTGGCTCGCGTTCGGTAAAGCGAAAAACTGAACCGACGCTGTCCGTCAGGGCGCGACTCGGGGCAGGCCCCGACGTCTCTCCTGGTGCGGCGCGGGAGGGTGTGTCTGCTCGCGAGGTCGGTGTGTAACCCCGCGCCGCTTATTTCTCACCGCGCCTTCAGCGGCGCACCGAGCCGCCGAGTCGAAAGGCGCGCGGCTGAAGCCGGCCGACAGGAGCGGCGCGGGCGGCGTTCGTTCGACTATATAGTGCGCGGATGCCCGCCGGCCCCCTGCGCTTCGACGCCACCGAGGTGCGCGAGGTGCTGCGCATGATCGAGAGTGAGAGCCTGGACGTGCGGGCGGTGACCATGGGCGTGTCGCTGCGCGACACGGCCAGCGACGATCTGCAGCGGACCTGCGGGCGCATCTACGAGAAGCTGATGCGCGCGGCCGAGCGGCTGGTGCCGACCACCAAGGCCGTGCACGACGACTTCGCCGTGCCGATCACGTCGACCCGGCTGTCGGTGACGCCGCTGGCGCTGGTGACCGAGTCGGCGCGCGCGCCGCGCGTGGTGCCGGCCGCGCTGGCGCTGGACCGCGCCGCGGGCGAGCTGGGGGTCGACTACATCGGCGGCTTCTCGGCGCTGGTCGAGAAGGGGATCACGCCCGGCGACCGCGCGCTGATCGATTCGATCCCCGAGGCGCTGTCGCAGACGACGCGCGTCTGCTCGTCGATCAACGTGGCCAGCACGCGCGCCGGCATCAACACCGACGCGGTGCTGGAGATGGGCCGCGTGATCAAGGGCGTGGCCGAGGCGACGGCGGCCGGCGGCGGCATCGGCTGCGCGCGCCTGGTGACGTTCGCGAACATCCCCGACGACAACCCGTTCGTGGCGGGCGCGATGCACGGCGTGGGCGAGGGCGAGTGCGTGATCAACGTCGGCTGCTCCGGGCCGGGGGTGGTGCTGTCGGCGCTCAAGCGGCTGCGCGCGGCGGGTGAGGCCTACGACGTCGCGACCATCGCGGAGACGATCAAGCGGATGGCGTTCAAGGTGACGCGCGCGGGTGAGCTGATCGGACGCGAGGTGGCGCGCCGCCTCGGCCCGCCCGTGCGCTTCGGCGTCGTCGACCTGTCGCTGGCGCCGACGCCGGCGGTGGGCGATTCGGTGGCGGAGATCCTGGAGGCGATGGGGATCGAGAAGGCGGGCGCGCCGGGATCGGTCGCGGCGCTGGCGCTGCTGACCGACGCGGTCAAGAAGGGCGGCGTGATGGCGTCGTCGGCGGTGGGCGGGCTGTCGGGGGCGTTCATCCCGGTCAGCGAGGACGCGGGCATGGTGGCGGCGGCGCGCGCCGGCGCGCTGTCGATCGAGCGCCTGGAGAGCATGAGCGCGGTCTGCTCGGTCGGGCTGGACATGGTGGCGGTCCCGGGAGACACGACGGCCGAGACGCTGGCCGCCATCATCGTCGACGAGATCGCGATCGGCGTGTTCAACAACAAGGCGACGGGCGTGCGCATCATCCCGGTGCCGGGCAAGCAAGCGGGCGAATCCGTCAACTACGGCGGGCTGCTGGGCGAGGCCTACGTGCAGCCTGTCAGCCGCTTCCGCGGCGACGGCTTCGTGCGGCTGGGCGGGCGCATTCCGGCGCCGCTGCAGGCGCTGCGCAACTGAGTTGATGCCGGCCCGCGCTCTCCTGCTGCTCGCCGTCGTCGCGGCGACGCCTGCGCCGACGACGCCGGCGCCGCCGCCGCCGGCGACATCCGCGCCGGCGCGCGCGGCCGACGCCGGCGCCGACAAGGCGCTGGCGGTCCGCCTCGAGCCGTTTCGCTTCTTCGCGGGCGCGCCGCCCGCCGGCTGGAGCGACCCCGCCTTCGACGATCGCAGCTGGTCCGGCCCCGCGCCCGGGCCGTTCGTGCCCCGCCAGCCGCCGCTGCCCCAGAACGTGCAGCAGCCCGCCGGCGCGACGAACTTCGACCTGGTCCCCGGCCAGCCGCTGCTGCTGCGGGCGCGCTTCGCCGTGCCCGACGCGCGGCGCGTGCGCGTGCTCGAGCTGCGCGTCGCCTACAACGACGCGTTCGTCGCCTACGTCAACGGGCGCGAGGTGGCGCGGCGCGGGATGGCGCCGGGCGGCGCCGCCGCGGCCGTGCCGCACGGCCCCGAGGTGGAGCGCGTCTACGTCGCCGTGCCTGACGTGCTGCCCGCGCTTTCGCCCGACGGCAACCTGCTCGCGATCGCGATCCATTCGTATCCCGAGCGCAGCACGGTGATCCCGACGGCGCCCGCGGCCATGGTCGGGCTGGCGGCCGCCAGCGGCGTGCGCATCGTGCGCGGCCCGTACCTGGCGGCGCCGGCGGAGTCCGGGAACAGGGCGCGCGTGAACATCGCCTGGGAGACCGATCTCCCGTCGCGCGGCCGGGTCGTCGTCGAGCCGGCGCCGGGCGGCGCGGCCACGCCGCCGCCGATGCAGATCCGGACGGGCCCGGCCGCGACGCGCCAGCTCGTGGCGGTCGACACCCTCGCGCGCGGCGCACGCTACGACTATCGCGTCGAGGTCGAGGCGGGGCCCGGCGACGGCGCGGCGAGCGCGCCGGCGCGCTTCGAGACGCTGCCGGCGCCGCCCGCGCCGCTGCGCTTCGCGGTCTACGGCGACATGCGCTACTCGGGGCACGAGGCCCACCGCACCATCGTCGACGCGCTGGTGCGCGAGGCGCCGCCGCTGGTGTTCAACACCGGCGACATGACCGACGAGGGAAGCCAGGAGGCGAACTGGCAGCGCTACTTCGACATCACGGCGCCGCTCGGCGCGATCGCGCCCGTCATCCCGGTGCTCGGCAACCACGACGCCGCGCGCGCCGGCGCGGGCGCGGCGAAGACGTGGGCGCTGTTCGCCATGCCGACGCCGGCGCCGCCGTTCTGGACTTCGCTCGATCTGGGCGGCGTCCACTTCGTGGTCCTGGACACCAACGACGCCGCGAACGCGGCGCAGCGCGCGTGGCTGGCCGACGATCTGGCGCGCGCCCGCCGCCACCACGCGCGCGGCGTGTTCGCCTTCTGTCACGAGCCGCCCTGGTCGCACGGCCTGCACGGCAACTCGCATCGCATGATCCGCGACTACGCGCCGCTGCTCGCGGCCGGTCACGTCGACGTCTTCTTCTGCGGTCACGACCACATCTACGAGCGCGGCGTCGGTCCGACCAAGCGCGGCAAGCTGGTCTACGTCGTCACCGGCGGCGGCGGCGCGCCGCTCTACAACCCGCGCTGCGAGGTCAAAAGCGTGGGACCCTCCCAGGGGCCCACGAACAAAGACGTGCCGGGGCCGCTGCCGCCGTGCCCGCCGACGGTGGCGGCGCTGGCCAAGAGCTACCACTACATCACGGTCAGCGTCGACGACGACGCCATCACCCTGTGTCCCAAACGGCCCGACGGCTCGGCCGTGGAGCCGTGCGTCCGCCTGCCGCCCCATCGACGCTGAGCGGGTTCCGGGTAACAATGAACCGATGCAAGCGCCGCCGTCTCCGCAGCCCGTCAAGCCGGCCGTCGAGGGAGGCCGCCACGTTCTCGCTTGGGACGACGTCCGGGTGGAGATCGACGCGGCGACGGGCGCCCGCGTCACCGCGCTGCGCCTGGGCGGCCGCGAGCTGCTGAGCGGGCCGGCGGCCGACGCCGGCAACTACGGCTCGACGTTCTGGCCCAGCCCGCAGAGCGCGTGGGGCTGGCCTCCCGTGTCCGAGATCGATCACGGCCCGTACCGCGCGGAGGTCGAGCCCGCGGCGATCGTGATGCGCGGCGCGACCAGCCCGACGCTGGGGGTGGCCGTCGAGAAGCGCTTCGCGGCGGACGCGGGCCGCGGCGCCGTCATCTTCGACTTCGCGATCGAGAACCGCGGCGGCGCGCCGACGCGGCTGGCGCCCTGGCAGATCACGCGCGTCCCGCCCGGCGGGCTGACGCTGTTCCCGACCGGGACCGGCTCCTTTCCGCCTTCCAACCTGGCCGTGCGCGAGGCGCTGGGCGTCACCTGGTACGCGTTCGACGCTGCGGCCGTCACCGATCACCAGAAGCTGTTCGCCGACGGGCGCGAGGGGTGGCTGGCGCACGTCGACGGCGACGCGCTGCTGGTGAAGACGTTCGCGATCGTGCCGCGCGCGGCCCAGGCGCCGGGCGAGGCGCAGATCGAGATCTACGCGACGCCCGCCCACACCTACGTCGAGGTCGAGGCCCAGGGCGCGTACGAGACGATCGCGCCCGGGGCGGCGCTCGCGTGGCGCGTGGTCTGGCTGGTGCGCCGGTTGCCCCCCGAGGTTCCGCGCGCGGTCGCCAGCGCGCCGCTGCTCGACTTCATCCGCGGCGCCGTCGAGACGGACCGCGCCGCGGCGCGCGGTTAGAGTCGAGGGGCACCCGCCGTGTCGTTCGCGGTGATGTTCCAGCGCGCGCTGCCTGCCGGCGTGTGCGTGGCGGTGTCGCTGCCCGAGATGGACGACTTCGCGACGCCGCCCGGCCTGCACGCCGACGAGATCGCGTTCGTGCACGCGTCGTCCGCGGGGCGGCGCCGGAGCTTCTTCGGCGGGCGCGTCGCGCTGCGCGCCGCGATGGCAGCGCTGGGCGCGGGCGCCGCCGACGGCGCGCGCGCGATCCTGTCGACCCCGCGCGGGGCGCCCGCGATGCCGCCCGGCTTCGTCGGGTCGGTCAGCCACAAGCGCGAGCTGGCCGTGGCGATCGTCGCGCGCGCCGAGCCGACGCCGCAGGTCACCGTCGGCGTCGACGTCGAGGTCGCGCGCGCCTTGCGGGCGGACATCGCGCCACGCGTGCTGACGCCCGCCGAGCGCGCCGCGCTGTCAGACCTCACGGGCGACGCGCGCGACGCGGCGGTGCTGGTGCGCTTCGCGCTGAAGGAGGCGATCTACAAGGCGCTCGACCCCTGGGTGCAGCGCCTGGTCTCGTTCCAGGAGGTCGAGATCGTCGCCGCCCCCGAGGGCGGCGCCTGGCGCGCGCGCCTGACGCTGGCGCGCGGCGAGGGGCCGTTCTCGATCGATCTCTACGACGCCAGCGGCGACGGCCTCGTGCTCGTCGTTGCGGCTGTCGAGCGCGGGCGCTAGTTGTAGGTCGCGGAGAAGACGAGCGAGAAGGTGACGCCGGACCACTTCGTGGTGGGATCGTTCTTGTCCTTCATGCCGCCCGCCGCCAGGATCTCGGCGGCCGCGCCCACGCCCCAGTCCTGCGAGACCCACCACTCCTTGCCGAACATCCCTTGAAAGCCGTACCCGATGTCCGATTCGTACGTGTTGCTGCCGTTCGAATCCGACGCCTGGAACTGCATGGCGGCGACCGTGCCCGAGATGTACATGTTGTACGGGTCGATGTAATACGCGATCCCGGGCCCGATGCCGCTGATGGTCGTCGTGCCGCTGGCGCTCCCCTGGTCGACTCCGTTGATCGACAGGGTGGGATCGCTGATCCCCATCGCGAACAGGTTGCCGAAGATGATCAGGTTCGGCGCGATGGCGCCGCCGACCGCGAGCCCGAACGACGCGCCAGCGCCCTTGAACTTGGTGTCGTAGCCATTCGAGTTGCCCATCTCGGCGTAGCCGCCGCCGAGGTGGAGGCGCAGGTAGAAACCGTCGTGCGCGTGCTGCGGCGGCGCGTACTGGGGGGCGTATCCGGGGGCCGGCGCGTAGGCCTGCGGCGGCGGATATCCCGCCGGCGCCGGCTGCTGGTAGCCGGGCGGCGGCTGCTGCTGGTAGCCGGGCGGCGGTGCTTGCTGATAACCGGGCGGCGGCGCCTGATAGCCGGGCGGCGGCGCTTGATAGCCGGGCGGCGGCGTGTTGTCCTGCGGCGGCGGCGCGGTCTGCGCCATCGCGGCCGACGAGACACCCACGATCCCCGAGGCGACCAACGCCAAGGCCGTACGATGAAGAGCGCGAGAGCTGTGCATGCTGATCCTTTCTCCAGGCGATTCGAAGTTTCGCTGAGACGACCTGCGCCGAACCGGCGATTCAAAACTTCATTGAGAGTTTCTTCTGAGCGTGGCGTTTTGTAAATGCCACGGCTCACATGGAAATGAGCGGATCTGCGACACGTGGGTGTGATTCAATCGTCGCATGCGCGCTATCACGGCATCCCTTTCGATCGTGCTGACGGCCGCGGCTCATCAGGCGATCGCGATCGCGCAGACCGCGCCGCCGGCGGGCCCGGCAGCGCCGCCGGCCGGGGCGGCGCCGCCACCGGCGTCGGCGCCGGCGTACCCGCCGCCGCCCGCCGGCCAGCAACCGCCGCCCGTCAACCCGCCGCCGCCGCCCGGGTATCAGCAACCGCCGCCCGGCTATCAACAGCAGCAGCCCCCGCCGGCGTACCAGCCGCCGCCGGGGTATCAGCCGCCGCCGCCCGGTTATCAGCCGCCGCCACCGGGGTATCAGCAGCAGCCGCCGCCGGGTTACTACCAGCCGCCGCCGGGCTACTACCAGCCGCCGCCGCAGGGCACCTACCAGCAGCCCCCGCCCGGCTACTACCAACCACCGCCGCCGTCGGGGTACGGCTACCCGCCGCCACCTCCTCCGCCTGCCCCGCGGACGCACGGCTTCCTCGCGTTGCCGTACATCGGCACCGCGTCGCACGTCGGCTCCAACAGCGCGGACCTCGGCCCCGGGTTCATGATCGGCGCGCTGCTGGGCGGTCGGCTGAACCCGAACTTTTCGATCAACGGCGAGCTGCGCGTCGACGTCCTCAACTACAAGAACCTCGCGCCCTCTGACACCCGGACCGCCACCGAGACCGACATCGCGTTCAGCCCGCTGTTCCACGTTCAGTTCCCGACCGGTGAGTTCGTGGTGGGGCCGAAGTTCGGGTTCTTCTCGTACGACGAGGACGACAGCGGTTCGTCGAACGTCACGTACACGGCCACGGGGACCACCTACGGTGTGAACGCGGGCGTCTTCTTCGCGCTCGGTCGCGCCCTGTCGCTGGGCGGGATGATCAGCTACACGGTTCGCGACGCCAGCCAGCAGTGCACGACGCCGTCGGGCGGGGTCAAGAACTGCACCGACGGCAACTACGCCGCCGAGAACGTGCTCGGCTTCCACGGCGGCATGCTGTTTTGACCGCGCCGGGGCGCGCCTCCGCCGCGCGCGCCCGTGTTCATCGTGTCAGCCGTCAGGCCTTGCGCTTGGCTTCGCGCAGGGCGCGGAACGCCTCGAACGTCGCGCAGCGCAGGAAGCGGTTCGTGCGCGTCTCGTGTCCGATCGTCGACGTCGCCGTCTCGCCGTAGTTGTGACCGGGGTAGACGCGCGTCTCTTCGGGCAGCCGCATCAGCCGCTGCAGGCTCTGCCACATCGCCGCCGTGTCGCCGCCCTGGAAGTCGGTGCGCCCGCAGCCGCCCACGAACAGCACGTCGCCCGTGACGACGTAGCCGTCGGCGAGGTAGCAGGTGCCGCCCACGGTGTGGCCGCGCGTCTCCAGGGCGCGCACGCCGCGCCGCCCGATGGCGATGTCGCGCCCGTCGACGGCGTCGGTCAGCGTCCGCCCGGGCGCGCTCACCCGCCCAGCCTCGCGCGGGTTGACCACCACGGCGGCGCCGGTCTTCGCGCAGAGCTCGTCCACGCCCTCGATGTGGTCGTTGTGCGTGTGCGTGATCAGCGCCAGCTCGATCTTCAGGTCGAGGCGCTCGGCCTCGCGCAGCAGCCGATCGACCTCCCAGGCCGGATCGACCACCGCGGCGGCGCGCGTCTCCGGGCACCAGAGGATCTCGCAGAAGTTCTGGAGCAGGCCGACCTCGATCTGCACGACCTCGGGCGCGGGCGGGAGCCCAGCCGTGTCGTCCCCGCCTGCGGTCGCGGTTGTCATTTGCCCGGCGCCCGGATCGAGATCGACGCCGCGCCCACGTTGTCGGCGCTGTCCCAGGCGCGCACCGCGACCGCGTGCGGGCCCGGCGCGAGCGGCGGCAGCTTGATCGTGAACGCCTCGACGAGGTCGTCGCAGATGCCGTCCGCCGCGGACAGGATCTGCCAGTCGCCGCCGTCCACCGAATACTCCAGCGCCACCAGCGGGCTCTGGTCGTCGCGCGCGCGCCCGGTCACGATCGGGTACTTCACGGTCAGCCCGACCACCTCGGGCTTGCGGTTGTCGACCAGGATCGGCGACGACGTGAACGTCGTTTCGAGCGCGCGCTCCCGCGGTTCGGAGCGTTCGTCGCTGGCGATGACGCGCACGACGTAAGTGCCGTCGGGCAGCCCCTCGGTGTTCCAGTCGTACTCCGTCTTGGTCAGCGGATCGGGGCCGCCCAGCGGGCGCCAGACGGCGTCGTTCTCCTGGCGGAAGGCGAGCCGGTAGCTCAGCTCGTCGCCGTCCGGGTTCTCGACCTTCCAGCGCAGCTTGATCACGCTCTGGTGCGCGCGCGCCGGCGCGCCCCCGGTCGAAGTCGCGGCCATCGCGCCCAGCGCGCCGATGGCGGGCGCGGGCGCGCCGCCGTCGGCCGGCCCGAGCTCGGTGATGCGCGCCCGCTGGTTCTGGGGCAGGTACGCGAGGGTCACCGCCGCGAGCCGGCCCTCGGGCGCGCCGAACGTCGCGCGGTACTGGACGTAGCGGGCGGGCGGGCTGGCGACCTGGCCGACGCCGCCCTCGGCGGTCGGGTGCGGCCGCTCGAGCGCCGCGAAGCCGGTCCAGGTCGCGTCGGGCTTGGCGGTGTTGCCGGAGCGGCTCTCGATGGCGACGTCGTGCGTCCCGTGCCAGCGGAACAGGCCCCACTTGGATCGGTACTCGCCGTCGAGCACGCGCGACAGGTAGGTCGCCTGGCGCGGCGCCGCCGGAACGGCGCGGTAGATGCCGCCCACGTCGCCGGTGCCGACCAGGAAGCCGTTGCCGGCGCGCAACAGCGCCAGCGCCTGGCGCTCGGAGACGTCGATGGCCAGCGCGGCGGTGCGGTCGGGCGACACGCGCCAGACGCGCCCCTCGCTGCCGGTGCCGACGTAGGCGCGGCCCGCGTCGTCGAACGCCAGCGTCGTGAAGTAGCCGTCCGGGATCGAGAACATCTGCTCCATCCGTCCGTCGGCGTCGATGCGGTAGAGCGCGGCCTTCGCCTTGCGCTGTCCGGGGCGCGGCAGCGAGCCCGCCGAGGCCGGCGAGCCCGACGTCGCGGTGGTGATCTTGGTGCCGCGCGGCGCGGCCGCCGCGCCCGCGCCGCCCAGCGCCGCTCCGCCGCCCTTCTCGAAGTCGTTGACCGCGGCGTAGAGCGAGCCGCCGAAGCGCGCCAGCGCGCGCACCTCCTCGGCGTCGAAGTCGGCGAGCGCCTCGGCGCGGCCGTCGAGGCCGACCTTGTACAGGATCGCCTCCTCGGACGTGCCGGCGTAGAGGTGCTTGTCGTCGGCCATGATCAGCGACACGACGTGCTTGTCGCCGGAGTCCCAGATCGCGCGCGCGCGGCCGCCCGCGTCGATGGCGGCGATCTTGCCCGGCCCGCCGGTGCCGGCGTAGACCGTCCCGCTCTTGTCGAGCGCCAGCGCCCAGACGTGCTCGGCGGTCAACGTCGCCAGCAGCTTGGACTTGCCGCTCTTCGGATCGATCGTGAACACGCGGCCGCCCGGCGTCGTGCCGGCGACCAGCGTGCCGTCGGGGCGCACGGCCAGCGCCGTCACCCAGGCCGCCTCCAGCGTCGTCACCAGGCGCGCCTTGCCGCCCGTCGCGCCCGTGTCGACCGCGTAGACGCGCCCCTGGTCACCGGTGCCGAAGTAGGCGGTCTTGCCGTCGGGCGACAGGGCGCCGCACCAGACGAACGCGGCGTCGAGCGTGATCGGGCTCGACTTCATCCCGGGCACGACGTCGCCGGTCGGCAGCACCATGCTGGCCGTCGCCTCGCCCTCCTCGAAGTCCTTGGCCGTGGTCTGCCGGAAGGATTTGGTGACGGCGGCCGTGGCAGTGGCGGCGATCAGCAGTGCGGCGATCAGGATCGGGATGGAGCGCATGCCGGGGCCGATATTGTAAAGGACGATCAAGGTTTTCGCCTGTCGGTCCGTGCTGGCTGCCCTTTGACGTTCCGGAGCTCTGCCAGCGCCTGTCGGGGCCTAGCGTCTAGCCAATGTATCTACTAATCTTCCAAACAGGAGCGGCCGCTGATGATCGCAAAGGTCCAGAAATGGGGAAATAGCCTCGCCGTGCGGATTCCAAAGCCGCTTGCGAAAGAGGCTCATCTGTCGAATGACGCGGAGGTCGAGCTTTCAGTCCAGCGGGGCAAGCTGACCGTCGCGCGTTCGCGGCCGCGCCGCTTTCGGCTTGCGGATCTGCTGGCCGACGTTCGCCCGTCCAATCTCCACGACGAGGTCAGTTTCGGCGGCCCGGTCGGCCGTGAGCGTCTTTGAGTTACGTCCCGGAGCGTGGCGACTTCGTGTGGCTGGATTTCGATCCCCAGTCAGGGCACGAGCAGGCCGGCCACCGGCCCGCGCTCGTGCTGTCACCTCGCGAATACAATCGCAAGGTCGGGTTGGCGCTTTTCTGTCCGGTCTCCACGAAGGTGAAGGGCTATCCATTCGAGGTGAAGGTCGCGTCAGGGAGAAAAATATCCGGCGTTGTCCTGGCCGACCAGATCAAGAGCCTCGACTGGCGCGCCCGTCGCGCGACCTTCGTCGAGCGGGCCGCGAACGCCGTCACGACCGAAACGCTCGCGAAGGCCGCAGCGTTACTGGAGTAGCCCTACTTTCCCAGAGCGTCGGACTTCACCAGCAGCTGCAGGTCCTGCTTGCCGCTGACCAGCTGCTTCATCGGGTAGACCGTGCGATCGGCGACCGCGTATGAATCGGCGCGCCGGGTCTGATTGGACGGGCGCAGCGTGTCCATCGCCGACGCCGGCAGCCCCTGGATCAGCCGCCCGCGCAGCGACGCGCCCGCGTCCGGCGTCTGCAGCGTCACCACGATGGTCGACGCCGCGTAGTACTTGCGCATGTTGTCGATGTAGACGCGCAGCGACTCCGCCTGCGGCACCTCGGGGCGAACCAGCGAGCCCGACGAGACCTCGAGCTTGACCACGTCGCCGGCGACGGTGCGCGGGATGACGACCGGAACCGTCTCGACGTACTCGGGCCCGGCGTACGGCCGCAGCGTCACCCGCAGCGGCACCGTGTCGCCCGCGTGCACCTCTTGCGCGGGCAGCGCCACGCCGACGATGTCGGCGACGTCGCGCCGGTACTCGACGCGCACGTCGACGTCGATGCGGTCGAGCACGATCGGCTCGAACGGGTTGAACATCAGCTCGCCCATCGCGCGCAGCCCGCGCGACATCGACAGCGCGCGGCTGGAGACGCCCTCGGGCGAGAAGATCTGGTCGCGCAGCTCCAGCGGCGAGTAGCCCTTCATCCCGACCTTCGACGTCACCGTGACGACCATGTCGGTGACGTCCGGCTCGGCGTCGGCGATCGCGTTGCCGACCACCAGCGACGTCAGCATCGGCGTCAGGCGGCGGTTGCGCGCCACCTCGGCGTGGAAGTGGCGCGGCTCTACGCCGGGCCCGCTGACGCGCACGTCGACCGGCAGCATCGTGCTGCGCGAGTCGAGATCGCCGATGATGCACGACTGCCGATCCTGCACCAGCGTGCCGACCTCATTCAGCGGCGAGGACATCTTGAAGGACTGCGCCAGGCTCGGCATGAACGCGTGGATGGTGGCGTCGACCAGCGGCAGGTAGACCTCGCCGATGCCGAACAGCGGATGCCCGAACGCCAGCACGCTGCGCCCGTCGACGTAGGTGACCGTTCCGGTCGCGACGGTGCTCATGTCGCCGCGCACCAGCTCGACGCCGATCGCCGAACCCGGCTCGACGTGGCCGGCGGCTGCCGGACCCGGCTTGCGCCCGCCGCCAGCCTGCAGCGGCACCAGCCCGGTCGGGGCCATCGCGTCGCCCAGCTCGGCGACCGTGCGGGCGGTGAAACCGGCCACCGACAGCGGCACCGACGCGCGCAGCAGGCGCGGCTCGCCGGCCGGCGTCGTCGGCGCCGTGGGCGGCAGCCCCAGCCCGCGCGCCAGCGCCGCCGGGCCGTCGCTCTCGGGCGACAGCGACGCGTGCGGCACGCCCGCGTTCACGAAGTGGCCGCCGCCGCCCTTGCCCGACGTGTCGGGCGCCGACCAACCGTCGGCGAGCACTTCCTTGCCGGACCGGCGCGGGCGCTGGCGCTCGGACAGCATCGTCTCGATCGGCGTCACGCCGCCCAGCGGCTCCTTCGCGAAGCTCCACGCGTAGGCGACGGCACCCACCAGCTTGCCGTCGATGTAGACGGGGCTGCCGCTCATGCCGGCGACGATGCCGCTGTGCTCGACGCGCGGATCCTCCGCGCGGATCAAGATGACGTCCTGTTTGGGCAGGAAGTTGCGCAGCACCGAGACGACGCGGACCTTGAACGGCTCCGGCTTGGTGCCCTGGAAGACGGTCAGCGCCTCGCCGACCATGCCGGCCTTGACGGCCGAAAGCGGCATGATCGCCGGCGGCGGGCCGGAGGGGACGATGGCGCGCAGGCGCACACCGGCGCCGCCGGCGCCGGACGTCGAGACGGTGGTGGCCGGCGCCGCGTGGGACGACCCCGCCGCCAGCAACGACAAGAAAAGCGCCGTCAGAAGGGAAAAACCAGCGCGCCGCACGAAGCCTTGAGCGTAGGGGATGGGTCTGACGCCGTCAACGCGGCCCCCCGGGGTCTTTTCCACATTGTCCACATTGCCGGCTTCCGGCCGGAGGTTGCGCTGAAAAGCCCAGGGTGGGGAGGGGTCGCACACTTGCTTGACAGCGATACGATGGGCCGACCATCATCGGACGTATGAAGTGGTTCCTGTCCGTCTGCGCGTTGCTCGCTGGCATAGGCATCATGGCGGCCAGCTGCGGGCCCCAACAGGCTTTTTGCCCGACCGGCAACCCCGATCCGACCGACCTCACCTGCCACAGCAACAACGACGCGGTGAGCACGGGCGGCACGTCGGGCGGTGGGCTGTGCGACGGTGCCGCCGAGCACGTCTGCACCGTCGGCGATGCGAGCGTCCACCAGTGCACGCCCTGCGGCAGCCCCTAGGCGCGGCGACTGTCGACCGCGCTCGCGGCGCCAAGCGTCCCGGGAGCCCTGACAGCTTTGCCCGGGGCGGGCCGAAGTTTGACAACTTTGGGAGTTTCGGACTTTGCTCGGAGCCGCGCACGCGCAACGCGACCGGGTCGAGGTACAGGTCTTACGAGGTTGAGGTCGACGAGCAACTGCTTGCGCCGCGTCTCCTACTGGCCGCACATTGTGGCGGCCACAACGGCCCCGTAGATCGTCGCGGTTCCCCTGCCGATAGGTACCTCGTCGGCGATCGCCTCCTCGAGGGCCACTTCTCGGTGCGCGTCGTCGCCCGTTAATTTCCGCGACGGACGGAGACGCGACCGCCCACGCCAGGTGGCTCCTCAAGGCCGCCAGAGAATGGTCCAGTCTTGCCGCATTGACCGGCTCACAACGTCGAACCGCCGGCTCTGCCGGGGCCACAGAATTTCTGTCTGGTCAGACTGCGGCGCGGCGTTGGTCCGCGCCGGTCCTCCCTTGGTGTGCTGGAGCTGGTCGTGCGGACCGACTTTAGTAAGCGTAAAGGGTAGTCACCCAAGATGCTCCGCCACCGGTGTCTCTCGGGACGTTACAGAGGACCCCGTAGTTAGCGGTAACGTATTGGACGTTGTTCGAACCGAGCTCGGTGCTGTTCCACTGGATATTTTGTGCACCTACGAAGGCCGTCGTCGGATCGACGCTGCCCCCCGCGAGGGAGTAAGTGTATTTTAGAATCGAGTAGGAAACGGTGCCGCCCTGGTATCCCTGGTAGACCTGGCACCAGAAATAGGCGCTGTCGGTTAGGTCCTTGTACTCGAGGACAACATTGGTGCGACTCACTGAGCTCGCCGACTGCGTACCGAATGCCAATGGACACATGAAGATTGCATCTTTGGTCGTCGACGGATTCTGGGCGCCATTGACCAGGTGGTAGATTGGGTTGCGGTGGTCCACATCGCCTGGATCATCATTCTGCGGCTCGCACGCGCTGCCCGCGCCCGAGGTGTAAGTCGCATAGCTCGTATGACCCGCACAGACGAGGAGCCAGGCGACGAGAATCGAACACGCGGTTCCGGATCTTTTCATGGTTTCCTCCGTGCGCCAGTCAGACCGGCGGGTTGAAATGAATGAAAGCCTCAAAGGCTAAGGAGCAGCAGTGAACTGTGCCGGCCGGAGCCGTGTACCGTCGCCAGTGCCGGATGCGGTAGTCCACCTCGTCCGGATCCGCGGAGGCGAGCATGACTCCTACTGCGACTGATTCGGTGTCGAGGATTTCCGATCCGGTTCCCGGTATAGGATGACGATGGTCTGGACTTGGCCCGACGGGGACCGCATCGGGCCCGATCGAAGTTTGGGACCCTTCCAAAGCAGAAAATCTTCGGAGCGAATGATTGCGCTGCCTGCGGCGTCCGCTGCTGCTGCGTCCTTGCTAGTTACGGTTACCGCGCAGCCATTTGCGAAGCAGCTAAAATCGTTGAAGTCAGCTCCAACCAATGCGGGCAATCGCTTCAGAGCCTCGACATGATTCAATGCATTCGAGGTCAGCGTGGAACTCGCTGGACCGGATTTCTCCAGCGCGCTCAGCTCATGCTTCATCTGGAGTCTAACTACCTCTTCGGGTGTCAGACTTGGGTCAGTGAGATACGGTTGGTCAGAAGGCGAATCAAGGGCTGCCGGCTCATTCTGAACTTGCTCGTCTGCAGAAGCGCTGGGCCGGATAGGCAAGGTCAAGTGGAGATGGTCCTGTTGGACCGGCGGTGAATCATCGGGACGGCTCTCACTCGACGCAGGCGAGGCATGCACTCTCGAGCTTTCGCGCACGAGGAAATACCATACAGATCCCGCTGTCCCGACGGTGATCCCGAGGAGCAGCGTCAGCCCGACAACAATGCCGTTAGTGCGTAGACCACCCTGTCGACGCCGGTGGGTCTCCGGCGGACGCGAAGCGCTCGACACAGAATACATCGTCTGCTCGCCGGATCTGGTCGCGTTTATCAACAGGGTGGGAGGCATAGGACTCTCGTTGTTCGCGCCGGAGCGGCGCCCTTGTCGTTTCGCTACGTGATCCAGCGAGGCGGCACAGTAGGTGGATGCTGCTCGAACGTCCATACACAGGGCACTGGATTTCTCGGCCGCCTGACAGCTCCGAGGTGTGGGTAGAATAGCGATAATGAAGCGATTCAAGGCCGTCGTCATCGGCGGCACCGGCTACGGCGGCGCGGAGATGATCCGGCGCCTGCTCATCCATCCCGACGTCGAGCTGGTCCGCGTCGTCGCGGTCGACCACGTGGGCGAGCCGCTGGGCGCGGTGCACCCGCCGCTGACCGGGCGCACCAGCTTGCGCTTCGAGAACGTGCCGCCGGAAGAGGCGGCGCGCGGCGCCGACGTGGCGCTGCTCGCGCTGCCGCACAAGGTGAGCGCCCACCACGCGCCCGCGATCGTCGCGGCCGGCGTGAAGGTGGTCGACATGTCGGGCGACTTCCGGCTGCGCGATGCGGCGGCCTACCAGCGCTGGTACGGCGCCAAGCACCCGCATCCGGAGCTGCTCGGCAGCTTCGTCTACGGCCTGCCCGAGCTGAACCGCGAGGCGATCCGGACCGCGCGCGCGGTCGCGTCACCCGGCTGCTTCGCGACGACGATCGAGCTCGCCCTGCTGCCGCTGGCACGGGCGGGCAAGCTGCCCCGCAGCGTGCACGTCGTCGGCATGACCGGGTCGTCGGGCAGCGGCATCGCGCCGTCGGCGGGCACGCACCACCCCGTGCGCGCCGTGAACCTCAAGCCGTACAAGGTGCTCGACCACCAGCACACGCCCGAGATCCTGGAGACGCTGGCGGCGGCGGGCGCGCCGGGCGTCGAGCTGGCGTTCGTGCCGGTGTCGGCGCCGCTGTCGCGCGGGATCCTGGCCACCAGCCTGGTCGAGCTGCCCGCCGACGTCACGGCGGAGTCGCTGACCGCGCTGTACACGGACGCCTACGCGCACGAGCCGTTCGTCCGCTTCGTGCGCGATCGCCCGCCCGAGGTGGCGGCCGTGGCGGGCAGCAACTACGCGGAGGTCGGCTTCACGCTGAGCCCGCCCCCCGACGGACACCGGACATCCACATTGGCCATCGTCAGCGCCAGCGACAACCTGATCAAGGGCGGCGCCGGCCAGGCGATCCAGAACATGAACCTGATGCTCGGCCTGCCCGAGACCGCGTCGCTGGAGGACCCGGGACCGTGGCCGTGAGCGCCCCCGGCGTGACGTCCCGTCCGATCGACGCGGTCATCAAGCTGGGGGGCGACGTGCTGGAGGGGAAGGCGCTGGTGGACGTCGCGGCGGAGATCGCGCGCGCGCGCGCCGGGCGGCGGCTGCTGGTCGTGCACGGGGGCGGGCCGCAGGCGACCGCGCTGGCGCGGCGGCTGGGCGTCGAGGCGAACATCGTGGGCGGCCGCCGCATCACCGACGACCCGATGCTCGACATCATGAAGATGGTGGTGGCGGGGCGGCTCAACGTCGACCTGGTGGCGGCGCTGCGCGCCGACGGCGTCCCGGCGTTCGGCGTCTCGGGCGCCAGCGGCGTGATCCGCGCCCACCGCCGTCCCCCGCGCGTCGTCAGCGGCGCGGGCGACGCGCCCATCGACTTCGGCCTGGTGGGCGACATCGACGGCTTCGACCTGGAGCTGCTCGACGCGCTGGACGCGCGCGACGCGCTGCCGGTGCTCGCCTGCCTGGGCGCCGACACCAGCGGCACGGTGCTGAACATCAACGCCGACGTCGTCGCCAGCCAGCTGGCGGGCGCCGTGCGGGCGGGCGCGCTGGTCGCCTGCACGGCCGTGGGCGGCGTGCGCCGCGACAAGGACGATCCGACGACCCGGCTCGGGCAGCTGACCGTCGCCGAGGCCAAGGCGGCCATCGCGGACGGCACGGTACAGGGCGGGATGATCCCGAAGCTGGAAGAGGCGTTCGCGCCGCTGGCGGCGGGGGTGGCGGCCGTGCACATCGTCGCCCCGTCCGAGATCGCGACGTCGCTGCTGGCGCCCGGCAGCGTCGGCACGCTGCTGGTCCCCTGAACGCGTCAGGCGAGCGTGAGCTGCCGGAGACGCTCCTTGGCGGCGGCGCCGGCGAGGCCGCGATCGGCGCAGACGAAGCATGTCGCCAATCGCGTCTCGCGCGCCCAGCGCAACGCGGACGCGAGCTGGACGGCATCGTAAGCGCGGAGAGGATGGCGTTCCACCAGATCGGCCGCCAACTGAATGGTCGGCGGCCTTGGCTCGACGGTCGTCAAGAGGGCCAGGTCTCCCTCGAACCGGGCCAGCAGGCGGCGCGCGTCGGTTGCGGAGAGATCACCCGCGCGGGACCGTTTCCAGATGGCGGCCGGCAGTTCGACGGCCGTCAGTCGGGAGATGACGAGCTGGCGCTGGCGTCGTACCAGCGCCTGGATCCGTTCACTCCCCGGCTCCCGCACGTAACGCTTGACCAGCGCGCTCGCGTCGAGGAAGTAGGTCAATCGCGGTCGTCCAGGATGGTCTTGGCGACGGCGCGTCCGCGGACACGCATCGGCTCGATCTCCGTCAGCCCGGAGCCTCGAGCCGCCGTCACTTCACCCAGCTCGACCAGCCGTGCCAGCCGATCCTTGGCCCGCATCTTGCCGCGCCCGAGCGGCCCGAGCTCTGCGACGGGGCGTCCGCGATCGGTGACCAGGATCCGTTCCCCTTGACGGGCGCGGCGCAGATAAGCGCTCAGCCGATTCTTGAGATCGCGAACGGCGACGGCCACGTAAATGTAGCTACCATGGCCACATTGGGGTCGCAACCCGCGCCGCGCCGGGGCGGAGGGGCGGCAGCCGTCCGTTTTTGGCGCTCCGGGCGATATCGGCGTCTAATCGCAGGACCATGGGGTGGCTCAAGACGCACGTCCGCAACAAGCTGGTTGCGGGGACGCTGGCCGCCATCCCGGTGGCCGTGACGATCTTCATCCTCTGGTACGTCGACAGCAAGGCGCGCGAGATCCTGCACGTGCGCACGCCCGTGGTCGGCATCGCGCTCACCATCGCCGTCATCTACGTGCTGGGCGTGTTCGTCACCAGCGTCGTCGGCCAGTTCATGCTGCGCGCCTTCGACAACGTGATCCGGCGCGTGCCCGGGCTGCGCGATCTCTACCGCTCGTGGAAGCAGGTGGCGCTGACCGACACGCAGGACGGCATCTTCGCGCACGTCGTGCTGGTGCCCGACGACGCCGGGCGCGGCTGCGTCCTCGGCTTCACCAGCGGGCACGCCATCGAGGGCGATCCGGGACTGTCGTGCGTGTTCGTGCCCGGGTCGCCCAACCCGACCACCGGGCGCCTCTACTTCGTGCCGACCACGCGCTGCATCCGCCTGGAGATCTCCCCGCAGGACGCGCTCAAGCTGATCATCTCGGGCGGCAACTACGTCCCCGCCGCCGTCGGCAAGGGGACCGTCGGCCGCTACCCGCTGCCCGGACAGTGGTAGCGCCGGCGGCTGCTCATTTGTAGGGCAGCACGACGATCTCGGCGGCCGGGCGCGGCTTCATCGGCGACAGCGCGATGGTGTGGGCGGTCTCGCGGCGCACGTTCGACTTGCCGTCGAGGAACAGCGCCAGCGGCTCCAGCTCCTTGATCGTCGACGCGTCCGTCTTGTAGTGCATCGGGATCACCATGATGCGCGGCCGCAGCTGCTCGACCACGCGCGTCGCCTTCAGCCCGTCGATGGTGACCTTGCCGCCCACCGGGACCAGCAGGACGTCGACGGCGCCGATCGCCGCCAGCTGATCGTCGTTCAGCACGTGGCCGAGGTCGCCCAGGTGCGCGATGCGCACGCCGCCCACCTCGAAGATGAACACCGTGTCGAGGCCGCGCGCGGCGCCGCGCTGGTCGTCGTGGTAGACGCCGACGCTCCGGATCGACACGTCCTTCAGCTTCTCGTCGACGCGCGCCCAGCCCTTCTTGTCGGCGGTCAGGCCGCGGATGACGCGCGGCTTGCCGGAGACGAAGCCGACGTTGTTGTGGTCGCTGTGCTCGTGGCTGATGGTGACGATGTCCGCCTTGAAGCCCGGCGGCAGGTCGTAGCCGATCCCCTTCGGGATCGGATCCATGAGGATGCGCGTCCCGGCGGCGGTCTCGAGCAGGAAGCAAGACTGCCCGTACCAGGTCAGCTTGCCGGCGGGCGGCGCCGCGTGCGCGCGCGCCGGCAGGGCCAGCTGGGCGGCGGCGGCGACGGCGGCGGCGACGGCGCAGAGCCGAGCCGCGCGGCGAACGGAGGGGCGCATGGCGCGGCATGATAGCGCCGCATCGCCGGGCGCGCGCGGTATGGTTCTCGTCGGGATGTCGGAAAAAGAGCCGAGCGGCAACGACGAGCCGCAGCCGCTGAGCCTGCGCGACGCCGAGGTGGCGCCGCCGCGCAAGACGCTGGCCGAGATCCTGGATGGGCTGCCGACCGCGCCGGGCGTCTACATCATGAAGGATGGGCGCGGGAAGGTGATCTACATCGGCAAGGCGGCGGTGCTGCGCAACCGCGTCCGCCAGTACTTCCAGCCCGCGACCAGCGACATTCGCGACTTCGTCCCGCTGCTGGAGGGGATCGTCGCCGACATCGAGACGGTCATCACCGCGAACGAGAAAGAGGCGCTGCTTCTCGAGAACACGCTGATCAAACGGCACCAGCCGCGCTTCAACGTCAACCTCAAGGACGACAAGAACTATCTGGTGCTGCGGCTCGATCCGAAGGCGGAGTGGCCGCGGCTCGAGGTGGTGCGGCGGCTCGGCGACGACGGCGCGCACTACTTCGGCCCCTACCATTCGGCGACGTCGTGCCGCGAGGCGCTGCGGGTGGTGAACCGGCACTTCCAGCTGCGCACCTGCACGGACCACGTGCTGCACAACCGCCGCCGCCCCTGCCTGCAATACCAGATCAAGCGCTGCCCGGCGCCGTGCGTGCTGCCGGTGCCGCGCGAGCAGTACGACGACCAGGTGCGCGACGTGCGCCTGTTTCTCGAAGGCAAGAGCGACGAGCTGCTGGAGCGGTTGACGGCGCGCATGAAGGACGCGGCCGGGCGCACCGAGTTCGAGCTGGCGGCGGAGATCCGGGATCAGATCCGCGCGCTGGAGGTGACGCTCGAGGAGCAGCGGGTGGTGTCGAGCGACTTCGTCGATCAGGACGTGATCGGCTACTACCGCGAGGGGATCGCGCTGGAGCTGGCGGTGATGTCGATCCGGGGCGGCAAGCTGACCGGGAGCCGCACGTTCTCGTTCACGGGCCAGGAGTTCCCCGACGCCGAGCTGCTGTCGTCGTTCGTCGGCCTCTACTACGACATGGGCGCGTCGGTGCCCGACGAGGTGCTGCTGCCGATCGAGATCGAGGACGCGCCGCTGAAGGCGGAGTGGCTGAGCGAGCGGCGGGCGGCGCTGCCGGGCGCGCGCAAGAAGAAGGTCGAGGTGCAGGTCCCGCAGCGGGGCGACCGCCGCAAGCTCGTCGAGCTGGCGAACCGGAACGCGGCCGCGAGCTTCGCCACCCGGCGCAACGCGCGCGCCGACACCGAGCTGGCGCTCGGCAAGCTGCAGAAGCGGCTGAAGCTGGCGCGCCTGCCGCGCGTGATCGAGTGCTACGACGTCTCGCACCTGCAGGGGTTCGCGACGGTGGCGTCGATGGTGGTGTTCGTGGACGGGCGGCCGGAGAAGGCGCGCTACCGGACGTACAAGGTGCGGGCGCCGGGCGCGGCGGGCAGTCCGCGCCACAACGACGACTTCGCGTCGATGTACGAGGTGCTGTCGCGCCGCTTCCGGCGCGCCCGACCGGGCGACGGCGGTGACGACGACGCCGCCTGGAAGCTGCCCGACCTGATCGTCGTCGACGGCGGCAAGGGGCAGCTGGCGATGGCGCTGGCGGCGGCGCGCGACGTCGGCATCGACGTGCGCCCGGGCGTCGGTCTGCCGATCGTGGCACTGGCCAAGGAGCGCGACGTGCTGGCCGACGAGGCCGCGGTGAAGACGCCGGCCGCGGTGCCGGCGGCCGTCGCCGAGACACAGGCCGCTGAGACGCCGGCCGCGGCTGCGGCAACGCCGGCCGCGGCTGCGGAGACGACGGCCGCCGCTGACACGGCGGAGCCGCCGCCTGTCACCGCGGAGACGGCGGTCGAGCCGCCGGCCGCGCCCGCCCCGCCGGCCGCGCCCGCCCCGCGGGCCCGCGGTCGCAAGGCGGCGGCGAAGGACGCCGGCACGACGCGGCCCGATCGCGTCTTCCTGCCGCAGGCCAAGGACGCGATCCCGATCCGCCCGAACAGCGCCGAGATGTTCGTGCTGCAGGCGCTGCGCGACGAGGCGCACCGCTTCGCCGTCAGCTTCCACCGCGGACAGCGCCGGCGGCTGACGCTGCGTTCGGCGCTGTCGGACATCCCCGGCATCGGCCCCGGTCGCCAGCGCCAGCTGCTGCGTCACTTCGGCAGCATCAAGCGCGTGCGGCTCGCCTCCGTCGACGAGCTGGCGGCCGTCCCGGGCATCAGCCGCGCCGTCGCCGAGGCCGTCCACGCTCACTGGGCCAGGCAGCCGCTCGATGCGGGCGTCGTCGAACCGCAGCCGACCGCCGAGGCCGCCGCCGCCGAGCAGCCCCACGCCGAGGAAGAGGCGATCGAGGCCGCTTTCGGATCGGGCGAGTAGGCCGAGCCCGCTCTCCATATCCGCGTCTTTCCAGCTAGTTACGCGCGGAAGCGGCGGAAATTTTGACGGGTGTCGGGCTAGGTAGTCTGATGTAGGCGTAATCCCACCCTGCATCGAAGGACGAACCAATGCCCGCCAAGACCGCCCCCTCCGAGTCGACCCGAGGCACCGGACGCCCCCCGCACCGCCGCCGCGAGATCACCGGCATCCTGCTGCTGGCCGGCGGGCTGTTCACCGGCCTCGCGCTGGTGTCGCGGCAGAGCGGCGACCCGATGATGGGCCCCGGCGGCGAGGCGATCGCCGGCGCGTTCTACGCGACCGCGGGCCTCGGCGCCTACCTGATCGTCGCAGGCATGCTGGTCGCGGCGGTGCGCTGCTTCCGCGGGCGGCGGCTGGTCGAGGGCCTGCGCGAGGCGGGCGGCACGGCGATGCTGCTCGCGTCGGCGGCGGCGCTGCTGTACCTGCCGTTCGCGGACAGCGGCTTCGCGTCGCACGGGCCGGGCGGCCTGCTCGGTGAATGGCTGGGCGGCGTCTCCGCCGGGTTCATCGGCAGCGTGGGGGCGGCGCTGGCCGCGACAACGTCGTTGGTCGTCGCGCTGCTGCTGGTCACCGACGTCAGCACGCGCGAGGTCGCGGTCGTCCTGTCGTGGGCGGGGCGGCACGCGCTCCGCGGCGTCGTCGCCGGGGCGCGCGGGACCTGGCGCGTGATGCGCGCGGCGTTCCCGGAGAAGGACGACCGCGACGACCGCACCGACCGCCGCGAGCCGGAGGAGGACGTCGAGGACGACTCCGCGTCGATCCAGATCCACCCGGCCGAAGAGCTGCACGCCGACGCCGACGCCGACACCGACGAGAGCGCGGAGGTCCAGGCGGACGAAGACACGGCCGCGGACGATCGGGCCGCGCGGTCGAAGCGCGTCGCCGCCCAGATGGACGCCGTCCCCGAGACGGTGGAGGGGGAGGAGAGCGGGGGCGTCCGCGTCGGCGAGGCCCGCTCGGTGCCCGAGAAGGGGGTCGATCCGGAGCGCGCCGCCATGGCGGCGATCGTCGCCGAGGTCGCCGCGGTCGAGCGCTTCGCGCCCGATCCGGAGCCCGAGGTCGTCGAGGAGAAGACGGAGGAGGTGCCGGTCATCGCCGCGCCGCCGGCTCGGCCCGTCGACGCGCCGATCATCGTGGAGTCGGCCTCGATCGCGCGGCTGCGCCAGCAGGAGGTGGCGGAGGCCGCCGCCGCCGCCGCGGCCGAGGCCGGCGCGCTCAGCGCCGAGGAGGCCGAGCGCCAGCGCGACGAGAAGCGCGGCTTCATCAAGCTGAGCGACGGCGACTTCAAGCTGCCGGGCGCCGATCTGCTGGAGTACATCCCGCCGGCCGCCCACGAGACCGACAAGCAGCCCCTCTACGACATGGCGGAGCGGCTCGAGCAGGCGATGTCGAACTACGGCGTGCGCGGCAAGGTGAAGGAGATCCACATGGGTCCCGTCGTCACCATGTTCGAGTTTGCGCCCGCGCCCGGCACGCGCACCGGCAAGATCGCCAACCTCGAGAAGGATCTGGCGATGGCGCTGGAGGCGCAGGCGGTCCGCATCGTCGCGCCGATCCCGGGCAAGGCGGTGGTCGGCGTCGAGGTGCCGAACAAGGCGCGCGAGACCGTGTTCCTGAAGGAGATCCTGACGGACGCCAGCTTCTCGTCGGCGTCGTCGAAGCTGCAGGTGGCGCTGGGCAAGGACATCAAGGGCGCCCCCGTCAGCGTCAACCTGTCCAAGATGCCGCACCTGCTGGTGGCCGGCACCACCGGCTCGGGCAAGTCGGTCGCCGTCAACGGCATGATCACCAGCGTCCTCTACAACGCCGGGCCCGAGGACGTCCGCTTCATCATGGTCGATCCGAAGATGCTGGAGCTGTCGATCTACGAGGGGATCCCGCACCTGCTGCTGCCGGTCGTGACCGATCCGAAGAAGGCGAACCTGGCGCTGCGCTGGGCGGTCGACGAGATGGAGCGGCGCTACGAGCTGCTCGCCAAGACCGGCGTGCGCGACATCTCCAGCTACAACGCCAAGATCGAGGGGGCGGCGGCCAAGGAGGAGGCGGCGTCGTCGGCGGCCGGGCGCAAGTCCGACAAGAAGATCCGCGTGGTCATCGCCGGGCCCGACGGCACCGAGCAGGAGGTCGATCTCGACGCGGACGCCGAGATCACGCTGGCCGAGGGGGCGGACGGCGACACCGCCGGCATCGTCAACGTCGAGGCGCCGAGCGAAGAGGATCTGTCGGACGCGGCGGCGAAGGTGCAGGCCGAGAAGGAGAAGGCGGCCTCGGAAGACAGGCCGACCAAGCTGCCCTACATCGTCATCGTCATCGACGAGTTCGCGGACCTGATGATGGTCGCGCCGAAGGACGTGGAGACCAGCGTGGCGCGGCTGGCCCAGAAGGCGCGCGCGGCGGGGCTGCACCTGATCCTGGCGACGCAGCGGCCGTCGGTCGACGTCATCACCGGGCTCATCAAGGCGAACTTCCCCAGCCGCATCGCGCTGCAGGTCGCGTCGCGCATCGATTCGCGCACCATCCTCGACCAGCAGGGCGCGGAGACGCTGCTCGGCAACGGCGACATGCTGTTCTCCGACCGCGGCACCAAGCTCCGCCGCATCCACGGCGCGTTCCTGTCGGACAACGAGGTGCACCGCGTGGTCGAGTTCCTGAAGCAGCAGGCGAAGCCGGTCTACGACATGGACATCCTCAAGCCGCGCGAGGAGGACGCCGAGGAGGGCGGCGCTCCCGCCAACGACTTCCACGACGAGTTCTACGATCAGGCGGTCGCGATCGTGTGCGACACGCGCCAGGCCTCGGTCTCGTACATCCAGCGGCGCCTGCAGATCGGCTACAACCGCGCCGCCCGCATGGTCGAGCAGATGGAGCGCGACGGCATCGTCGGCCCGACCAACGGCGCCAAGCCGCGCGAGGTGCTGGCGCCGGCCGGGGAGTACCTGCAGGCGGGCGCGTGAGCCGGGGTGGGGTGAGGGAAAGCCTTGCGAGAGGCGAGCGGGGTCAGCGTGAGGGCGAGCCGCTCGCGGTAGCCTGCGCTAGGATTGCGACGTGATCGGATCGATTGCTTCTCTGGTGATCGCGATGGCCCAGGCCGCGGCGCCCGCGCCCACGCCCGCACCGGCGGGCCCGCGCCTGGACGTCAAGGCCGTCGTCGCGGAGGTGCAGAAGCGCTACGACGGCGCGGCCGACTTTCGCGCGCGCTTCACGCAGACGCTGACCAGCACCGCGCTGGGACGAAAGACCAGCTCGTCGGGCGAGGTGACGTTCAAGAAGCCGGGGCGGATGCGCTGGGACTACGAGAAGCCAGACAAGTCCAGCTACGTCACCGACGGCGGCGTGCTGTGGCTGTACGAACCCGACGACAAGCAGGCGTTCAAGCAGGACCTCAAGTCGTCGCAGCTGCCGGCCGCGCTGTCGTTCCTGACCGGCAAGGGGAAGCTGGCGGCGGAGTTCGACATCACGTTCGCCGGCAACAAGCCCGGCCCCGACTACGTGCTGTCGCTGTCGCCCAAGGCGCCGCAGGCCCAGGTGAAGACCATCCAGTTCGTCGTCGATCCGCGCACCTACGACGTGCGCGAGAGCGTGATCACCGACGGCCAGGGGAACATCAACGACCTCACCTTCGCCGACATCCGCGTCAACACGCGCGTGCCGGACGCGCTGTTCAAGTTCACGCCGCCCGCAGGCACGCGGGTCATCGACACCGCGAAGCTCGGGAAGTAACGGGCCCTCTCTCCTCCAACGCGGGCCCCTCTCCCTAACCCTCTCCCCGCTTCGCGGGGCGAGGGGATCGGATCTGATCTCCCTCTCCCGCTTGCGGGAGAGGGCTTGGGGTGAGGGCCAGCCTTGCGAGCGCCAGCGACCGTCGGCTCAGAAGCGGACGGTCATCGCGGCGCCGCCACCAGAGGCGGTCGCCGAGGGCGTGAAGATGAACGCGGTCTTCGACTTCTCGCTCGGCCGCAGCACCAGCGGGTAGCCGGCGATGCCGGCCGCCACCAGGCCGACCGCGGCCGCCACGATACCGATGTTCGTGGCGAGGGCGTAGTGGTTGCCCTTGGTCTCGAGGTCGTCCTTCTGCGCCTGGCCGACGGCCTTTTCGTAGTCGCTCTCGGTCTTGAGCTCGAGGATGCCGAACGTCACCGCGGCGACGACGCCCACCGC
Organism: Polyangia bacterium; assembly: GCA_036557265.1. Taxonomy (GTDB): domain Bacteria; phylum Myxococcota_A; class Polyangia; order Fen-1088; family Fen-1088; genus JADGRB01. The sequence continues at coordinate 30,279 of DATBHU010000095.1, forward strand.
GGCGACGACGAGCGCGACCTTGGTGATGGTCATGCGTGTCGGCGTCATCTCGGCGTCGAACATTCCCGGCCCGCTGGCCGCGTGCAGCGACGCCGCGCCGCCCAGGTCGACCGCGGTCTCCTCGTTCTCGCCGACGCTGACCGGCTTCGACAGCTGCTTGCCGTTCGCATAGACCGCCTCGACGATGTAGTCGCCCTTGGGGACGCTGTAGATGGTGAGCGGCGCGGTGCCGAAGTAGCGGCCCTCGAGGAAGATCTTGATCTTCGATTCGGGAGCGGCCTTCACGGCGACGCGCCCCAGCCCCTCGGCGTTCGGCGAACCGACGTGCACGTGACCGAGGCTGTCGGTCTTGGGCGCTTCCTGCGAGGTGTCGAGGATCGTCTTCGGCTTCTCCGTGTCACCGGCCTGCTCGGCGGGCTTCCCGGGCTTCTCGACCTGCTCGGCGGGCGGCGACGCTTCGTCGGTCGCCTGCGTCGGCTCGGCGGCCTTCTTCTTCTTGGCCAGCGCGGGACGCGCGCTGAGCAGGGTGGCGCCACCAAACAGCATCGCGAGGAGGGCGATGCCCCAACCCGAGGTAACGAGACGACCTGGCGACGTCCGGGGACGAACAACTGAACGCGTCATGAGTGGGTCCTGGTTGAGGGTGGGAGAAGCAGAAGGCGAGAGTGTACGCCCATTTGAGAAAAAACAAGCGGTACTGTCAACGGCGAATCCGACGGTGAATCAGCGCGCGAAGCGGCCGACGTACGGGTTCTCCTCGCGCTCCGCCACGACGGAGGTTTCGGGGCCGTGCCCGGGGATCACCAGGGTCGCATCGGGCAGGGTCAGCAGCCGGTCGCGGATCGAATGCTTGATGTCGGGGAGCGATCCGCCCCACAGATCGGTCCGCCCGATCGAACCCTTGAACAGCGTGTCGCCCGCGAAAAGCAGCGGCGGTTGCCCCGCTTCCTCGAAGTAGAAGCAGATCGAACCGGGCGTGTGGCCGGGCGTGTGGAGGACGCGAAACTCCTGCCGGCCGAACGAGATCGCCTCGTCGCCGCGCAGCTCGAGCGTGGGCGCGGGCGGCGGACGATCGCCGGGACGATTGAGGCCGAACATCGCCGTCTGCATCAAGGCGTTGTCGTACAGCCAGCGGTCGTCGTGGTGCAGCAGCACGTCGGCGCCGGTGTCCGCGGCGACGTCGCCGGTCGCCATCACGTGATCGAAGTGGGCGTGCGTGTGCACGAGCTTGACGGCGCGCAGCCCGGCCCGCTTCAGCGCCGCCAGGATCGCGGGCGCCTCGCCGCCCGGATCGATCACCAGCGCCTCGCGCGTCTCCGGGCAGCTGACGATGGTGCAGTTGCAGCCGAGCGTGCCGACCGGAAACGTCTCGCGGACGAGCGGCATCGTGGGTCTTCGTCGGGGGGGCGCGCGGCTCCGGTCAGCGCAGGCGCAGGGGGACGCCGCTGACCATCATGACGACCGACTGCGCGCGCTCGGCGAGGATCTGGTTGGCCACGCCGGCGATGTTGATCAGGCGGCGATCGGGGACGCTGGCGGGCAGGAAGCCGAGGCCGATCTCCGTCGTCACCAGCACGATCGGCGTCGTCGACCGGTAGAGCTTGTCCGAGAACGCCTCGACCTCGGCGACCAGGTCGTAGTCCGCCGACGCCTCGGGGGCGGCCGCCAGCCGGTTGGACAGCCAGATCGTGAAGCGATCGATCACGGCGGCGCCGTGGCCCGCCACGGTCTCGGGCGCCAGCGCCGCCGTGAACTTGGCGGGGGCTTCGTGCAGGTGCCAGGCCGCGTCCTGGTCGCGGCGGTGGCGGGCGAGCCGCGCCTTCAGCTCGTCGTCGCCCTCGATGTGCGGCGCGACGTAGAGCCACGGCGGTGGCCCCAGCTCCGACGCGCGCCGCAGACCGTACTCCGACTTGCCCGAGCGCAACCCTCCGGTCACGAACGTGAACATGTCTTCGAGGCTACCGCATTCGCGGCGCCGTTCGCCACTGACTTGGCCGGCTCACGCCTGCAGAAACGCGAGCGCGGCGCGGACGAAGTCGGGGCGGGCGGGCCCGAACACGGCGTCGTGACCCGCGTTCGGGACGACGTGCAGGGCGGCGTCGGGGATCGCCCGATATTGCTCGACGAAGATCTCGAGCGGGTAGAGTGGGTCGCGATCGCCGGTGACGATCAGCGTCCGCGCCTGGATGGTCGCCAGGTGCGGCGGCGTGAAGGTCATGTCGTCGTAGCTGTCGGCGAAGCCGGCGGCGGCGCGCCAGAGCGCCCGGATCTGCTCGTCGCCGTGCACGTGCCGGGCGCGCATCATCGCCCAGTCCTCGGCGCTGCGCGTCTCCGGCGTGAACGACCGCATGATCGCGCGCGCCGGCGCCGGAAAGTAGCTGGGCGCCCCGATCAGCACCATGGCGGCGAGGCGGCCCGGGTCGCGCGTCGCCAGGTGCAGCAGGGTGTTGCCGCCCAGGCTGAGGCCGATCGCCTTGCAGCGCGCGACGCCCAGGTGATCGCACAGCGCCAGCACGTCGTCCGCGCACTGCCGGTGGGTGAAGGCGCCGGACAGGTTCGTCGACCGGCCGTGGCCGCGCGCGTCCGGGATGATCAGCCGGTACCGCCCGGCCAGCTCGTCGAGGTCGAACAGATATTTCCAGTCACCGCCGGCGCCGGTGAACCCGTGCAGCAGGAGCAGCGGCTCGCCGGCGCCGCGCAGCTCGCAGTGGAGCTCGGCCCCTTCGTGTGAGATCGAGGTGTGGTCGGTCGTCGGGATCGTCGCGGTCGTGTCGTTCGGCATGAATGGTCTCCTCTCCGCGACCATCGATAGGCGCGACGCGACGCCGTTGATAGCTTCGATCGTTTTCGTTAGAATGGGATCGGTTGTTCGGGGCGAAGGGCAGGCGCGTTTTTCGCCGCCGCGGCCGCCGCTAGATCCGGAACGCGCGCACCGAGAGCGGCCAGTGGACGGGGCGGTCGCCGTGGGCGCCCCACGCCTCGCGCAGGCGCGGGAAGGCGAGCTCGAGCGCGTCCTGGCCGTGCGCGGCCAGGTACGGCTTGCGCGGCGACCAGGTGCCGAGATAGCCGAGCAGGTGCTCGAAGCTCCACGACAGCTGCATCGCGAAGGCCGGCGCCGCGATCGGATTGAACGGGACCGCGATGGTGCGGTAGCCCTGCTCGACCAGCTTCCGCTCCGGCTCCCAGTACGGCCCCAGCAGGTCCTCGTAGTAGTGGTGGACCGCGGCGTCGACCTCGGGCGAGATGGTCGTCAACCCGTAGCACCAGAAGGCCAGCAGGCCCTGCGGGCGGACGACGCGGCGGACCTCGGCGAAGAACGCCGGGTGCTTGAACCAGTGGATGGCCTGCGCGACCGTCAGCAGATCGGCCGAGCCGGCGTCCAGTCCGGTCGCCTCGGCCGCGCCGCGCCGGTACTCGACGCGCGCCGCCGGGGTCGCGTTCGCCAGCTGCCCGTCGCTCGGCTCGACGCCGATGACGCGCTCGAAGTGGGCCGCCAGCGCGACCGCCGCCTGACCGTTGCCGGTCCCGACGTCGACCGCCAGCCGCCGCGCCGGCGCCTTCGAGGCCAGCCAGGCGTACAGCTCGAGCGGGTAGACCGGGCGAAACCGCGCGTAATCAGCGGCCTGGAGCGAGAACAGATCCTTGAACGCAGGTGTCGCCATCGCTTTCGAGTCCTCCGGGCAAAGAAGGGACAGGCACTCCGCGCGCCCTTTGCGATGCTGGCACGCACGGGCGGTTACGCGGGGGGCGCGAAATTTCCCCGGACGTCCGATTATCGCCGCCGGACGAATACCCTGTGCGGCGCGCTTGTATGCGCCGCCGATCGCGATGAACATGTGACGCAATGGAGATGGAGCGCCTGGACGAAATCGCCGTCCGGCTCGCCGGCATCAGCGATCCGGTCCGGCTGCTGCAGGGGATCTTTGCGTATGCGCCGTTCGGGCTGCAGGTCTACAAGGCCGACGGTCACTGCCTGCTGACCAACAAGGCGTTTCGCGATCTGTTCGGCTCGGAGCCGCCGCCCGAATACAACGTCCTGCACGACGACATCGCCGAGCGCCAGGGGCTGCTCGGGCTGGTCAAGCGCGCGTTCGCCGGCGAGACCGTGCAGACGCCGACGTTCTGGTACGACCCGCGCGACCTCGAGCAGGTGCACGTGACGGAGGGGCGGCGCGCGGCCGTGTCGATCACGATGATGCCGCTGTTCGGGGCGTCGGGCGCGGTCGAGCACGTCGCGCTGGTCATCAAGGACCAGACCGAGGAGACGCTGGCACGCGAGCGGGCGGAGGCGGCGCGCGCCGACGCGGAAGGGCTGGCCGCGCAGCGCGCCGACCAGGAGCGCTGGCTGCAGACCGTGCTGGACCAGATGCCGCTGCCGCTGCTGTTCGTCGAGCCGGGGACGGCGCGGGTCTTCTTCTCCAACGCGGCCGCCCGTCGCATGGCGGGCGGCGCGCCGCCGTACCCGCAGTCGGCGGACGATCACCTGCGGATGTTCGACCTGCGCGACCTCGACGATCGCCCGCTGCGGCTGGAGGACGTGCCGATCGTGCGGGCGGCGCGCGGGCAGGCGGTCTCGGGCCAGCAGATCCGCTGGTACACGCCGGCCGGGCCGAAGGTGATCACCGTCGACGCCGCGCGCATCCCCGCCATCCTCGGCCATCCGGAGACGGTGCTGATCGCCTTCGACGACATCACGGCGTTGAAGGACGCGCAGGGGCAGCTGGAGGAGGCGGTGCGCGTGCGCCAGGACTTCCTGTCGATCGCGGGCCACGAGCTGAAGACGCCGCTGACGTCGGTGATGCTGAACGTGCACACCATCGACAAGGGGCTGCAGGCGGGCGGGCGCGCCGACGATGCGCGCATGAAGGGGCGCTGGCAGGCGCTGACGCGGCAGATTCGCCGTCTCGACGGGCTGGTCGATCAGCTGCTCGACGTTTCGCGCATCACCGCCGGCAAGCTGGCGCTGATGCCCGAGCGCATCGATCTGGGCGAGCTGGCGCGCGAGGTGGCGGGCCGCTTCGCGCCGCCCTCCGCCGAGGCCGGCGCCATCGAGGTGCAGGTGACGGGCGCCGTCCAGGGGTTCTGGGATCGCCTGCGCCTCGAGCAGATCCTGACGAACCTGCTGTCCAACGCCGTCAAGTACGGGGCAGGGCGGCCGATCGCCATCGACGTGGGCGCGAGCGGCCCCGAGGAGAACGCCCAGCTGTGGATCGCCGTGCGCGATCGCGGCATCGGCATGTCAGCGGACGATCTGGGGCGCATCTTCGGCCGCTTCGAGCGCGCGGTCTCCGAACGCAACTACGGCGGCCTCGGGCTCGGCCTCTGGATCGTGCGGCAGGTGGTCGAGGCGATGGGCGGCAGCATCTCCGCCGACAGCCAGCCCGGGCGCGGGTCGACCTTCACGGTGCGGCTGCCGCGGCGGTCGGCGCCGTCCGGGCAGTTGTGAATATCCGCTCAGGCGAGCGTTAGTAGGGCGAGGGAGAGTCCACGTTGAAGCTGCCCAACGTCTTCGCGGAACAGACGCCCGCCCGCAGGTTTCGCGCGGGTCAGATGATCTTCGCGGCCGGGGAGCCGGCCGATTGCATGTACGTCGTCAAGGCCGGCCGCGTCGACATCGTCAAGGGCCAGGAGATCATCGAGACCGTCGGTCCAGAAGGGTTCTTCGGCGAGCTCGCGCTGGTCGACGCCGGCCCGCGGGCCGCGGCGGCGCGCGCCCAGACCGACTGCGAGCTCGCCCCGATCAACGACGAGCAGTTCCAGTTCATGGTCGCCCAGACGCCGTCCTTCGCGCTCGTCGTCATGCGCGCGCTGGCCACCCGCCTGCGCCGCGCCTAGGCGGCAGCGGGCCGGATCTCGGGGGCGCGAAGCGGCCCGCCGTGTGGTAGTGCATTCGCCATGGGACGCATCTTCGAGACGCGCAAGGCCACCATGTTCAAGCGGTGGGACAAGATGGCCAAGGCGTTCACGCGCATCGGCAAGGACATCGCGATCGCGGTGAAGGCCGGGGGCCCGAGCCCCGACAGCAACCCGGCGCTGCGGCGCATGGTGCAGAACGCGCGCGCGGCGAACATGCCGAAGGACAAGATCGAGAACGCCATCAAGAAGGCGTCGGGGCAGGGCGCGGAGAACTACGACATCGTCATGTACGAGGGCTACGCGTCGCACGGCATCGCCGTGATGGTCGAGACCGCGACCAACAACGTCGTGCGGACGGTGGCCAACGTGCGGTCGGCGTTCAAGACGTACGGCGGCGCGCTCGGCACGGAGGGGAGCGTCGCGTTCCAGTTCAAGCGCATGGGCGTCTTCCGCCTGGCGCCCGACGCACTGGCCGGCAAGGACCCGGAGGCGCTGGAGCTGGATCTGATCGACCACGGCCTCGAGGAGATGGGCGAGGGGACCAGCGACAAGGGCGAGCCGCAGACCATCATCCGCGGCGCCTTCGCCGACTTCGGCAAGCTGCAGGCGGCGATCGAGGCGCGCGGCGTCGCCGTCCAGTCGGCCGAGTCCGAGTACGTCGCCCAGAACCTCGTGTCGCTCGACGACGACAAGGCGAAGGACGTCCTGGAGCTGGTGGACGCGCTCGAACAGGACGAGGACGTCCAGCGCGTCTTCCACAACCTCGGGTGAGGAAGCACAGAGTCCGGGCGAGTGACTGAGCCGGAGTCCCTGCTCGCCGTTTGCCCTCGCCCCGCGAAGCGGGGAGAGGGTCAGGGAGAGGGGCTCGTCTGTCAGTCCGCGCTCTTGCGGACGCCGCAGCCCTTCATCTGCCAGCCGCCGCCGGGCTGACGCTCGCGGAACTCGGGGCGGTACTCGCTGCGCGCATCCTCGGTCAACAGTCCGCACGGCTCGAACCAGTGAACCGTCCGCGCCTGGCCGAGCACGGGCGGCAGCTCGCCGCTGAACTCCGGCGACGTCGGGCAGCGGTGGTGCCAGAGCGCCTCCTCGCCCGGCGGCGTGGCGAAGGACAGCACCTCCTTCACGCCGCCGTTGCAGTTCGTCGCCACCACCAGCACCGGCCCCGGCAGCTGCCCCTTCGGCTCGACCCGCAGCAGCAGGTCGTGATGGAACTCGCCGCGCTGCCAGTGGTCGAGGATCTCGTACCCGCCGAATTTATCGGTCAGGTCCGCGAGCAGCGACCCCAGACCCAGATTGCGCGCCAGCGCTGCGACGCCCATGGCCTTCATCCTGTCATAACGGTGTCCGCTCGCCATCTTCCCGGCTCCCTCTCCCCACGCTGCCGCCGGCGCGGGGAGAACGGCTCAGGCTACGAACAGCCGCTGGTCGTGCCGCAGTTGACGCACTTGTGGCAGCTGCCGTTGGGGATCATGATCGATCCGCATTCGGGGCAGGTGGGCGCGTCGGTGCGGGCGATGAAGCTGTAGTTGCCGTTGCCCGTGTGGCTGCTGCCGCCGTTCTTGTGGCCCGACGTTCCATTGCTGCCGTTGCGCGGGATGGCGCGGCGGTCGTCCAGCACCTCGATCTTCTGCGCGGCCGCCACCACCTCGGCGACGCGCTGGATCTCCTCGGTGGCCGGCGCGGGCGGCGCTTCTTCCGCCGCCGCGGGCTCCTGCTTCACGAACTTCGAGGCGAGGTACCGGAACAGGTAGTCCATGATCGAGCTCGCCCGCGGGATGTCCGGGTTCTCGGTGAAGCCGTAAGGCTCGAAGCGCGTGCGCGAGAACTTGTCGCACAGCAGCCGCACCGGCACGCCGTGCTGCAACGCCAGCGAGATCGCCGTCGCGAAGCTGTCCATCAGGCCCGAGATCGTCGAGCCCTCCTTGGCCATCTTCACGAAGATCTCGCCCGGCTCGCCGGTCTCGTAGAGGCCGATGTGGATGTAGCCCTCGTGCCCCGCGATCGAGAACTTGTGCGTCAGCGACTGCCGCTCGTCCGGCAGCTTCTTGCGCACCGCCGCCGGCGGCCCGCTCCGCGGCGCCTCCGTCACGGCGCCTGCCGCGCTCTTGCCCAGCCCCGGGTCGGTCTTGCTGGTCGACAGCGGCTGGGTCCGCTTGCAGCCGTCGCGGTAGATCGCGACCGCCTTCAGCCCCTGCTTCCACGACTCCATGTAGGCGTCCTGGACGTCTTCGATGGTCGCGTCGGCCGGCAGGTTGACCGTCTTCGAGATCGCGCCCGAGATGAACGGCTGCGCCGCCGCCATCATGCGGATGTGCCCCTGGAAGTGGATCGACCGCGTGCCGTTCGCCGCGCGGAACGCGCAATCGAACACCGGCAGGTGCTCCGGCTTCAGCCCGGGCGCGCCCTCGATCGTCTCCTCGGTGTCGATGTAGTCGACGATCGCCTTCACCTGGCCCTCGTCGTACCCCAGCTTGGCCAGCGCCTCGGTGATCGTGTTGTTCACGATCTTGATCATGCCGCCGCCCACCAGCCGCTTGTACTTGATGAGCGCGATGTCCGGCTCGATGCCCGTGGTGTCGCAGTCCATCATGAAGCCGATGGTCCCGGTCGGCGCCAGCACCGTCGCCTGGCCGTTGCGGTAGCCGAACTCTTTACCGATCGACAGCGTCTGGTCCCAGGCGTCGCGCGCGGCGTCCATCATGTTGGCCGGCACGTGGTCCGCCTCGATCTTGTCGACCGCGCGGCGATGCTTCTGCATGACGCCGATGAACGGCTCGCGGTTCTCGGCGTAGCCGTCGAACGGGCCGGTCACGTCGCGCGCGATCACCGCGCTGGTCCGGTAGGCCCAGCCGGTCATGATCGACGTGATGGCGCCCGCGTAGGCGCGCGCCGGCGCGCTGTCGTAAGGCAGCCCGCGCGACATCAGCAGCGCGCCCAGGTTGGCGTAGCCGAGGCCGAGCGGCCGGAAGCGGTGCGAGTTGTCGCGGATCCGCTCGGTCGGGTACTTCGCGTTGCCGACGATGATCTCCTGCCCGATGATCGTCGTCGCGACCGCCTGCCGGAACGACTCGACGTCGAACTCGCCGGCGTTCGGGCTGCCCTCGGGGCTCACGAACTTGCGCAGGTTCAGCGACGCCAGGTTGCACGCCGAATCGTCGAGGTACATGTACTCGCTGCACGGGTTGGACGCGTTGATGCGCGCCGTGCCCGACGACGTGTGCCAGGCGTTGACCGTCGTGTCGTACTGCAGGCCGGGATCGCCGCACTCCCAGGCTGCGGTCGCGATGTCGCGCCACAGGTCGCGCGCCTTCACCGTCTCCACGACGCTGCCGTCGCGCACCGCGCGCAGCGGCCAGTCGCGGTCTTTCTGCACCGCCTCCATGAAGTCGTCGGTGACGCGCACCGAGTTGTTGGAGTTCTGGAAGAAGACCGACTTGTACGCTTCGCCGTCGAACGACCCGTCGTAGCCGGCGTCGATCAGCGTCCAGGCCTTCTTCTCCTCCTTCGACTTGCACTGGATGAACTCGTCGACGTCGGGGTGGTCGACGTTCAGGATGACCATCTTCGCCGCGCGGCGGGTCTTGCCGCCCGACTTGATGACGCCCGCGAACGCGTCGAAGCCGCGCATGAAGCTGACCGGGCCGCTCGCGGTGCCGCCGCCCACGAGCAGCTCCTTCGACGACCGGATCGGCGACAGGTTCGTCCCCGTGCCCGAGCCGTACTTGAACAGCATGCCTTCCGTCTTCGCCAGCCCGAGGATCGACTCCATCGTGTCCTGCACGCTGTTGATGAAGCAGGCCGAGCACTGCGGGTCGGCCTCGATGCCGACGTTGAACCAGACCGGCGAGTTGAACGACATCTTCTGCTGCACCAGCAGGTGCTTCAGCTCGGCGTTGAACACGCGCGCCGACTCGTCGTCGGCGAAGTAGCCGTCCTTCTTGCCCCAGCCCGTGATCGTGTCGGCGACGCGCGAGATCAGCTGGCGCACCGACCGCTCGCGCTCCGGCGTTCCAATTACGCCGCGGAAGTATTTCTGGACGACCACGTTCGTCGCGGTCTGCGTCCAGCTCTTCGGCACCTCGACGTCCTTCTGCTCGAACACCATCTTGCCGTTCTCGCCGGTGATGGCCGCCGTGCGCAGCTCCCACTCGACGTTGGCGAAGCCGTCGTCACCCGGAGCCGTGAAGTAGCGCGTCAGCTTGAGGCCGTACGGCGCGCCGGCGGGTGTTTTGCCCGCGGTCGGCTTGGCCGGCGAGATCGTCCCCGCGGGTTTGGCGGACGCGACGGTCCCATTCGAGCGGACGTTGCGGCTTCTCTTGGCGTCGTGCTTTTCCAGCATGGAGGGCCCTCCCCTTAAAAACCTTGGCGCCGAAACGGCGCCTGCAGACTTCTAAACTAGGCGCGCCCGAAACACAAGATATTGAGCAATCGATGCCGCGAACCACAACCTGTTGTGGACTGGCGGTGGGAAACGAGTGGACAGCCTGTGGGCACCGCCGCGGAAGCTAAATGGTTGCGCGGGACAGGGGCGCGGACCCGTGATTATCCACCCGCTGTGGCCAAAAGCAAGTACATTGCACCACGTGACAATGCATATATGGTCATGCGATACGATTTTTACGCGCAGCGGCGTTTTTTGAGATGCCGGTAGCGGGCGCGCGTGCCCGGTTGGGCTGACCCTCGATCGGAATCGCACGGGGCTCCCTTGTCCTGCCCCTGCTCTCCCAGCGGATCGGATTTCGCGGTGTGCGAAACTGGGGCCCCGAGGTGAATCGATGTCCCAGCCCGTCCGCCGTGGTCGCACCGTCCTGCTCGTGCTCGCCGCCTTCGCCGGCGGGTTGATCTTCGCGCGGCCGCTCGCCGCCGGCCGCTTCAACCCGTATCAGAAGCTGGGCGTGTTCACGAAGGTGCTCTCGTACATCGAGAGCCACTACGTCGAGGACATCTCCGAGACCGATCTGACGTACGGCGCGGCGCGCGGCCTGACGGACGTGCTGGATCCGCACTCGCGCTTCATGGACCCCGACGAGTACGGCCGCCTGAAGAAGGAGACCGAGGGCAACGAGGAGATCGAGGGCATCGGCATCGACGTCGAGAAGCGCAAGAACCGGTTCGTGATCATCTCGCCGATCGAGGGATCTCCCGCCGCCAAGGCGGGCGTCGAGCCGGGAGACATCATCAAGCGCGTCGACGGCGTCGACATCGCGACGCTGGAGTTCGACGAGGCGGTCGCGCGCATGCAAGGGCCGGGCGGCAGCGAGGTGACGCTGGTGGTGGAGCGCCGCGGCCGCGATCTGACGTTCCGCATTCGCCGCGCGAAGTACGAGGTGAAGACGGTCGAAGGCCACCTGCTGGACGAAGGCGTCGGCTACGTCAAGGTGCGCGTGTTCGCCGCGGGCGTCGACGACACGATGAAGACCCTGCTCGAACAGATGTCCGCCAAGAGCCCGGGCAAGGCGCTGAAGGGGCTGGTGCTGGACCTGCGCCGCGACCCGGGCGGCCTGCTGGACCAGGGGATCCGCGTGGCCGACCTGTTCATCAGCGACGGACTGATCGTCAAGACCGTGGGCAAGGGCGGGAAGACGATCGACGAGGCCAAGGCGCACAGCCACGGCACCTGGTCGGGATTTCCGATGATCGTGCTGGTCGACGGCGCCACCGCGTCGGCCGCCGAGATCGTCGCGGGCGCGCTGCAGGACCACAACCGCGCGGTGGTGCTCGGGACGCAGACGTTCGGCAAGGGGTCGGTGCAGACGGTGATCGACGTCGACGGGTGCGGGGCCAAGCCGTGCGGCCTCAAGCTGACCGTGGCGCGCTACTACACGCCCAACGGGCGGTCGATCCAGGGACAGGGCATCACCCCCAACGTGGTGGTCGAGGCGACGGCGCCGCCCGGCGACGCGTCCGACGCCGACCTGCCGCGCGAGCGCGACCTGCACAAGCGCCTCAAGAACGAACAGGGCGACAAGGCGATCGTCGCCAGGCGGCTGGACGACTACCAGCTGCAGATGGCGCTGGATTACCTGCACTCCTGGTCGCTGTTCTCGCAGCAGATAGGGAAACGTTGATTCCGAACCGCCGGATCGACGCGCGCGCCTGAGCTTGCTTTTGACGGCGAATTAGGGTTTTCTCCGACGACTGACGACGGCGCCGCGCGAGGCGCCTCGCGACCCGACCTCGACGTCGACTTTCAAGTTCAAGGAGGACACATGTCGTTCGGAGCAGCCCCCCCCGGCGGTGGTATGGACGAATACCAGCGGATCATGGCCGCGCAGAACGCGGCGGCCAAGAAGAAGCGGATGGTGTTCGGGCTGATCGCGATCGCCGGCCTCGCCGCCGTCGGCTACTACGTGATGACGAACCGGAAGAAGAACGAGGCCGCGCAGAAGATTCTCGACGCCGGCGGCCGCTTCGCCGAACGCGACAAATCGGACATGGGCGCGTTCTGGACCTGCCTCATGGGCACCGACACCGACGTCGGCATGTTCCAGAACGCCGATCAGATCCAGCAGCGCGTCGAGAGCGCCTACTTCACCCAGCAGAAGACCTACTCGGAGCACCTGACGACCGAGTGCGTGCCGAAGCTGGAGGGGGCGCGCGGATCGCTCTCCGGTCTGGTCGGCGAGATGCCCGCCGAGCTGAAGCCGCCGCTGGAGAAGTACGTGGCGGCGCTGCCGAAGATGCAGGAGGGCCTGGAGAGCTACGCCGAGAAGCTGAAGTCGCGCGGCGCCACCAAGGACGTCGACGGCAGCATCCAGGAGGTCGGCGGCGCGTTCACGGCCGACCCGACCCCGGAGTCGGTGGCGTTCGAGAAGTTCATGGTCTGCGCGATCCCGGGCCTGGACAAGATGAAGGACATCCAGGCGGTGCTCGAGTTCCTCGCCGACACCTGCAAGAAGGATCCGGTCCCGTTCATGACCAAGGTGCGGGCCGACTGCGGCAACCTGGTGCAGAACGTCGACAAGGACGCGAAGCCGGCGCCGTCGAAGACGTTCAAGGCGAACGTGAAGAAGTTCTACGAGGAGCAGCAGCGCCAGCTGCAGGCCTGGGAGTGGTGCGGCAAGAAGTCGCGCAAGGGCAAGAAGGTGCTGGACCTGGAGGCCTTCCTGACCGCGGCCGGCGACTACATCGAGGCGCGCGGCGAGGTCGTCCAGACCGCGCGCGAGCAGGCGGCGATCATGACCGGCCAGCCCTTGCCGAAGGATAAGAAGGGGGGCGCGGCTGAAGGCGAGGGGGCCGAGGCTCCCGCTCCCGGCGCGAAGAAGTCCGCGAAGTAGATGTGGAAGTAAGGCCGGGCCGCTCGCGCGCGGACGGCGCTCGCTCGCCGAGCCGCTGCGCCGCGCGCGCGTAGAGCGCGTCCGGACCCTCGTCGACCATCCACCGCCCGCTCATCATCCCCGCCCCCGCTGCGCGTCCCGCCCGGCGCGGCGCCGAAACGTCGGACGCCGCCAGCTTGAATCTGGCGCCGGCGACGGTCGCGGACAAGCTCTGCCCGCGCTGAACGTCGCCGGCGCGGCCGCGGGCGGCCCGTCGCCGGGGTTCGCTTTCGTGGTTACCTTTTGCGGGAAACCCGATGAAAGCGGACGACTGAACGTGCGGATCGCGCAGATTTCACCGTTGCACGAGAGCGTGCCGCCGAAGCTGTACGGCGGCACCGAGCGGGTCGTGCATTTTCTGACCGAGGCGCTGGTCGACCTCGGGCACGACGTCACCCTGTTTGCCAGCGGCGACTCGACGACCCGCGCAGAGCTGGTCTCGTGCGCGCCGACCGCGCTGCGCTTGAACCGGTGTGTCGACCCGATCGCCCCTCACGTCGCGATGATGGAGGAGGTGTTCGCGCGCGCCGACGACTTCGACGTGCTGCACTTCCACACCGACTACCTCGGCTACCCGCTGGCGCGCCGCCACACCGTCCCGTACGTCACGACGATGCACGGCCGGCTGGACACGCCGGAGCTGGAGCCGATCTTCAGCACCTTCGCGGACGCGCCGCTGATCTCGATCTCCGACGCCCAGCGCGCGCCCCACCCGCGCGCCAACTGGCAGGGGACCGTGTACCACGGGCTGCCGGCGGATCTGTACCGGCTGGTGCCGGGGCCCGGCTGCTACCTGGCGTTCCTCGGGCGGATCTCGCGCGAGAAGCGGGTCGATCGCGCGGTGGCGATCGCGCGCCGGCTGGGCATGCCGCTGAAGATCGCCGCCAAGATCGACGGTAAGGATCGCGACTACTACGAGAGCGAGATCAAGCCGCTGTTCGACGATCCGCTGGTCGAATTCGTGGGCGAGATCGGCGAAGACGGGAAGAACGCGTTCCTCGGGGGCGCCGCGGCCCTGCTGTTCCCGATCGACTGGCCGGAGCCGTTCGGTCTGGTGATGATCGAGGCGATGGCGTGCGGCACGCCGGTGGTGGCGTTCCGCCGCGGCTCCGTGCCGGAGGTGATGCGCAACGGCGTGTCGGGCTACGTCGTCGACGATCTCGACGGGGCGGTGGCGGCCACGGCGCGCGCCGTCGAGCTGCCGCGCGCCGGCGTGCGCGCCTACTTCGAGGAGCGCTTCCTGGCCCCGCGCATGGCGGAGGACTACGTCGCGATCTTCGAGGCGATGATCGCGGGCGAGCGGCTGCGGCGCGGGCGCGGGCGGACCGCGTTCGGGCTGGCGGCGATCGACGCGGAGGGCGACGGCGGGGAGGGCGGTCACGCCGTCGACGGACTGGGCGGCGAAGCAGGTGTAGGGATGGAGTAGCCGCCATGCCGACGTTCGGAACGGCGGCCGACGACGAGGTCGTCAGCCTTCACGAGCAGTTCTACATCCAGGCCACCTCGTCGCGCGCCGACGATCGCACGCGCGTCCTGAAGCACGGCGACACCTTCGCGGTGTTCGACCGCTTCGGCGACGTGCAGCCGGTCGGTCTGGGCGAGCAGGGCGTCTACCACGACGGCACGCGCTTCCTGTCGCGGCTGGAGCTGCGCATCGGCGGGCGCCGCCCGCTGCTGCTGTCGTCGACGGTCAAGAAAGAGAACGATCTGCTGACCGTCGATCTCGCGACGCCCGACCTCAAGGATCAGACCGGGCAGATCGTGCTGCCGCGCGGGACGCTGCACGGGTTCCGCACCAAGTTCCTGTGGCGCGGCTGCTGCTACGAGCGGCTGCGCGTCACCAACTTCGCGACCACGGCGGTCGACGTCGAGCTGGCCTTGAGCTTCAACGCCGACTACGCCGATATCTTCGAGGTGCGCGGCTCGAAGCGCGAGCGCCGCGGCACGCGCCACGAGCCGGTGGTGCTCGACGGCCGGCGCGTCGAGCTCTCCTACGAAGGGCTGGACCGGGTGGTGCGGCGGACGCAGCTGGCGTTCGATCCCGCCCCCGACGAGCTCGCCGGCGGGCAGGCCCGCTATCACCTGCGGCTGCCGCCGCGCGGGACCGAGACGATCTACGTGACGCTCAGCTGCCGCGCGGGCGGCGACGACCCCACCTGCGCCGAGCTGGACTACGACCGCGCCGGGGCGGCCCTGACGGCAGCGGTCTCGGCCGGCCAGCTGTCGCGCTGCCGCGCGCGCGCGCCCGGCTCGGAGCTGGACGAATGGATCGGCCGTTCGGTGTCGGATCTCGAGATGATGATCTCGACCACGCCGCAGGGCCCGTACCCCTACGCGGGCGTTCCGTGGTTCAGCACGCCGTTCGGGCGGGACGGCATCATCACGGCGCTGGAGCTGCTCTGGCTGTCGCCCGACGTCGCGCGCGGCGTGCTCGGCTTTCTGGCCGCCACGCAGGCGACCGAGAGCGAGCCGGTGCGCGACGCCGAGCCGGGCAAGATCCTGCACGAGTGCCGGGGCGGCGAGATGGCGGCGCTGGGGGAGGTGCCGTTCGGGCGCTACTACGGCAGCGTCGACTCGACGCCGCTGTACGTGATGCTGGCGGCGGCTTACTACCGGCGCAGCGGCGACGGGGCGTTCCTGCGCACCATCGCGCCCGCCGTGCAGCGCGCGCTCGACTGGATCGAGCGCTACGGCGACGCCGACGGCGACGGCTTCGTCGAATACGCGCGCCGGACGCCGACCGGGCTGGTGCAGCAGGGCTGGAAGGATTCGCACGACTCGGTCTTTCACGAGGACGGCGCGCTGGCCGAAGGCCCGATCGCGCTGGTCGAAGTGCAGGCGTACGTGTTCGGCGCCTGGCTGGCGGCCGCCGAGATCGCGATGGCGCTCGGCGACGGCGGCCAGGCGGTCGCGCGCGCCGAGAGCTACCGGCGCAAGGCGGAGGCGCTGCGGGCGCGCTTCGAGGCGGCGTTCTGGGACGAGGCGCTGGGCAGCTACGTGCTGGCGCTGGACGGGCACAAGCGCCCCTGCCGCGTGCTGAGCTCGAACGCGGGCCACGCGCTGTGGACCGGGATCGTCGCCGATCGCGGGCGCGCGCGTCGGGTCGCCGACGGCCTGATGAACGACGACGCCTTCTCCGGGTGGGGTGTCCGCACCATCCCGACCTCGCAGGTGCGCTACAACCCGATGGCGTATCACAACGGCTCGGTGTGGCCGCACGACAACGCCATCATCGCCGACGGGTTTTCGCGCTACGGGTTCCGCGACCTGGTCGTGCGCCTGTTCGAGGGGATGAAGGACGCCAGCGTCGCCGTCGACATGCGGCGGCTGCCCGAGCTGATCTGCGGCTTCCCGCGGCGGCCGGGGGAGGGGCCGACCCAGTACCCGGTCGCGTGCGCGCCGCAGGCGTGGGCGTCGGGGGCGGTGTTCATGTTGCTGTCGGCGGCGCTGGGGCTGTCGGTCGACGGGTGCAACGGCGAGGTCACCATGTCGCGCCCGGTGCTGCCCGCGTCGATCCCGACGCTGCGGCTCACCAACCTGCTGGTCGGGGGCGGCAGCATCGACCTCCTCCTGGAGAATCAGCCCCACGACGTCGGCATCACGGTGCTGCGCCGCGACGGCGACATTCGCGTCACGGTGGTGAAGTAGCGTTCAGAGGGCGAACGCGTCGGGGAGGAGGGCGCCCAGCGTCGTGGCGCGGGGCGCGCCGCGCGGGCCGGCGAGCAGGACGTCCGTGGTCGGGTCGCCGAGCTCCGCCAGCACCTGGCGGCAGGCGCCGCACGGGGTGACCGCGCCGTCGGAGGCGACGGCGACGGCGCGGAGCCGCTTCGCCCCGGCGGCGACGGCGGCGGCGACGGCGTTGCGCTCGGCGCAGACGGTCAGGCCGTAGGAGGCGTTCTCGACGTTGCAGCCGGCGTGGACGCGCCCGCGCTCGTCCAGCACGGCCGCGCCGACGCGAAACTTCGAATAGGGCGCGTGGGCCCGGGCGCGCACGGCGCGCGCCGCCGCCAGCAGCTGCCTCTGCTGCGCCGCCGCGATCACGTCGGCAGCGCCGCCACGAAGGCGACGATCAGCTTGCCGAGCGCGTCCGCGCCGGCGTTCGCGGCCCGCGTGACGTCCTCGTGTCGCAGGGGGCCGGGGTTGACGCCGGCGGCCGGGTTGGCCACCAGCGAGAGCCCGAGCACCGGCACGCCCGCGTGGCGCGCGGTGATCACCTCGTGCACGGTCGACATGCCGACCAGCCCGGCGCCCAGCGTCCGCAACAGGCGCACCTCGGCCGGCGTCTCGTAGGCGGGGCCGGCCATGCCCGCGTAGATCGCCTCGCGCAGCTGGCGTCCGATCGCCGCCGGGGCGGCCACGGCGGCGATGGCGCGCAGCGACGGGTCGTACGCGTCGGACATGTCGACGAAGCGCGGGCCCAGGCGCTCGTCGTTGGGCCCCGACAGCGGCGAGGCGCCCGTCAGATTGATGTGATCGGAGATGGCGACGATGTCGCCGGCCACGAACGACGGATCCACGCCGCCCGACGCGTTGGTGACGATCAGCGTGCGCACGCCCAGCGCCGCGACGACGCGGACGCCGAAGCCGATCTCGCAGGGCGGGTAGCCCTCGTAGCCGTGGACGCGGCCGCACAGCAGGAGGGCGGTCTTGCCCCCGATGGTGCCGGCCACGAGCCGGCCCGGGTGACCGGCCACGGTGGTCTCCGGAAAACCGGGCAGCGACGCGTAGGGGACGCTGCGCGCGCCCTCCAGGCGATCGGCGACGCCGCCCAGCCCCGAGCCGAGCACCACCGCCACGTCGGCGCCGTCGATGGCCAGCTGCTCGGCGGCGGCGTGGGCCGACCCCTGCACGCGATCGAAGAACGTCGCGTCCAGCTTCATCTGTCTTGCCGCTCCGCCGTCGCGTCCAGGAACGTCCCGACCGCGTGCAGGAAGGCGCCGGGCGCCTCGACATGCGCCAGGTGGCCCGCGCCAGCGAGCGGGACGAAGCGCGCGCCGGCGATCGCGTCGGACATCTGCTTCATCTCGGTGGCCGGCGTCACCTGGTCCAGCGCGCCGCACACGACCAGCGTCGGGCAGGCGATGGCGCCCAGCTCGCCGGAGCGGTCGGGGCGATCGCGCAGCGCCACCACGCCGGCGCTCAGGCTGGCGGCGCGGTGCTCGGCGCGGGCGGTGACGTGGGCGACCAGGGCGGGCGGCGCCTGCGGCGACAGCAGGCGGGGCAGGGAGGCGGCCAGGTAGGTGGCCGGGCCCGGGCCGGCGATGGCGGCCAGCGCGGCGGCGCGGCCGGCGCGCGTCTCGGCGCTGTCGGCGGCGGCGCGCGTGTCGGCCAGCACCAGCGCCGACAGCCGCTCGGGGTGGCGGGCCGCGAACGCCAGCGCCGCGTAGCCGCCCATCGACATGCCGAGGACGGTCGCGCGCGCCACGTCCAGCCGGTCGAGCAGCGCCGCCAGATCGTCGGCGAGGTCGGCGATCGTGAACGGCCCCGCGGCCGGCGATTCGCCGAAGCCGCGCGCGTCGACCGCGATCACGCGGCGGCGCGCCGCCAGCGCGTCGGCGATGCCGGCCCAGATCGTGCGCGTGAGCGGGAACGGGTGCAGCAACACCAGCGCGGGGCCGCTGCCGCGGTCGTCGCAACCGATGGGTGTTCCCCCCGAGATCGTCATGGCTCGACGAACGTTACCGTAGTGCCGCGGAGAAGGAAATCCAGCGCGGGCGCGGCTATTTCGCGGGCGTCGCGCCGCGCGCGGCCAGCAGCTTGTCCGCGGTGACGAAGCGCGGCTCGATGTCGACCGGGATCTTGCCCAGGCGATCGAGGGCCGCCTTCACCTCGGGCCGGACGGCGGCGCGCGCCCGCAGCAGCTCGGCGGCCTTCGCGCCGTCGCCGGACGCCTGCAGGGTCATCAGCTCGGCGGTCAGGTCGCGCACCGCCTGCTTGATCTTGGCGGGATCGACCGAGAACGTCCCATCCTTGGCGACGCGGACCGCGCCGGCGTCGAGCAGCGTGTTCAGCTGCAGGGCCATGCCGACGGCGTGGGCGTCGGTGCCGAACCGCAAGGTCCGGAAGGCCGACGCCAGGAACGTCACGTAGACCGTCTTCTCGAGCGCGCGGTCCAGGACGCCCTTGTCGATCAGGAACTGCAGCGCGAACAGGCCGGCCACGTCGGCCTTCGCCTCCTCGAGCGCGCCGTAGCTCTGCTGCAGGGCCGCGCGCACGGTGATCGGCTTGCCGCCCGGACCGGCCGCCATGTGCGGGCCGAGGCCGTGCGTCAGCTCGTGCATCAGGATGTGCGTGAAGAAGGCGTCGAAGGCGACGGCGCCGCGGTCGCGGGGCGCCAGCACGACGCGCGTGATCGGCAGCAGCACCCGATCGAACTTGGCGCGCTGCACGTTCTTGAGCATGGTGCGCTTGCTGCCGACCTCCTTGATGGTGCGCTCGTCGTTGGGGAGGTTGAACGCGGCCGTCTGCACCGTCTTGTTGGCGTCGCCCGCGCCGTAGAGCTGGTTGACGACGCGGATGGGCGAGGTCGCGCCGAGCTTCGGGTTGCGCAGCTTCGCGTCGATGGGGAGGTTGTTCTCGATCTCCTGCAGCTCGCCGGCGAGCCGGGCCAGCTTGGCGGTCTCGGCGTCGTCGCGCACGCAGACGAACGCCTCGAACGACGCCTTGGCGCTGAACCAGCCGTCCTCGTAGACCTCGTAGGGGCCGATGGTCGGCTCGATGCTGGCGTCGAGCTTCATCCAGGCGATGTCGCTGTCGTGATAGTCGTTGGACAGGAACGCGGCGGCGCGCGCCTCCAGGAACGCGCGCAGCGTCGGCTGCTGCGTCAGCGAGGCCGCCTGCCGGAGCATCCCGGCCGCGATGGCCAGCTCGCCCTGGTACTCGACGCTGTAGGGGATCGCTTGCAGCTTGCCGTCGGGCCCGCGCCGGATGGTGGTGAAGAACCCCTCGGCGGCGGCGCGCGCCGGCCCGGGCAGGGCGCGCATCCAGCTCTCCACCTCCGCCTTCGTCGCGCCGGCGGGATAGAAGTTCGCCTCCGGCGGCTTCGGGCCGACCTCGGGCAGAAACGGCCGCTCGCCGTCCAGGCGCAGCCACGGCCCCTTGTTCTGCAGGAACGCGTGCAGCCGCGCCTGGCCGAGCGGCGAGCGATCGCGCGTCAGATCGAGGAGCACGGTCTCGTTGCCCGCCCAGACTTGCCGGAGGGCCAGCGTGTCCATGAACTTCGAAGCGGCGATCAGCTCGGCCAGCGCGGCCCGCTCGCCGGCCGGCAGCGCCTGGACGTCGACCACGAGATCGACGGGCGCGAGGCGGGCGGACAGCTTGTTCAGCGCCGCCGCGTCGGGGAGGGGCGCGCGCGCGGCGGCGTCGCCAGGCGCGGCTTCGCTGCCGGACCCCAGGGTGGCTGTCAGGACTGCGATGCCGCCGATGCGCGCGACCTTGAGCATGCGGCGACTGTAGCTCAGCGGATGAGCATCTTCACGACGACACCGCTCTCGTAGGTGAGCGCGGGGCTGCCGTAGCTCATGAGGGTGCCGCCGTGAAACGGCGTGGCGTCGACGTGGTAGCCGTCGATCGAGCCGTGAACGTAGAGGGCCCCGTCGCTGCCGAGCTGCATCTCGAGCGGCAGGCCGGAGTAGGCCGACCAGACGTGGCGGCCGGCGCCATCCAGCTCGAGGAAGAACAGACGGCTCTGCCCCTGGGTGTCGGCGGGCGGCGGCTGGCTGCCCGCCAGCGTCAGCTCGCCGCGGCCGCCGAGCAGCACGTTCCCGTCTGCGAGCGGCACGACAGTGGAAGCCTCGTCGGCGCCGAGCAGCGTCAGCCAGCGGATCGTGCCGTCGGGGTTCAGCGCGGCGGCGAACGCGTCGGATTGATCGGCGGCGGTGATCGCGCCTCCCGCCGTGTCGATGGTGCCGCCGAAATACCCCGCCACGTAAACCGTCCCATCGTCGGCGACGGCGACGTCGTCCAGCCAGTGCGGTCGCCCCGGCGCGAAACGAACTTCCGTTTCACAGCGTCTGCAACACGAGCGGCCGGCGTGACGGAGATCGCGCGCCGACGGTAAAGGCGCGCTCGATCAGCGGGCCGGCGGCGTGCGCGCGGGCGGCGTCGTCGAATTCGACGGTGGCCAGCGCGTCGCCGCGCCCGACCGGCGCGCCGGCCTTCGCGTGCAGCAGGATGGCGGCGCCCGGCGCGATGCGGTCCTCCTTGCGCAGCCGCCCCGCGCCGAGCAGCGTCGCCGCGCGTCCCAGCAGGCCCGCGTCGACGCGCGCCACCACCCCGCGGCGCGCGGCGCGGACGACGCGGGCGTGGCGCGCGCGCGGCAGCCGGCGCGGATCGTCGATGGCGCGCGGGTCGCCGCCCTGCAGCCGGACGCCGAGGCGGAACCGCTCCAGCCCGGCGCCGCTCGCGATCGCGGCCTCGATGCGGCGCGCGCCGTCGCGGCGGTCGCGCGCGACGCGGCCGAGCACCAGCATCTCCGCGCCGAGGCGAACGGTCAGCGCGCGCACGTCCGGCGGCCCGCCGCCCCGCAGGACGTCGATCGTCTCGCGCACCTCGGCGGCGTTGCCGATCGCCTCGCCGAGCGGCTGGTCCATGTCGGTCAGCACCGCGCGCACGGGCAGGCCGAGCCGCCGGCCCAGCGCGATCAGCGCGCGCGCCAGCGCCCGCGCCTGCGCCGCCTCCGGCAGGAACGCGCCGCTGCCGACCTTGACGTCCATCACCAGCGCCCGCGCGCCCTCCGCCACCTTCTTCGACAGGATCGACGACGCGATCAGCGGGATCGACTCGACCGTGGCGGTGGCGTCGCGCAGCGCGTACAGCGCGCGGTCGGCCGGCACCAGGCGCGCGGTCTGGCCGGCCAGCACGAAGCCGGCGCGCGCCAGCACGCGCCCGATCTCGGCGGTGGTCAGCGCGGTCCGGTATCCGGGGATCGCCTCCAGCTTGTCGAGCGTGCCGCCGGTGTGCCCGAGCGCGCGCCCCGCGATCATCGGGACCGTCAGCCCGCAGGCGGCGGCCAGCGGCGCCAGCGCGAGCGAGATCTTGTCGCCGACGCCGCCCGTCGAGTGCTTGTCGACGACCGGCGTGCCGAGCCGGTCCCAGCGCAGCCGCTCGCCCGAATCGATCATGGCGGTGGTCCAGGTGGTCAGCTCGCGCGTGGTCAGGCCGCGCCAGACGATCGCCATCAGCAGCGCCGACAGCTGGTAGTCGGGGATCTCGCCGCGGGCCGCCCCGCCGATGAGGGCCCGGATGTCGTCGTCGCCGAGCTCATGCCCGTCGCGCTTGGCGGCGATCAGCGACGGGACCGCGATCGGCGCGCGCCCCGGGCGCGTCGCGCGCGTCGATTGACGACGCGCCCGCGTCATGCCGGGCCCTGCAGCGCGCTCAGGAAGCTCTCGCCGTGGGCCAGCGGCGCGACGCCGAGGCCCTCGGCGATGGTCTGGCCGAGGTCGCAGAACGACGCGCGCGCGCCGAGGCGGGCCGGGCGGACTCCCGGCCCGAACGCCAGCAGGGGCACCTGCTCGCGCGTGTGGTCGGTCCCGGGGGTGGTCGGATCGTTGCCGTGATCGGCGGTGATGAACGCGACGTCGTCGGCGCGCAGCGCCGCCTCGAACGACGGCAGCCAGCGATCCAGCTCGACCAGCGCGCGCGCGAAGCCGGCGCTGTCGTTGCGGTGGCCGTAGAGCATGTCGAAGTCGACCAGGTTGACGAACAGCAGGCCCCGGTCCAGCGTCGCCAGCGCCTCCAGCGTCAGGTGCAGGCCGTCGGCGTTCCCCTCGCTGTGCACCGAGAAGCCGACGCCGCGCCCCGCGAAGATGTCGGAGATCTTGCCGATGCCGACGACCGACTGGCCGGCGTCGCGCACGTGGTCGAGCAGCGTCGGCGCGGGCGGCACCAGCGCGAAGTCGCGCCGGTTGTAGGTGCGCTTGAACGCGCCCGGCTGGCCGACGAACGGCCGCGCGATCACCCGCCCGATCTGGTGGCGGTCGGCGATCTCCCGCGCCGCCTCGCAGATCCGGTAGAGCTCACGCAGCGGGACCACCTCCTCGTGGGCGGCGATCTGGATGACCGAATCGGCGGACGTGTACAGGATCAGATCGCCGGTCGCCATGTGCTGCGGGCCGAGCTCGTCGATGATCGCCGTGCCGGAGGCCGTCTTGTTGCCGAGCAGCCCGCGCCCGGCCGCCGTCGCCAGCGGCGCGGTGATCTCGCGCGGGAAGCCGTTCGGGAACGTCGCCAGCGCGCGCGTCGTCACCAGGCCCGCCATCTCCCAGTGGCCGGTGATGGTGTCCTTGCCGGCCGACGCCTCGCGCATCACGCCCCAGGCGGCGCGCGGCGCGGCGGCCTCGCGCACGCCGGCGATCGCGGTCAGGTTGCCGAGGCCGAGCGCCTGCAGGTTGGGCAGCGAGAGCCCGCCCACGGCGCGCGCCAGGTTGCCGAGCGTGTCCGCCCCGGCGTCGCCGTAGTCCGCCGCGTCGGGCGCGCCGCCGCAGCCGACGCCGTCGGCGACGAGGATGATCGCGCGCTTGAATCCACTCACCGGTCCAGGATACATCGACCGGGTGCGTGCGCTCATGGCATTGATGGCCGTCGTCGCCGTCGCGGGCGCGGGCGCCGCATCGGCGGCGCGATCGGGTCCGGCGCTGCCGATCGCGAGCCTGAAGATCGAGACGACGATGGGCGGCGAGCCGGTCGTCCTGGAGCTGGGCGAAGACGGCCGGATCAGCGGGCGGGGGGCGTTCCAGCAGCACGCGCAGCTCGTCGGTCGCATCGACGGCCCGCGCGTGCTGACCGGCGAAGGTCAGCCGCTCGCCACGCTGGGGCCGGGCGGCCGGATCGACGCGGCCGCCTTCGAGCGGCCACTGCGGGTGCGCGGTTGCACGCTGATCGACGATGAAGGCGCCGAATACACCGTCAGGCGGAACGGCGACTTCTGGTTGAAGCCGGCCGGTCAAAAACGGTTCCCGCTCCCGGCGCACGTCGACGGCGACGTCAGGCGCGCGTGCCCGACGGCGCTGCTTCTCTATCGGATGCTGCCGTTCTTTCTCCGTTCAAACGCGCGGTGATCCTCGGCGGCGCGCCGCCAGCGCGAGGCCCAGCGCCATCAGCCCGAGCGCCAGCGCCGGCGCGTGGCGCGCCAGCTCAGTCGCCCCAGCCGGACTCGGGCTCGTCGGCGTAGTTCTCGAAGCGCGTGTACTCCTTGATGAACGTCATCTTGACGGTGCCGGTGCCGCCGTTGCGGTGCTTGCCGATGATCACCTCGGCGATGGCGGTGGGCGCCGCGCCGTCGGGCGTGTCGCCGCCCGCCATGTCCTCGCGGTGGATGAACAGCACCATGTCCGCGTCCTGCTCGATGCTGCCCGATTCGCGCAGGTCCGACAGGCGCGGCTTGCCCTCGCGCTTCTCGACCTCGCGGTTCAGCTGCGAGATGGCGATGATCGGGATCTTCAGATCCTTGGCCAGCGCCTTCAGCCCCCGCGAGATGTCCGCGATCTCCTGCTGGCGGTTGTCGTCGCGCCGCGAGGCGCCGCCGCGCGCGAGCTGCAGGTAGTCGACCACGATCAGCCCGAGCGGCGGCGCGGGCGGATGTCCGTCGGTCACGGGCGCCGGGGGCGAGAAGTACTTCGGATCGGCGCGGAAGCGGCGCGCCTTGGCGCGGATCTCCATGATCGAGATCGCCGACGAATCGTCGATCAGGATCGGCGCCGACGCCAGCCGCCCCGAGGCCGGGTGGATCTTGTTTTTCCAGTCGGCGTACTCGAGGAAGCCGCGCTTGATGCGCGACGAATCGATGCGCGCCTCGCCGGCCAGCATGCGCTCCATCAGCTCGTACTTCGACATCTCCAGCGAGAACAGCAGCACCGGGATCTTGTGCTGCAGCGCCGCGTGCATCGCGACGTTGACCGCCCACGAGGTCTTGCCGCCGCCCGGGCGCGCCGCCACGATGATCAGGTTCTCGCGCTGCAGCCCGGCGGTCAGCTCGTCCAGCTTGGTGAACCCGGTCGGCACGCCGGTCACCGCGCGCCGCTCGGCGGTGCGCACCTCGAGGTTGTGCAGCACCTCCTCCATCATGTCGCCGGTGGAGCTGTACGTCTCGCGCCGGTTCAGCTGCGCGACCTTGAAGATCTTGGTCTCGGCCTCGTCGAGGAAGGCCTCGAACTCGCCGAAGTCGCCCTGGGCGGTCGACTGCACCTCGGCGCACGTCGCGATCAGCCGCCGCAGCGTCGACTTCTCGCGCACGATGCGCGCGTAGTGCAGCACGTTCTCGGCGGTCGGGACGCCGTTGGCCAGATCGTTCAGGTAGCTCTGGCCGCCGTCGAGGCGCGCCAGCATGCCGTGCACCTTCAGCTCGTCGGCGACGGCGATGATGTCGATGGGCTGGCGGCGCTTGTCGAGCGCCAGCATCGCCTCGTAGATCTCGCGGTGGGCGGGCAGAAAGAAGTCGTCGGTGGCGAGGTTGGTCCCGACCTCGTCGAACGCGGTCGGCTTGATGAACACCGACCCCAGCACCGACCGCTCGGCTTCGAGGTTGTGCGGCGGCGTCCGCCCCGCTCCCGCCCCCGAGTTCGAGCTCACGACCTCGAGCACCGACATCGCGCGCGATTCTACGCCGGCCGCATCCGACCGGCGATCGATTCGCGCCGACTACTCTTCTTTTTTGACGATCGCGACCTTGATGGTCGCGTTGAAACCGCGTCCGAGCTTCACCACGACCTCGAAGTCGCCGAGCGCCTTGAGCGGCTCGTCGAGGTGGATCTTCTTCGAGTCCACGTCGACGCCCTTCTCGTGCAACGCCTCGGCGATGTCGCGGCTGGTGACGGACCCGTAGAGTTTGTCCTCTTCACCCACCGCGCGCACGATCGAGACTGACACCTTCGACAGCCTGTCGGCCGCGGCCTGCGACTCTTTCGCCAGCTTGGCGGTGCGCGCCGCGATGACGCGCTTCTCGTGCTCGACGCGCTTGATGTCGCCCGCGGTCGCCTTGATCGCCAGCCCGCGCGGCAACAGATAGTTGCGCGCGTAGCCCGGCTTGACGTTGACCACCTCGCCCGACTTGCCGAGGTTGTCCATGTCGTCTCGCAGAATGACCTGCATGGCTAGGCTCCCGTCACCGCGAACGGCATCAGCGCGATCATCCGCGCCCGGTTGACCGCCGTGGAGATCTCGCGCTGGTGCTTGGCGCAGTTGCCCGTCAGCCGCCGCGGCACCAGCTTGCCGCGATCGGTGATGAAGTACTTCAGCAGCGAGGCGTCCTTGTAGTCGATCTTGATCGCCTCGTCCGCGCAGAACTTGCACTGCTTGCGGCGTCCGACCGGACGCTTCTTGTCGCGGTCGCCGCGATCACCCTTGGCTTCAACAGCTCCATCGGCGCTCATGAAATGGTCCTTTCAAAAAAGTAGCCGCACACCTCGCTTCGCGAGGAGCGGCTAATCCTTTCCTCCGCGGCGCGACGGTTCATCCACACCGCCGAACACCGCCTCTTCGAAGTCGAACGCGCCCTCTTCCTCGTCGAACGGCGAGCGCACGTTGGCCTGGCCGGTCGCGATCTCTTCCTCGTCCGGTCCGGGCGTGGCGGCCTTGGTGAACGCCTCCTCGGTGAACTCCGAGGGGCGCGCGGCCGGGTCGACGTTCTCGGCGATCTTCACCGAGTAGTAGCGGATGACCGAATCGGTCAGGCGCAGGTTACGCTCGACCTCTTCCAGCAGGCCGGCGGTGCCGAGGTACGAGAAGAACAGGTAGATCCCCTTGAGCTGCTTCTTCACCTCGTAGGCGAGCTTGCGCTTGCCCCAGTTGTCGATCTTCAGCAGGTTGCCGCCGCCCGCCTCGATCACGCCGCGCACCTTCTGGTTCACCTGCGCGATCACGTCGCTGGTGCTGTCGGGGCGGAGGATGTAGATGGTCTCGTACTCGCGCTTGCGGCCCGCCATGTCGCGGGACGAGCCGAGACGCTGCTGCTGCGAGGCGGCCGCCGCCGGCGCCGTCGGCGCCGCGCTGCCGCGCGTGGGTTCCGTTCCTGTGGTGCTCATGTTGTCTCCCTTTGGACGTTCAGGCCCGTGTCGCCACGGACAAGGAGGTACTTCGTGAAGGGGCGGTGTCTACCACGACTCGGCCCCGCTGTCTCGCCGGTTTTTTTCGGGCTATTTCGCCTTGCCGTTGAAGCGGTTCATGGCGGTGGTCAGGCCCTCGCGCACGATCGCCTCGACCGCGTCGGCGGCGCGGGCGATGACGTCGGGCAGCACGGCCGCCTCGGCGCGCGAGAAGTCGGCGAGGACGTAGTCAGCCGGGTCGCGGCCCGGCGCGGGGCGGCCGATGCCGACGCGCACGCGCGGAAAGCCGGGGTCGCCGAGCGCCGAGATGATCGACTTCACGCCGTTGTGCCCGCCCGGGCCGCCGCCCGCGCCCAGCTTGAGGCGCTCGAACGGCAGGTCCAGCTCGTCGTGGACCACGAGCACGTCGGCGCGCTCGACCTTCCAGAAGC
>DATBHU010000096.1:0-2852 GCA_036557265.1 Polyangia bacterium
GCGCGGGGCGCCGCCGGCGTCGGCGAGCTTGGTCTCGATGGTGTAGAGCTTCTGGGGGCCGAGCCCGTTCGGCCACCAGAGCTCGGGCTTGGCGATCTTGCCGCCGAGGGCGACGTCGTTGACGCCGGGCTTGAGGTCGACGCTGGCCGCGCCCAGCACCGGCCCGCCCGGCAGGCCGATGGTGAGCTTGGCCTTGCCGGCGCGCGCGGCGACGACGCGGGCGACGATCCCGATCTCCGCTGCCCCGGCGTCGAGCTTGTTCTGGAACGTCTGCACGTCGTCGAGGCGCGCTTCATCCCACACCTCCAGCGCCACCGGGCGCCAGATGCCGCTGGTGACGAAGCGCGGGCCCCAGTCCCAGCCGTAGTGGTAGGGCGCCTTGCGCGCCCACATGCTCACCATCTCCTTGCCCTGATCGTTGGCGGCGGGCAGCTTGTAGCCGAGCTTGTCGTAGGCCGGTTTGACCTTCGCGATGGGCGACGCGAAGCGAACCACGACCTGGTTGTCGCCGGGCTTGAGGTGCGACTTCACGTCGGCGCGCCAGCTGCGGAACATGTTGTCAGCGGTCAGCACGTGGGCGCCGTTGACGAACACGTCCGCGAACGTGTCGAGGCCGGCGAACACCAGCTCGACCCGCTCGCGCGCCAGCGTGGCGGCGTCCACGGGAACTGTCGCGCGGTACTCCCACGACTCGTTCTCGATCCACTGCTGGTCCTTCTCGTTGAGGCGGTAGAACGGATCGCCGATCTTTCCCGCGGCGAACAGATCGGTGTGGACGCAGCCCGGCACGATCGCCGGCAGCCACGCGTCGTCGACCTGCCCCGCGCCCTGGTGCGCCACCTTGCGGAACGTCCACCCGGCAGTGAGCTCGGTGCGCGTGCGCAGCGCCGCGGCCGGAATCGGCGTCGCGATGGTCGTCTTCGCCACTACCGGCCCGCCCCCGGCGCCGAGCGCC
The DNA here is from genome assembly GCA_036557265.1 of Polyangia bacterium. Lineage (GTDB taxonomy): Bacteria > Myxococcota_A > Polyangia > Fen-1088 > Fen-1088 > JADGRB01. The sequence goes on from DATBHU010000096.1 coordinate 956, forward strand.
ACCACGACGAAGACCGCCACACGCCGCAGGCTCACCAGGACAGGCCGTGACCGTACGGGAACAGCGGGGCGTAGCGGGGATCGCCGACGTTGATCGGGATCTGCGACATGTTGGCCGGCCACGAGCACGACAGCTTGCCCGTCGGTTTATACGCTCCGAACAGCACGTCGGCGACCCCGTCGCCCTCCGTGCCCGGCAGCCAGGCCGCCACCACCGCGGGCGCCGCGTCCAGCACGTCGCCCAGGATGAGCGGCCGCCCCGACAGCAGCACGACCACGACCGGCTTGCCGCTGCGCTTGGCCGCGTCGATCAGCGCCAGGTCTTGCGCCCCGAGCTCGAGCTTGGCGCGGTCGCCGCTCCCCTCGGCGTACGGATCCTCGCCCACCACCACCACGACCGCATCGGCCTTTTCAGCGCCGGCTGCGTTCTCCGAATAGTCGAGCCGCGCCGCGCCGACAACCTTTTCGATCGCCTGCCGGATGGTGGTGCCGGGCGTGATGGCGCCGCGGCGGCCGCGCCAGCCGACGGACCAGCCGCCGCACTGGATCCCCATGTTATCGGCCCGCAGGCCGCACAGGTGGATGCGCGCTTCCTTCCGCAGCGGCAGCGTCTGCTTGTCGTTCTTGAGGACGACCAGGCTCTTGCGGACGGCGTCGCGCGCCACCGCGCGGTGCGCCGGCGCGCCGATCTGGGCGGTCAGCGCCGGATCCGTGAACGGCTTCTCCCACAGCTTGAAGCGCACCTTCTGCTTCAAGATGCGGCGGACGGCGTCGTCGATGCGCGCCTGCGGCACGCGCCCGGCGGCCACCAGCGCCTTCGCGCGCGCGATGAAGTCCGGGTAGGCGTTCGGCACCATCACCATGTCGATGCCGGCGTTCAGCGCGAGCTCGATCGCCTTGCTGTAGTCGCCGGGCGCCATGCGGTCGATCGCCTGCCAGTCGGTGACGACGAAGCCGCCGAAGCCGAGCTCGCCCTTCAGCACGTCGGTGATCAGGTGCTTGTTGCCGTGCATGAACTCGCCGTTCCAGCTCGAGTACGACACCATCACGCTGCCGACGCCCGCCTTGACGGCCGCGACGTAGCCGGGTAGGTGGATGCGGCGCAGCTCCTCCTCGGAGATGCGCGCGTCACCCTGGTCCTTGCCGCCCTGCGTGCCGCCGTCGGCCAGGAAGTGCTTGGCGGTGGCGAGGATCGCGCTGCCGTCGGTGGCCTGCTCCATGCCGCGGATCGCCGCCGCGCCCAGGCTCTCGGCCAGCTCGGGCGACTCGCCGTAGCTCTCGTAGGTGCGCCCCCAGCGCTCGTCGCGCGCGACGGCGAGGCACGGCGCGAAGTTCCAGTCGATGCCGGTGCCCGCCACCTCGCGCGCGGTGACGCGGCCGGCAGCCTCGACCAGCGCCGGATCGCGCGTGCAGCCCATGCCGATGTTGTGGGGGAAGATCGTGGCGCCCTTGCAGGCGCCGTGGCCGTGCACGGCGTCGACGCCGTAGAGCATCGGGATCCCGAGCCGCGTCGACAGCGCCTGGCCCTGGTAGCGGTCGTACATCGCCACCCAGGTGGCCGGCTCGTTGGGCTTGGGCAGCGAGTCGGCGCCCGACAGCACCGACCCGAGCAGGTAGCTGTGGATCTCCTTGCCGTCCTTGAGGGCCTTCATGTCGGCCTGGGTCATCTGGCCGATCTTCTCGTCCAGCGTCATCTGCGCGAACAGCGCCTCGACGTCGGGCGACGGCACGCCCGCCTTGCGCGCGGGCGGCACCTCGGCGGCGCTCGGCAGCGGCGTCGCGCCCGGGCGCGGGGCCGCGCACGCCAGCGGCGTCAGCGAGGCGCCGGCGGCGGCGCTCATGCCCAGAAATCGACGGCGGGTCGGAAACAGCGAGGGTCGGACGGACACGGCGGTCGC
>DATBHU010000097.1:0-9070 GCA_036557265.1 Polyangia bacterium
TCGGTCAGCTGGATCTCGCCGCCCTTCCCCGGCTTCGTCTCCGCGAGGATCGGAAAGATCTCCGGGGGCAACAGGTAACGGCCGATGATCGCCATCCGTGACGGCGCCGTTCCCGGCGCCGGCTTCTCGACCAGCTTGCGCACCTTCATCTGCCGCGGCGCCACGGGTTCGCCATCGACGATACCGTACATGTGCTCCTGGCCCGCCGGCACCTCTTTCAGCGCGATGACGCCGGTTCCGGTCTTCTCGTAGACGTCGATGAGCTGGCGGACGCCCGACACCTTCGCGTCGAGCAGATCGTCGCCCAGGACGACGGCGAACGGCTCGTCGCCGACGGCGTCGCGCGCGCACAGCACCGCGTGTCCCAGGCCGCGCGCCTCCGCCTGCCGCACGGACACGTAGCGCGCCATCTCGGTCGGACGGCGCACGCGCGCCAGGTCCTCGGTCTTGCCCCGCTTCTCGAGCAACGCCTCCAGCTCGCCCGCCCGATCGAAATGGTCCTCGAGGGTCGCCTTGCCGCGCGCGGTGACGAAGATGATCTCCTCGATCCCGGCCGCAACGCACTCCTCGACGATCAGCTGGATGCTCGGCGTATCGACGAGCGGCAGCATCTCCTTGGGGATCGCCTTGGTCGCCGGGAGGAAGCGCGTCCCCAGCCCCGCCACCGGCAGCACCGCCTTGCGAACTCGTTTCTTCGTCATGAGGGTCCCGACATTTTATGCGCGCCGCCATCCCGCGCCAGCCTGTATCGGCGCGCCCGTGGCCGGCGCCGGCGCTGACGCCGCCGCCGGGGACGGGGGCATCGCATACACGACGCGCAGGATCTCCGCGACCGCCTCGTAGAGCGCCGCCGGAATCTCGGTCCCCTCGGGCAGATCGCGCAGCGACCGGGCCAGCGTCACGTCGCGGAAGATCGGCACGCCCGCCTCGCGCGCCACCTGCTTGATCCGCTCCGCGAGCAGGCGCTCGCCGCGCGCGACGACCACGGGCGCCGCCTCGCCGTCGCGGTCGTAACGCAGCGCCACCGCTATGTGATCGGGGTTGACCACGACGAAGTCTGCTTTTCGGACCTCCGCGACCATTCGTTGCTCCAAAAGTTCGCGGTGCAGGCGCTGGCGCTCCGCCCGGTGGCTCGGATCCCCCTCCGATTCCTTGTGCTCGCGCCGCACCTCCTCCCTGGTCATGCGCTGGCGCGCGAGGTGCCGGCGCCTGACCAGCAGGTAGTCCGCCAGGCCCAGCGCCAGCGCCACCAGCGCGACCCGCTCTGCCAGCTGGGCCGCGATGACGCCGAGGGCGCCGGCCAGTCGCGGGATCGGCGCGCCGGCCAGTCCCGCCAGCCCGCCCAGCACGGGCCGCACGGTCAACCAGGCCAGCGCCGCCACCAGGACCGCTTTCAGGAGCCCCTTGCCGACCTGCACGGCGGCCTGGCCGCCGAACGCCCGCCCGAGCCCGGCGGCCGGCGACAGACGCGCGAGATCGGGCCGCAGCGCTCCGAACGCCAGCAGCCCGCGCGTCTGCAACAGGCCCGCCCCGAGCGCCACCAGCGCCGCCGCCGCCAGCGGCACGGCCAGCGCGCGCGCCATGACCCCCAGCCCGGCCGCCAGCGCCGCCGTCGCGCTGCCGCCCGGCGCTGCCGCCGCGGCGCCCGCGAAGGCGGCCTTCCAGTAGCCGAGCAGGCGCGCGGTCAACGCCGGCCCCTGCAGCACCAGCGCCACGATCGCCGCCGTCATCGCCGCCGCCGAGGTGGCGTCGCGGCTGACGGCCACCTCGCCGCGCCGGCGCGCGTCCTCGAGACGCTTCGGCGTCGGCTCCTCGGTCCGCTCGCCCGCCATCGGCGCGCCGGGGCGTTACTTCTTGGGAGCCGGAGCGGGCGCAGGAGCCGGAGCCGCTGGCGCCGGCTTGGCTCCACCCGCGCCTCCGGGCGGCGCCCCGCCGCCACCGCCGCTGGCCGCCATCATCTGCTGCATCAGCTTTGCCTGATCGAACGGCTTCGGCGTCTTGGTGACCAGCGGCTTCGCGTCCTTGCCGGTCCCCGTCAGCTCGAACTTCAGCTTGCCCTTGATCTGCGGGTTGTTCTTCTGTTCGAGCTCGATCTTGACCAGGCCGAGCGGCAGCGCGCTGTCGCTCACCCAGAAGTCCATCTTGTCCCCCTGGGGCGACTTCTCCTTGTAGTGCTTGGCCTTGAACGACCCGGCCTCCGTCTTGACGGTCTCCGTCCCGACCAGCGACTTGGGGTTGGGCTTGGTGAACGGCTTGCCGCCCGTCATCTCGACGGGCAGCTCCATCGGATCGTTGGCGCCCAGCTGCATGACCACCTTCTTGGGCGTGGCCTCGGCGCCCGGCGCCAGGTCCATGTGCATCACCATCTTGCCCGCCGCGGCCATCATCCCGCCCTCGATGACCGTCTCCAGCGTGTTGGCGTTCGCGGCCTTCGCCACCAGCGCGATGCGCATCTTCATCGGCGGCAGCTGCCCCAGCACCATCGAATAGTCGGCGTAGCTGCCGGCCGGCACCTTCGCCAGGTCGACCGCGATCGGCATGGGCGGCCCTTGCCCGGGCGCCTGCGCGAACGCGACGGTCGAACCACCGAGACAGAGAGCCAACCCGAACGCGACACCGAGACGCAGCATGGACGCTCCTTGGACGAAGAGGCGCGCAGTGTAGCAGAGGGGGGCGCGTCTAGGACTTCGCGTGCGGGCGCAGCCCCTTGGCGAACACGCCCAGCCCGCCCGCGATCAGCCCGAACATCACGATCGTCGCCCACAGGCTGGTGGGGCGAAAGTAGATATCCAGGTTCATCAGCACGCCCACCAGGATCAGGGCCAGGCCGGCGACCGCCAGCAGCCAGCCGAACACCGACCGGCCGTTGAAGAACAGCGCGCCGATGCCGACCAGCAACGGCAGCAGCGTCAGGCCGAAGCTGGTGCCGGGGCTGCCGTAGAAGCGCCAGAAGGACGTGTGAACGGTGACGTGGTCGAACACGATGTAGACGCCGACCGCCATCATGATCAAGCCGACCAGCGCTTCGCCGAGCCCTCCCGGCGTGCCGCCCGGCCCTTCGAACTTCTTTCGCCCCGCGAAGCTCGCGCCCGTCTCAGGCATGGCGCGTAGTCTACAACAGCTCGAAAACGGCTAGATGCCGACGCCGATCTTGAGCGACCAGGTGTCGACGAAGATGGTCGCGAACTGCTGGCGCCTGGCGAAGCCGTTGACGGGTCGGAGGTAGCCGAGCGCCAGGCTGAGATAGCCGACGCGCGCGACGTAGACCTCGACGCCGGCGTCGGCGCCGAAGTGCCAGAACGCCGTCGGGATGGTGCGGTCGAACTGCAGGCGCCGCATGTAGCCGACGCCGCTGAACCCCTCCGCGAACGGGACGACGCGCCCGAGGTCGCGGTACTGGCCGCCGAACGAGAACGACTGCATCGCGAAGTAGTCGCCGTTGGTGAGCCCCTGGTCCGACTGCCAGCCGAACGAGCTCGTCAGCCCGACACGGATCACCGACGACACGGGATAGACGTCGACCGCCATGCTGTTGAACGTCTCGGGCGCGGCGATGCCGTTCGCCGACGTGGACGCGCCGACCTGCACGAAGTCGAACCGCCGCCAGCTGAGCTTGAGCCGCGGCGGCTGGAACGGCGCCTCCTCCGTCGATTCCGCCGGCCGGAACGGGCGGACGATCGTCGGTGTCGAAGCGTCCGTGTCGGCGGGTGGCGGCGGCGCTGGAATCGGCGCGACGGGCGCGACCGGCGCAACGGGCGCGACCGGTGCGACGAGGCGGGGCGCGGACGGCGGGGACGACGGCGCGGGCGGCGGCGGGACGGTGATCCGCGTGCCGAGGCGCCGCGAGACCTTCGGATCGTCGATCGTCTCGTCGTCGGCGGGAGGCGCCGGGGGGCGCGGTGTCGCGGCCGGCGGTGGTGCCGGCGCGGGCGCCGGTGTTGGCGCGGGCGGCGGCGGCGCGGTCGCGGCCGGCGGCGGGGGTGGCGCGGGCGGCGGCGTTCGTCTCGCGGCCGGCGCGCCCTGGGCGTCGAACGGGGGCGGCTGGGTCTGCGCGCGCGCCGGCGCCACGCCCGCGACGGACACGGCGAACGCGATCGCTGCAGCCTTGAGCGTCGCCGTCATTTCGCCCTGAAGCTGTTGATCATCTGGCCGACCATGTCGTCGTCGTCGATCGGCTTCTGGGCGGTGAAGTGCAGCCGGTACGTCGGCGTCGCGCTGCCCGCCAGGAACGCGTCGCGATGAAAGACGTCGGCGGTCTCCTGCCAGGCCATCTCGACGCCGCTCGAGCCCGCCGCGGTCGTGACGGTGCTGGCGGGGCCGCCGGCGGCGCCGTCGGGGAGGCTCCCCTTCACGGTCGCCATCGCCGTGGCGGGATCGCCGGTGACGCTCGAGAACTGCAAGCTGTAGAGGGCCTGGTTCAGGAGGACGGTCGTGTCGGTCGTGACCGTCGCGTCCGGCGGCGGCACGACGGAGAAGGTCATCGACAGGCCCATGAAGGAGACGATGAACGGCGGGATCCAGGGCGGCTCCAGCAGCCTGAACTCGAAGGCGCCCGCCGGGTCCTGGTAGAGGATGGTGCCGGGGAAAGGTTCGCTGCTGCCGTCGATGTCGCCGCAGCCGACCACCGGCAGGGCCGCGAGCGCGCACACGAACAGCGCAGGGGCAGCACGCATGAGGCTGATCCTATCGTCAACCCCGCAGGGCGGCTACCGCTTGCGACAGCAGGTGCATCCACGACGCAAAGCCCCGCGCGACACTGGCCTGTAACATTGCAAGCCCCAGCAGGACCACGCCGATTGCCAACAGCCCTTTGAGCGGCAGGCCGAGGAAATAGACCGGGACGGACGGGGCCGCCCGCGCGATCAGGCCGAGCGCCAGGTCGGTCAGCCAGAGCGCCACGACGACGGGCGCCGCCAGCGCGAGACCGGAGGCGATCAGCCTGGCCGACGCCACCACCACCACCAGCGCGGCGCGGTGGACGGCGGGCTCGCCGAGGCCGCCCGCGATGGGCAACGTCCGGTAGCTCGCCAGCAGCGCCTCGACCAGGCGGGGAACGCCGCCGATCTGCAGGAACACGACGGTGGCGAGCAGGACGTACAGGACGCCGAGCGGGCTGGCGCGTTCGTCGGCGGTGGGGACCAGGATCTCGGCGACGTTGGCGCCGCGGAGCGTGTCGCCCAGCCGGCCGGCGATCTCGGCGGCGCGGAACGCGGCCGACGCGACCAGGCCCAGGCAGAAACCGACGGCGATCTCGCGCGCGAGCAGCAGCGCCAGCTGCGGCGCCGACCAGTCCGGCAACCCGGCGGCGCCCGGCGACGCCGCCAGCACGGGCGCGGCCACCAGCGCCAGCAGCACCGCGAAACCGACGCGCGCCGGCGCGGGCAGGCGCGGCCCGCCCAGCGGCGTCACCAGCCAGATCACAGGCACGAGGCGGGCGGCGCCGAGGGCGGTGGCGACGACGACGGCGAGCAGGCCCGACGGCGACGGCAGCGGCAGCACGGCGCGACGGCTCCTCAGCGCAGCGACGGGATCGCGAGCAGCATGGCCTGCGTGAAGCGCACCAGCGACGACCCGAGCACCGGCCCCATCGCCACCAGCACCACCAGCACGACCACCAGCTTGGGGACGAACGCCAGCGTCTGGTCCTGGATCTGCGTGGCGGCCTGGAACAGGCCGACGATGAAGCCGGTCACCATGCTGGCGATGAGCGGCGGCGCCGACAGCAACAGCACCAGCAGCAGCCCCTCGCGGATCGCGTTCAGCACCAGCGTCGTCGCCGAGGTCGTCATGGTCGGTCCCAGGTCAGGCGTAGCTGGCGAGCAGGCCGCGGATCACCAGCGTCCAGCCGTCGGCGATCACGAACAGCAGCAGCTTGAACGGCAGCGACACGGTGGTGGGCGACAGCATGTGCATGCCGAGCGCGAGCAGCAGGTTCGCGATCACCATGTCGACGACCAGGAACGGGATGAAGAGCAGGAAGCCGATCTGGAAGGCGCGCCGCAGCTCGGACGTGACGAACGCCGGCACGATGACGGCGAAGTCGCGCTCGCTGACGGCGGCGCGTTCGGCGGGCGCGCGGTTCTTCAGCGTCACGGCCAGGAACGACGCGCGATCGCGCGGGTCCGTGTGCTTGAGGATGAACTCGCGCAGCGGCTCCTTGGCGCGGTCACCGGCGCCGCCCAGCGCGCCCAGCGTCTCGGCGCTGGTGATGTCACCGCCCGCGGCCGCGCCGAGCGCCGGCTTCATCGCGTCGTACATGCGCTGCGCCGTCGGCGCCATCACGGCGATGGTCAGCACCAGCGACAGGCCCGTCAGCACCTGCGTGGGCGGCACGGAGGGCGTGCCGATCGCGCTGCGCAGGATCGACAGCACCACCGAGATGCGGACGAACGACGTCACCATCAGCAGCGCGAACGGGATCAGCGACAGCGCCGCCATCACCAGGATCAGCACCAGCGGGCGGGAGGCGAGGCCGCCGTCGTGCGCCGCGGCGGACGCGTGGGCGGCGGCGCGCGCGGCGCCCGGCGTCAGAGCGACGGCGGCGGCGAGCGCCGCCCCGCCCCACCAGAGCCCCCGCCTCATATCGGCTTCACGGGCGCGTCCGCGGGCGGGCTCTTGGCCGAGCGCCCCAGCACGCGCGCGAGCACGTCCGCGAAGCGCGAGCCCGCGCTCTCGGCCGGCCGGGGCAGCTTGTCGCCGTCCAGCTCGGCGAGCAGCGCCATCGGGCCGTCGCCGACGCCGACCAGGAAGCAGCGCCCGGCGGTCTCGATCACGAACACCGACCGGCGCGGCTCCAGCGGGCAGCGCGCCACGACGCGGATGGCGCTCGACGCCTTGCCGACGCCCCGGCCGGCGAGCAGCCGCAGCGTCCCCCAGGCGACCAAGCAGACCAGGCCCAGCGACGCGAACGACAGCGTCAGCGACTCCCACCCGATCCCCGGTAGCTGCGCCGCCGAATCGCCCATCGGCGGCGTTATACGCCCGCGCCGCGGCCCCCTGTCAACCCTCGCAGCAGGGAGAGGGTCAGAGATCCGGTCCCCTCGCCCCGCGAACCGGGGAGAGGGCTAGGGAGAGGGGTCTCGCTAGTCCTCGTCGTCGTAGTACAGCGACTCGCGGCTCTGCACGAAGCCGTCGATGGCGGCCTTCGCTTCGGCCGAGAGATTGATGAAGCGAACGCCCATGCCGGTGCCGCCGTCGGCGCGCATCAGCGCGGAGTTCTCGCGGATCCACCGCACCTCGGTCTCGACGGCGATCTGCTTGTCGGATCCCGGTATCGTGAACTTCAGCGTGATCTGATCGCCGATCCGCCGCAGGTGGTGCGTGGCGATGAACAGGCCGCCGGCGCTGATGTTCTGCGTGAGGCCCGTGTAGAAGTTGTGGTCGCTCTCGAGGTCGACCTTGACCTCCAGATCGAAGCGCTCCGAAGCGCGAACGTTCTGAATGTTCTCAGCCACTTTGGCCCCCGGGGATTTCGTCGACGACATCGCTCTCCTGTTTTCCGCGTCCGCAGGGTCGACCAACGCCCTGCAACTCAAACGGTTCGACAGGAACCTGGCGAAACTGTAGCCCTTGGGAACCGCGGGTTTTGGGCCCCCGGGCGAGCGTCGCCCGCAAGCGGCCTGCCCTCACCCCGGACTCTCCCGCAAGCGGGAGAGGGAGATCAGATCCCTCGCCCGCGCGCAGCAGATCGGGTCCCTTCGCCCGCGCGCAGCAGATCAGGTCCCCTCGCCCCGCGGAGCGGGGAGAGGGTTAGAGAGAGGGGTCTTCGCCCAGGAAGCGAAGGCCGGCCCTACTTCTTCGCGGCCTTCTTGGGGGCCTTGGCGGCCTTCTCGCCGCCCTTGGCCTCGGCCTTGGAGGCCTTTTCGGCCTTCTCGCCCTTGGCGGCCTTCTCGGCGCCCTTGTCGCTCTTCTCGGCGGGCTTGGCGGCCGCGCCGTCCTCGGGCAGCAGCTCCAGCAGCGACATCGGCGCCGCGTCGCCGGGGCGCTGCGGCAACTTGATGATGCGCGTGTAACCGCCCTGGCGGCCGAAGTAACGCGGCGCCAGCTCGTCGAACAGCTTCAGCACGGCGCCGCGATCGCGCACCACGCGCCGCGCCATCCGGTGCGCGTGGACCACGCGCGCCGACTCGTCCAGCGACCGCCGCTCGGGCTTCTTCCCGAGCACGTCGCTCACGCGGCGCGCCCAGGTGATCGTCCGCTCGGCCAGCCGTCGGGTCTCCTTCGCCTTCGCGTCGGTCGTGCGGATCCGCTCGTTGTAGAACAGCGCCGCGATCAGATTCGAGAACAGCGCCTTACGGTGCGCGGACGTACGCGAAAGACGAACTCCAGCTAGACGATGTCGCATGGCTCAGGGCTTTCAGTCGGGCGGTTGTGGTGACGCGGTCTACGAAGCCTAGGACTAGGCCTTCGACTAGGCCTTCTTGGGCGGACCGTCGCCGGGCCAGCCTTCCAGCTTCATGCCGAGCGACAGGCCCATCTCGGCGAGGATCTCTTTGATCTCCTTCAGCGACTTGCGGCCGAAGTTCTTGGTCTTCAGCATCTCCGACTCGGTCCGCTGAACCAGCTCGCCGATGTAGCGGATGTTCGCGTTCTGGAGGCAGTTCGCCGAGCGGACCGACAGCTCCAGCTCGTCGACGGACTTCCACAGGTTCTCGTTCAGCTTCGCCTGCTCCTCCGAGACGTGCGCGTCGTGCGAAGGCTCCGCGCCCTCCTCGAAGTTGATGAAGATCGACAGCTGGTCCTTCAGGATCTTCGCCGCGAACGCCACCGCGTCGTCCGGACGGACGGCGCCGTTGGTCCACACCTCGAGCGTCAGGCGATCGTAGTCGGTCTGCTGTCCGACGCGCGCGTTCGTGATCTGGAAGTTCACCTTCCGGATCGGCGAGAACAGCGAATCGATCGGAATCACGCCGACCGGCGTCTGCGCGCCCTTGTTGCGCTCGGCCTGGACGTAGCCGCGGCCGGTGCCGACATGCAGCTCCACGCGCAGCTTCGCGCCCTTCGAGCAGGTCAGGATCTTGTGATCGGGGTTGAGCACCTCGATGCCGTCGGTCAGCGCGATGTCAGCCGC
>DATBHU010000098.1:0-5138 GCA_036557265.1 Polyangia bacterium
CGGCCGCGGCGGCAACGGTGTTGGCGCCGGTGGCAACGGTGGCAACGGCAGCGGCGGAACCGCGGGCGGCGCGGGCGGCTCGACTGGCGGCCGCGGCGGCACGACCGGCAGCGGCGGGACCACCGCCGGCAGCGGTGGCAGCGGGCCGGGCGGCTCGACGCCGGGCACCGCCGGCAGCGGGCCGGGCACCGGCGGCAGCGCGACCGGCACCGGCGGCAGCGGGCCGGGCACGGGCGGCAGCGCGACCGGCAGCGGCGGGACCGTCGAACCGGCCGGCAGCGGCGGCACGGGCGTCACCGGTTCGGGAGGCACCTCGCCCGCCGGCAGCGGCGGCACCGGCCCCGGAGACAACGGCCCGTCGGGCTGCGCCTGCGCCGTCACCGGCGGATCGCCAGGCGGAGCGCTGGCGTTGTTGCTCCTCGCCGCGTTCGGTATCGTGAGGCGCCGCCGGCCGCGCCGGCGCTAGCGCGGCCGCGCGCCGATCGAGATGCAGACATCCACGCCCGGGGAGGCCGCGCCCACCTCGGGCTGGAAGAAGAAGCTGCCGTTCTTGCGCTGGTCGTTGCTCAGGATGGCGCTGACGGCGAAGCGGCAGCTGCTCGTCCACTGGCAGGCGGGCGACGGCCGCGAGGAGAGGCTCGCCCGATACGTGACCGTCAACGCGCGTCGCGGCGATCTGGCGGACGCGATCCGCGCCATCGATCGCTTCGCCTACGACAAGTCGTTCCTGATCAACGTCGGCGACGAGAAGGGCGAGATCCTCGACGGCGCCGTGCGCCGCGCGCGCCCGCGGCGGATCCTCGAGCTCGGCACCTACTGCGGCTACAGCGCGCTGCGCATGGCGCGGGCCGCGCCGGACGCGCGCATCGTCTCGATCGAGCTCAACCCGGCGAACGCCGACATCGCGCGCCGCATCTTCGACCACGCGGGCGTCGGCGCGCGCATCACCGTCATCGTCGGCGCGCTGGGCGACGGCGGCGCCACGCGCGCGGCGCTGCGCGACCGCCACGGCTTCGGCGCGGGCAGCGTCGACTTCGTGTTCGTCGACCACGCCAAGGACGCCTACCTGCCCGACCTCCAGCGGATCGAGGACGAAGGGTGGTTGCACCCCGGCTCCGTCGTCGTCGCGGACAACGTGACGTTCCCCGGCGCCCCCGCGTACCACGCCTACATGAAGCTGAACGAAGGCCGGTCCTGGCGCTCGACGGAGCACAGGACCCACGCCGAGTACCAGACGCTGATCCGGGATCTCGTGCTGGAGTCGGTGCGGCTGATCTGACCGGAGCAGGCAGTTTTTCGAGGCCGCGTCCAGGTCGACTTCACGCTGGCGTGGTTCGACGCCGCCGCCACCGTCACCGACGGCTACCCGGACGGCGACCCGCACGTGCTGACGCAGACGCTGCCGCAGATCGGCCGCTGGCTGGAGGCGACCACGCCTCCGCCCGTGCAGTGAGGCGCGCGCGGGGCCGTCAGAACGCGGCGTCCAGCACCACGTCGCCGACCACGCCGACCTGGTAGGCGGAGACGCGGCGCTCGAAGAAGTTCGTCACCTCCTGGACGTCCTGCAGGTCCATGAACGCCAGCGGGTTGCGCGTGCCGTACAGCTTCGGCAAGCCGAGCGTCACCAGCCGCTGGTCGGCGCAGTATTCGAGGTAGCGGCGCACGTCGCCCACCGACAGGCCGGCGACGCCGCGGCCCAGCAGGTCCTCGGCGAACTGCGTCTCGCAGACGACGGCCTCGTCGAACATCTGCGACACCGCCCGGGTCATGCCGGCGTCGAACAGGTCGGGCTCCTCGCGCCGGATGGTCCGCACCACCTCGAACGCGAACGCCATGTGCGCGCTCTCGTCGCGGAACACCCAGTTGGTGCCGGCGGCCAGCCCGTGCAGCAGGCCGCGCGCGCGCAGGAAGTAGACGTAGGCGAACGCGCCGAAGAAGAACAGCCCCTCCACGCAGCCGGCGAAGCAGATCAGGTTGAGCAGGAACTGCCGGCGCTGGTCGCGCGTCTCCAGCCGGTCCAGGCGCTGGATCGAATCGAGCCAGCGCAGGCAGAACTGCGCCTTCCTCCGGATCGACGGGATGTTCTCGACGGCGGCGAAAGCGCGGGCGCGCTCGGCCGGATCGGGGACGTAGGTGTCCAGCAGCGTCAGGTAGAACTGGACGCGCAGCGCCTCCTCGTACAGCTGCCGCGACAGATACATGCGCGCCTCCGGCGCGTTGACGTGGCGGTAGAGGTTGAGCACCAGGTTGTTCGCGACGATCGAGTCGCCGGTCGCGAAGAAGGCGACCAGCCGCTGCACCAGGTGGCGCTCGGCGTCCGTCATCTTGCCGGCCAGATCGCCGACGTCGGTCGAGAAGTCGACCTCCTCGACCGTCCAGGTGTTCTTGATAGCGGCGCGGTACATCTCGAAGAAGGCCGGATAGGCCATCGGCCGCAGCGTCAGGCACAGGCCCGGATCCAGCAGGCGGGCGGGGCGGCTGACGGCGCTCACTGGCAGGCCTCGCAGCTGCCGGGGTTCTCGAGCGAGCAGGCGACGGCGGACGCGTCGACGGTCGCCTTGGCGATCTTCGTGGCCGGCCGCGAGCGCAGGTAGTACGTCGTCTTCAAGCCCTGCTTCCAGGCGTGGAAGTACATCGACGACAGCTGGCCGATGTTCGGGCTCTCGATGAACAGGTTCAGCGACTGGCTCTGATCGATGAAGGCGCCGCGCTCGGCCGCCATGTCGATCAGCGACCGCATCGGGATCTCCCAGGCGGTGCGGTAGATGGCGCGCACCTCCTCGGGCAGCTCGGCGAGCGCCTGCACCGATCCCTCCGCGAGCTTGAGGCGGCCGCGCATGTCCTCGGTCCACAGGCCGAGCCCCTTCAGCTCCGCGACCAGGTGGCGGTTCACCTGCAGAAAATCGCCCGACAGCGTCTCGCGCTTGAACAGGTTGGACACCTGCGGCTCGATGCACTCGGTGCAGCCCGCGATGGCCGCGATCGTCGCCGTCGGCGCGATCGCGACCAGCAGCGAGTTGCGCAGTCCCACCGCCGCGATCCGTTCGCGCAGCGCCTGCCAGCGCGCCGCGTCCTCGGGCGCGACGCCCCAGGCCTCGAACTGCAGCTCGCCGCGCGCCGCCCGCGTTTCACTGAACGACGGGTGCGACCCCTTCTCGGCGGCGAGATCCGCCGACGCCGACAGCGCATGGAAGTAGATCTCCTCGGCGATCAGCCGTGACAGCCGGCGCGCGTCGGGGGCGTCGAACGGCAACCGCAGCTGGAAGAAGACGTCCTGCAGGCCCATCACGCCCAGGCCGACCGGACGCCAGCTCACGTTCGACGCGTGCGTGGTCGGGATCGGATAGAAGTTGAGATCGATCACCTGATCGAGCTGGCGCACGGCGGTGCGGACGGTGCGCCCCAGCTTCTCGAGGTCGAACACCAGCGCCCCGTCGTCGGTGCGGCGCAGGTGGCGCGCGAGGTTGATCGAGCCGAGGTTGCAGACGGCGGTCTCGGCGCCCGACGTCACCTCGATGATCTCGGTGCACAGGTTCGACAGGTGCACCGTCCGCCCCGGCAGCGCGGTCTGATTGCAGGCGCGGTTGGACTTGTCCTTGAACGTCATCCAGCCGTTGCCGGTCTGCGCCAGCGTCCGCATCATCCGCGCGTACAGCTCGCGCGCCTTCACGGTCTTGCTTGCGAGGCCGGCCGCTTCCGCCTCGCTGTAGGCGCGCTCGAACGCGTCGCCGTGGAGATCGGGCAGGGCGGGCACGACCTTCGGATCGAACAGGCTCCAGTCGGCGTCCGCCTCCACGCGCCGCATGAACAGGTCGGGGATCCAGTTGGCGAGGTTGAGGTTGTGCGTCCGGCTCGCCTCGTCGCCGGTGTTGTCGCGCAGGGCGAGGAACTCCTCGACGTCGGCGTGCCACGGTTCGAGGTAGACGCAGCAGGCGCCCTTGCGCTTGCCGCCCTGGTTCACCGCCGCCACCGACGCGTCCAGCGTCTTCAACCACGGCACGATCCCGTTCGAGTGCCCGTTGGTGCTCTCGATCAGCGAGCCGCGCGAGCGGACGCGGTGGTAGGCGAGGCCGATGCCGCCCGAGAACTTCGAGAGCAGCGCGGCGTCGGTGTAGCGCTGGTAGATGCCGGCCAGGTGGTCCTCCGGCGAATCGAGCAGGAAGCAGCTCGACAGCTGCTCGTGCCGCGTCCCCGCGTTGAACAGCGTCGGCGAGCTCGGCAGGTACTCGAGCGTCGAGAACAGCCGATAGAGCTCGAGCGCGTCGGCCACCGTCTGCGACAGCGCGCAGGCGATGCGCAGGAAGAACTGCTGCGGCGTCTCGAGCACCAGCCGGCTCTTCGGATGGCGCAGCAGGTAGCGGTCGTACACCGTCCGCAGGCCGAAGTACTCGAACTCGCGGTCACGCTCGGCGGCGATGGCGTCGTTCAGCTTGCGCGCGTTGCCGTTCACGAACGCGGCCAGGCGATCGTTCGCGAGGCCGAGGCGCTGCGCCGCCAGCACCGACTGGGAGAACGCGTGGATCTCCTGGTTGCGCACCTCCTTGTCGATGGTGGTGGCGAGCAGCCGGGCGGCCAGCTTCGCGTACTGCGGCTCCTCGACGATCAGCGCCGCGGCGGTCTGGATCGAGAGCTGATCCAGCTCGCGCGTCGTCGCGCCGTCGTAGAGCCCGCTGATCGTCTTGGTCGCGACGCGCATGGCGTCGACGTCGGGGAGGCCGACGCAGCAGCGGTTCACGGCGCGGACGATCTTGTTGACGTCGACCGGCTCCGACGCTCCGTTGCGCTTGCGCACGCGCATCGTCGTCTGGGGGTACGTGTCCGCTCCAGTCGTCGCGGTCGGTGTCTCGCTCAGCACCTCGGTCAGCATTCCGGTCAGCATGGGCTCTCTCCTCGTCTCGCCCCCTCGGGCGTGAAGGACGCCGCGCGAGAGGCAATGTGGACGGCAAGAGCCGGGACGACGCGAGCGCGCGGAAGGCCGCCCGAGCTGACCGGACCTACCCGCCTCCCGCGAGGCTTCCAGGTCGAACCGCCGCCGGATTTCTCCCGGCGCCGGGTGCTGGCAGGTCTTCGGGCTCGCGAGCCGCCCGGCGGCTTTCACCGCCGGGTGTTCCTACTGTTCACCGCTTCCCAGTCCCGAG
>DATBHU010000099.1:0-7722 GCA_036557265.1 Polyangia bacterium
AGGCCGTGCATGACCGACATGCACGACAGCAGCGGCAGCGTCAGCTTCAGGAACGGCTGGCGCGTCTCCTGCGTCAGCGTCAGCAGGATCGGCAGCAGCAGCACGAAGCCGACCGCGAACCAGGTCGTCAGCCCGACCGCCAGCGCCAGCGCCATCACGCACCACTGGATCCGCTTCGGTCCGAAGAAGCGCGCGAACCCCTTGGCCAGCACCTCGGCGCCGCCGGATTCGGCAAGAAGCTTTCCCAGCATCGTCCCGAGCCCGATCACGGCGGCGATCCCGGCCATCACGTTGCCGAGCCCGGTCGAGAACGACTTCACGACGCCGACCACCGTCAGCGACGGCCGCCCCATCGCGACCGCCGACAGCCCGACGATCAGCGACGCCAGCAGCAACGAGATGAACGCGTTCACCTTGAAGCGCGTGACCAGCAGCACCAGCGTTCCGATCGCGATCAGGGCGACCAGCACCAGCTTCAGATCGACCGGCGTCACGATTCCGGAATCTCGCACGGATCGCCGACGGACGACAGGCGTCCGCCGAATTTGGCGACGGGCGGTGACTCAAAGACGTGGCTGAGGTGTTGGGTGAATGAGACAACGCGCCGGGGCGGTCGTCGTGTCTGTACCGGCGCAATCAACGAAGGAGCCTTCGATGAACGCCAAGTTGGCCCTGATCGTGTCGTGGATTCCGATCGTCTTCGTCGCGTGCGGGGGCAGCGGCACGACTTCCAGTGACGTGACCTTCTGGAAGGACGTCGCGCCCATCTACAACTCGAAGTGCGTGAAGTGCCACCAGCAGGGCGGCATCGCGCCGTTTCGTCTCGACAACTACGCCGACGCGCACGCCAACGCCGCGCAGGAGCTGGTGCAGGTCAACGCCGGCACGATGCCTCCCTACTTCATGGACCACGACGGCAGCTGCGGTTCGTTTCACGACGAGGCCACGCTGACCGCGGCGCAGAAGGCGACCATCGCGGCCTGGGTGTCGGGCGCGCAGGCCGAGGGGACGCCCGTGACGCTGACGCTGCCGCCGCAGCCGACCCTCGACGGCGCGCTGGACCTCGCGACGCCGATGTTCTCGCCCGTCGCCCAGGGCGGGGCGCTGGCGGAGGCCGACGAGTACCGCTGCTTCCTGATGGATCCGCCCGCCGCCGCGGGAGGCAGCTTCCTCACCGGCTACGCGGTCACGCCCGGTGAGCCGTCAATCGTCCACCACGTGATCGCGTTCGTCGTCGATCCGCAAGAGCTCGGCTCCGGCGGGCAGACCAACGCGGCGATCATGCAGGCGCTCGACGACGACTCGCCCGATCGGCTGGGATGGCCGTGCTTCGGCGCGGCCGGCGACGGCGTGAACGTGTCGGGCGTGCCGGTGACGTGGGCGCCGGGGCAGGGCGTGGTCAGCTATCCCGACGGGATGGGCGTCCCGATCAAGACCACGGACAAGCTGGTGGTCCAGATCCACTACAACCTCGCCGACCCCGCGTCGGCCGGCAAGAGCGACAGCACCACGATCCACCTGCGCTTCGCCCCGTCGGTCAACCGGCAGCTCGCCTTCGCGCTGCCCGATCGGTTCCTCGACAGCCTGAACAACGCGACGCCGGACTCGCTGCCGCCCGGGCAGGCGGACACGGCGTACACCTGGACCCAGTCCGCCGCCCAGATCGGCTTGAACGGCGTTCCGTCCGCCGATCTGGTCGCCGTCATGCCGCACATGCACGGCCGCGGCCTGCGCGAGAAGCTGGAACTCGGTCCGGCGGGAAACCTCGCCTGCGCCGCCCAGCTCGAGACCTGGGACTTCCACTGGCAGGAGTTCTATTTCTACAAGACGCCGCCGGTCATCACGCCCAGCACCCAGGTGCGCGTCACCTGCGACTACGACACGCGCGCCGACACCATGCCCGTCCTCCCGGGCTGGGGCACGCGCAACGAGATGTGCCTGACCGTGCTGATGCTGGCGCTGCCGCCTTCGTGAGCTGAGCCGCAGCGGCGCCGGCGGGATACTCTATCGGCGATGCGGCGTCTGGCGTGCGTGCTGTCGGTGCTGGCCGGCGTGTCGGTCGCGGCCGGCGGTGGTTGCAAGCGCGGCACGCTCGGCGGGCCGGACGCGGGGGAGGGTGAGGCAGGGATCGGTCTCGGCAGCGGCACCGGAGGGGACGGCAGCGGCGGCGCCGGCGCCGGCGTCGGTTCGGGTGGTGCGACGGGGACCGGCACCGGCACGGGCGGCACCATCGCGATCGGCGGCGCCGGCGGCGGAGGCCGAGACGGCGCGGTCGACGGAGCGGCGACGGACGCCGTCACCTGGGTGACCGACGGCGTGGCGGCGGGCTGCCCGGCCGTCCCGTCGACGCCGGTCTGCCCGCCGACCTCGCCGCGGGCCGGCGCGGCCTGCCCGCTCGCCGGCGCAAAGTGCGAGTACGCCAACACGCCGAACGTGCAATGCCGGGTGATGTGGAGCTGCGGCACCGGACTGACCTGGCAGCTGGCCTTGCCCGGCTGTTCCACTGAGACCTGTCCGGTCGAAGCCGACGCGCAGGCGGGCGCGGCCTGCACGCCTCCGGGCTGGTGCGCCTACGCGGATGCGTTCTGCAGCTGCGGCGGCTCGCAGCACTGGACCTGCTGGGCCCCCAGCCCCGGCTGTCCCGCGCAGCTTCCCGTGTACGGCTCGACCTGCGATCAGAACGGCCAGCTCTGCCGCTACGGCGGCTGCACCGACTACTTCTCGATCTGTTGCGGCGGGTCGTGGGTCACCCAGCGCGCGGGCGCCTGCACGGAATGACGCGAAACGGCCGCCGGGGCGCTGATCGCCGCGCGCCGCCGGCGCGTTGACGGATCGCCCGGCGGGCGATAAACAACCCTAACTATGTACCTGTCGCGGCACGAGACCGCCGCCGGCCCGCGCTGGGCGCTGGACGGCGGGTTTCTCCCTCCCTCGTTCACGCTGGATCTGCTGCTGCAGCTCCCCAAGGCGTCGGTGGCTGGCTTCCTGCGCGCCCTCCCCAAGGGCGAGCCGGCGGCGGGCAGCAAGCTGCTGGCGCCGGTCGAGCCGACGCAGGAGGTGTGGGCCGCCGGCGTCACCTACCTGCGCAGCCGCGACGCGCGCGAGGAGGAGTCGCAGGTCAAGGACGTCTACACGCGCGTCTACGAGGCGAAGCGGCCGGAGCTGTTCTTCAAGGCGCCGGGCTGGCGCGTGGCCGGCCACGACATGCCGATCCGCGTGCGCGCGGACAGCGCCTGGAACGTCCCCGAGCCGGAGCTGGCGCTGGTGATCAACAGCGCGGGCGAGATCGTCGGCCACACCATCTGCAACGACGTCTCGTCGCGCGACATCGAGGGCGACAACCCGCTCTACCTGCCGCAGGCGAAGGTCTACAACGGCTCGTGCGCGGTCGGCCCGGGCATCCACGTCGGCGACACCGAGCGGCTCCGGGAGCTGACGATCGCCCTCGAGATCACGCGCGGCGTGCGCACGGCGTTCACGGGCGAGACGCGCACGTCGCAGCTCAAGCGGACGCCCGAGGAGCTGGCGGGCTACCTCTATATGGAGCTCGACTTCCCGCAGGGCGCGTTCCTGTCGACGGGCACGGGCATCGTCCCCGGCACCGACTTCTCGCTGTCGCCCGGCGACGTCGTCGCCATCACCGTCGGCGACATGACCCTGGAAAACCCGGTCTCGAGAAAGGCGAAGTGACGATGGCACTGGAACCCGTTCTCATCGGCGGCGAGTGGCGGCAGGCGAGCAAGCCGGCCGGTTCCTTCAACGCGATCGATCCGTCGACCGGCAAGCCGTTGCCCGAGTCGTACCCGGTGTCGGGCAAGGAAGACGTCGAGGCGGCGTTCCGCGCCGCCGAGGACGCGGCCCTGGCGCTGCGGTCGATCTCGGCCGACGCCATCGCGCGCTTCCTCGACGACTACGCGGCGCGCATCGAGGCCGCCGCCGACGCGCTGGTGGAGCGCGCCGCGCGCGAGACGGGCCTGCCGCGCGAGCCTCGCCTCGCCAAGGTCGAGCTGCCGCGCACCACCGGCCAGCTGCGCCAGGGCGCCGCCGCGGCGCGCGATCGCTCGTGGTCGCTGGCGACGATAGACACGAAGGCGAACCTTCGCTCGTACTACGGGCCCCTGGGCGGGCCGGTGGTCGTGTTCGGGCCCAACAACTTTCCCTACGCGTTCAACTCCGTCGCGGGCGGTGACTTCGTGGCGGCCATCGCGGCCGGCAATCCGGTCATCGGCAAGGCGAACACCGGGCACCCGGGGACCAGCAAGCTGCTCGCCGAGCTGGCGCTGGAGGCGGCGCGCGGCGCCGGCCTGCCGCCGGGGATGGTGCAGCTCGTCTACCGCACGCCGCCCGAAGTCGGTTTCGCGCTGGTGTCGGACGAGCGTGTCGGCGCCACGGGCTTCACCGGCAGCAAGAGCGCCGGCCTCAAGCTGAAGGGGGTCGCGGACCGCGCCGGCAAGCCGATCTACCTCGAGATGTCGAGCACCAACCCGGTGTTCGTGCTGCCGCGCGCGCTCGACGAGCGCGGGGCCGCGATCGCCAAGGAGCTCTACGATTCGTGCGCGATGGGCGCGGGGCAGTTCTGCACGCGGCCGGGCCTGGCCATCGTGCCGAAGGGCGACAAGGGCTCGGCGTTCGTCGGCGATCTGGCGGCGCTGTTCGCGGCGGGGACGGCGGGGACGCTGCTCGGCCCGTCGGGCGCGACGGCGATCGCCGCGGGGCTGAAAGAGCTGACCGCCAGCGGCGCGCGCGTTCTGGCCGGCGGCCATCCCGTCGCCGGCGATCGCGCGGCGTTCCAGCCGACGCTGCTCGAGGTGTCGGCGGCGACGTTCCTCGCCAGGCCGCACGAGCTGCAGACGGAGGCGTTCGGGACGGTGAACACCGTCGTCGTCGCCGACGACGTCGCGCAGATGACGGCCGTCGCGGCGGCGCTGGAGGGCAACCTCACCGGCTGCGTCTACAGTGACACCACCGGCAAGGACGACGCCGACTACGCGCGCCTCGCGTCCGTGCTGCGCGGCAAGGTGGGGCGCCTGCTCAACGACAAGATGCCGACCGGCGTCGCCGTGTCGCCCGCCATGAACCACGGCGGGCCGTACCCGGCCACCGGCCACCCCGGCTTCACCGCCGTCGGCATCCCGGCGTCGCTGCTCCGGTTCGCGGCGCTGCGCTGCTACGACGCGGTCCGCCCCCACCGCCTGCCGCCCGAGCTCGCCAACAAGAACCCGACCGGCAAGATGTGGCGCTTGATCGACGGTGCGTGGACGCAGCAGGATGTCGCAGAGTGAATGAGCCTGAGCAGCCGACCGCGTCGCTGATCGATCGCAACAAGATTTTGCTCGAGGAGATTCTGGGCACCGGCGAGCTGCTCGCCACCACGCGCACGAAGGCGAAGGGCCCGGAGGGGCGGCTGCCGATCACGGCGAAGATGCTGCTCGAGGAGCCGAGCGGCAACCTGTTCGGCATGACGCAGGACGCGGGGATGGGCTGGGACCCCGCCGAGGTGGGCCGCGCGCAGTTCCTGATCGTCAGCACGCAGGGCGGGCTGCGCGCGGAGGACGGCGCGCCGGTGGCGCTCGGGTTCCACACCGGTCACTGGGAGATTGGCCTCTTGGTGCGCGCGGCGGCGGAGGCGCTGCGCGCCGAGGGCGTCGTTCCGTTCGCCGCCTACGTCAGCGATCCGTGCGACGGGCGGACGCAGGGGACGACGGGCATGTTCGACAGCCTGCCGTACCGCAACGACGCGGCGATGACGATGCGGCGGCTGATCCGATCGCTGCCGCGGCGCGCGGGCGTCATGGGGATCGCGACCTGCGACAAGGGGCTGCCCGCGACGCTGCTGGCGCTGGCCGGGTCGCGCGACTATCCCGGCATCGTCGTCCCGGGCGGCGTCACGTTGCCGGCGGTCGGGGCCGAGGACGCGGGCAAGGTGCAGACCATCGGCGCGCGCTACGCGCACGGCCTGATCACCGTCGACGAGGCCGCCGACATGGGCTGCCGCGCCTGCGGCACGCCGGGCGGCGGCTGCCAGTTCCTGGGGACGGCGGCGACGGCGCAGGTGGTGGCCGAGGCGTTCGGCCTGACGCTGCCCCACAGCGCGCTGGCACCGTCGGGCGAGCCGATCTGGCTGGACATGGCGCGCCGCTCGGCGCGCGCGCTGGTGCGCCTGCACGCGGCGCGCACGCCGCTGTCGGCGATCCTGACGCCGGCGGCGCTGGAGAACGCGATGCTGCTGCACGCGGCGTTCGGCGGGTCGACCAACCTCTTGCTCCACATCCCGGCGCTCGCGCACGCGGCGGGGCTGAAGCGGCCGTCGGTGGACGACTGGATCCGGATCAACCGCGCCACGCCCCGGCTGGTCGACGCGCTGCCGAACGGCCCGCGCAACCACCCGACCGTGCAGGTGTTCATGGCGGGCGGCGTGCCCGAGGTGATGCTGCACCTGCGGAAGATGGGCGTGCTCAACACCGACGTGCTGACGGTGACCGGCGAGAAGCTGGGCGCGGTGCTCGACTGGTGGGAGCAGAGCGACCGCCGCCGTGAAGCGCGCCGGCGCTTGCAGGAGTCGGACGGCGTCGATCCCGACCGCGTGATCATGAACGCCGACGCCGCGCGCGCCGCCGGCCTGGCCAGCACGGTGGTCTTCCCGTCCGGCAACGTGGCGCCGCAGGGGGCGATCGTGAAGGCGACGTCGATCGATCCGTCGATCATCGGCGCCGACGGCGTCTACCGCCACCGCGGCCCGGCGCGCGTATTCGTCTCCGAAAGCGAGGCGATTGCTGCGATAAAGGGGCAGGGCGGCGGCGCCCCCGTGAAGGCCGACGACGTCGTCGTGCTGATCGGGGCGGGGCCGCTCGGCACCGGGATGGAAGAGACCTACCAGCTGACGTCCGCGCTCAAGTTCATCCCGTGGGGGAAGAGTTGCCCCATCGTGACCGACGCGCGCTTCTCGGGTGTCTCGACGGGCGCGTGCATCGGCCACGTCGGCCCCGAGGCGCTGGCGGGCGGGCCGATCGGCAAGCTGCGCGACGGCGACGTCGTCGAGATCGTGATCGATCGCAACACGCTGGAGGGGTGCGTGAACCTCGTCGCCGCCGACGGGCGCGAGCTGGACGCGACGGCCGCGGCGCGGCTGCTGGCGACGCGCGCGCCGCACCCGGGGCTGGCGCCGCACGCCAAGCTGCCGGACGACACGCGGCTGTGGGCGGCGCTGCAGCAGGCGTCGGGCGGCACCTGGGGCGGCTGCGTCTACGACGTCGATCGGATCGTCGAGGTGATCGCCGCGGGATTGAAGGCGCTCGAAGGGAACGAACGCAAGAAATGAGCGCGCGCGCCTTCGCGGTCGCCGCGGTCGTGTGCGCGTTGATGGCGCGCAGGGCCAGCGCCCAGATTCCGGAGCCGGCGCCGCAGCCGAGCGCCGATGCCGGCGCGCCCTCCGCAGCTCCGGCACCCGTACCACCACCGCCGGCCGTCGCGCCCGCGCCGCCGGCACCGACGGACGTCGCCGGTCGAACGCCGCCCGACCAGGCGATGCTGCTTGCTCCCGAGGATGTGATGGTCCGGCCCGCGCCCGATCCCTGGGGCGCGACGTCCTCGTCGATGTTCGCGCGCTGGCAGTCGAAGCTCTACGGCTTCGTCGAGATGAACGCGATGCACGACGGAACGCAGAGCTACGGTCCGTCGGCGAACAACAACATCCTCGCGCGGCCGGGCACCTACGCGGGCCTC